>JACKLQ010000001.1:1200000-1500000 GCA_024235835.1 Thiobacillus sp. | reverse complement strand
CGGGATGGCCTGTTCTGCGCCAAGATTTTCGGTCCCATCAAGGATTACGAGTGCCTGTGCGGCAAGTACAAGCGCCTCAAGCATCGCGGCGTGATCTGCGAGAAGTGCGGCGTGGAAGTCACCCAGGCCAAGGTGCGCCGGGAACGCATGGGCCACATCGAGCTGGCCTCTCCCGTGGCCCATATCTGGTTCCTCAAGTCCCTGCCCAGCCGCCTTGGCATGGTGCTGGACATGACCCTGCGGGATATCGAGCGGGTCCTGTACTTCGAGGCCTACGTCGTTACAGAACCCGGCATGACCACGCTCAACCGTGGCCAGATCATGACCGAGGACGATTACCTGGCCAAGCTTGAGGAATACGGCGACGAGTTCAAGGCCGGCATGGGCGCCGAGGGCGTCCGTGACCTGCTGAAGGGAATCGACCTGCCCGGCGAGGTGGAGAAACTCCGCAGCGAGCTGTCCAAGACATCCTCCGAGACCAAGATCAAGAAGTACGCCAAGCGCCTGAAGGTACTGGAAGCCTTCATGAAGTCCGGCATCCACCCCGAGTGGATGATCCTGGAAGTGCTGCCGGTGCTGCCGCCGGAACTGCGTCCCCTGGTGCCCCTGGACGGTGGCCGCTTCGCCACCTCCGACCTGAACGACCTGTACCGTCGGGTCATCAACCGTAACAACCGCTTGAAGCGCCTGCTGGAGCTCAAGGCGCCGGACATCATCGTGCGCAACGAGAAGCGCATGCTGCAGGAGTCCGTGGACTCCCTGCTGGACAACGGCCGCCGCGGCAAGGCCATGACTGGCGCCAACAAGCGCCCCCTCAAGTCGCTGGCCGACATGATCAAGGGCAAGGGCGGTCGCTTCCGCCAGAACCTGCTGGGCAAGCGCGTCGACTACTCCGGCCGTTCCGTCATCGTCGTGGGCCCCACCCTCAAGCTGCACCAGTGCGGCCTGCCCAAGCTGATGGCCCTGGAACTGTTCAAGCCCTTCATCTTCAACCGCCTGGAAGTCATGGGCCTGGCCACCACCATCAAGGCCGCCAAGCGCATGGTGGAGGACGAGGAGCCGGTGGTGTGGGACATCCTGGAAGAGGTGATCCGCGAGCATCCGGTGATGCTGAACCGGGCCCCCACCCTGCACCGCCTGGGCATCCAGGCCTTCGAGCCCGTGCTCATCGAGGGCAAGGCCATCCAGCTGCACCCCCTGGTTTGTACCGCCTTCAACGCCGACTTCGACGGCGACCAGATGGCCGTGCACGTGCCCCTGTCCCTGGAAGCCCAGATGGAAGCCCGCACCCTGATGCTGGCCTCCAACAACGTGCTCTCCCCCGCTAACGGCGACCCCATCATCGTGCCGTCCCAGGACATCGTGCTGGGCCTGTACTACATGACCCGGGAGCGCATCAACGCCAAGGGCGAGGGCATGCGCTTCGCCGAGGTGGATGAGCTGCGCAGTGCATGGCAGTCCGGCCTGGTGGACCTGAACGCAAAGGTCACCGTGCGCATCAAGGAACGGGTGTATGACGAGGCCGGCAAGGTCCAGGAACGGACCCTTCGGGTGGACACCGTGGCAGGTCGTGCCATGCTGTCCGAAATCCTGCCCCCTGGCCTGGACTTCAGCCATGTCAACAAGGTGCTGAAGAAGAAGGAGATTTCCAAGCTCATCAACGCCGCCTTCCGCAAGTGCGGCCTGAAGGACACCGTGGTGTTCGCCGACAAGCTGATGTACACCGGCTTCTCCATGGCGGCCAAGGGCGGCATTTCCATCTGTCTGCAGGACATGCTGATGCCGCCCCAGAAGCACGACATCATCGCCAAGGCCGAGCACGAGGTGAAGGAGATCGAGACCCAGTACACCTCCGGCCTGGTGACCCAGGGCGAGCGCTACAACAAGGTGGTGGACATCTGGGGCAAGGTGGGCGACGACGTGGCCCGGGCCATGATGGAACAGCTCTCCCACGAGACCGTGACCAACGCCAAGGGCGAGCAGGTCAAGCAGGAGTCCTTCAACTCCATCTACATGATGGCCGACTCCGGCGCCCGGGGCTCCGCCGCCCAGATCCGCCAGCTGGCGGGCATGCGTGGCCTGATGGCCAAGCCGGACGGATCCATCATCGAGACCCCCATCACGGCCAACTTCCGCGAAGGCCTGAACGTGCTACAGTACTTCATCTCCACCCACGGCGCCCGGAAAGGTTTGGCCGACACGGCCCTGAAAACGGCCAACTCGGGCTACCTGACCCGCCGTCTGGTGGACGTGACCCAGGACCTGGTGATCACCGAGGACGATTGCGGCACCGAAAATGGCATGGTCATGAAAGCCCTGGTGGAAGGCGGCGACGTGGTGGAACCCCTGCGCGACCGTATCCTGGGCCGCGTGGCCGCCGCCGACGTGATCCACCCGGACACCCAGGAGACTGTCCTCGATGCCGGTACCCTGCTGGACGAGGAGGCCGTGGACCTGATCGACAGCCTGGGCGTGGACGAGGTGAAAGTGCGCACCCCCCTGACCTGCGATACCCGCTGGGGCCTGTGCGCCAAGTGTTACGGCCGCGACCTGGGCAGGGGCAACCTGGTGAACTCCGGCGAGGCCGTGGGCGTCATCGCCGCCCAGTCCATCGGCGAACCGGGTACCCAGCTGACCATGCGGACCTTCCACATCGGTGGTGCCGCCTCCCGGGCCGCTGCCGCCACCCAGGTGGAGGGCAAGTCCGCCGGTACCGTGCGCTTCTCCTCCAACATCCGCTATGTCACCAACGTGAAGAACGAGCAGGTGGCGATCTCCCGCAACGGTGAAGTCATCATCGTGGACGACAACAACCGGGAGCGGGAACGCCACAAGGTGCCCTACGGCGCCACCCTGGTGGTCAAGGATGGCGACCAGATCAAGGCAGGCACCGCCCTGGCTACCTGGGATCCCCATACCCGGCCCATCATCACCGAGTACGCAGGCAAGGTGAAGTTCGAAAATGTGGAAGATGGTGTCACCGTCGCCAAGCAGATCGACGACGTGACAGGCCTGTCCACCCTCATCGTCATCGACGGCAAGCGTCGGGGCGCGGCCCAGTCCAAGGGCGTGCGACCCCAGGTACGCCTGATCGGCGCCGACGGCCAGGACGTGCAGGCCGCCGGTACCGACCACGCGGTGAGCATCACCTTCCAGGTGGGTTCCCTGATCACCGTGAAGGACGGCCAGGAGGTGAACGTGGGCGACGTGCTGGCGCGAATCCCCCAGGAAACCTCCAAGACGCGGGACATCACCGGTGGTCTGCCCCGGGTGGCCGAGTTGTTCGAGGCGCGTTCGCCGAAGGATGCCGGCGTGCTGGCCGAACTTACCGGCACCATATCCTTTGGCAAGGACACCAAGGGCAAGCAGCGCCTGGTCATTACCGACATGGACGGCGTGCCCCACGAATACCTGATTCCCAAGGACAAGCACGTCACCGTGCACGATGGTCAAGTGGTGCAGAAGGGCGAGATGATCGTGGACGGTCCCCAGGATCCCCACGACATCCTCAAATTGCAGGGCATCGAAGCCCTGGCCCGCTATGTCATCGACGAAGTCCAGGACGTTTACCGTCTCCAGGGTGTGAAGATCAACGACAAGCACATCGAGGTGGTGGTCCGCCAGATGCTGCGGCGCGTCAACGTCAGCGACCCGGGTGACACCGGTTTCATCCCGGGCGAGCAGGTGGAGCGTTCCGAGGTGCTGCAAGCCAATGACCAGATGGTGTCGGAAGGCAAGATGCCCGCTGTCTACGACAATATCCTGCTGGGTATTACCAAGGCCTCCCTGTCCACGGACTCCTTCATCTCCGCCGCCTCCTTCCAGGAAACCACCCGGGTACTGACCGAGGCCGCCATCATGGCCAAGCGGGACGATCTGCGGGGCCTGAAGGAAAACGTTATCGTCGGGCGCCTCATCCCCGCTGGTACGGGTCTGGCCTATCACCGCAACCGCAAGGGGCAGGCCGGCATGGAAATGCCAGTACAGGAGGGGGAGGAGATCGTGATCGTGACCGAGGTCGCCCAGGAAGGTGGTGAATAAGCCCGTTAAGCGCGTTAAATTGGCTTGACAGGCTTGGTGGTGACCACTACCATCCAAAGTCTTTTTCCAGGCGACCCGCGGTGTGCGCTGTCTTGGCGTGCACCGCGGGTCGATACATTCAGCGTTTTGTTGGGATTGCGTTAGATGCCGACCATCAACCAATTGGTAAGGAAGCCCCGTCAGGCTCCGATCGAGAAGAGCAAAGTGCCCGCCATGGAGTCATGCCCCCAGAAGCGGGGGGTTTGCACCCGTGTGTACACCACCACCCCCAAGAAGCCGAACTCGGCTCTGCGTAAAGTCGCGAAAGTGCGTCTTTCCAATGGCTTCGAGATCATCGGCTACATCGGTGGCGAAGGCCACAACCTGCAGGAGCACTCCGTGGTGCTGGTGCGCGGTGGTCGTGTGAAGGACTTGCCCGGTGTGCGCTACCACATCGTGCGCGGCAGCCTGGATACCGCCGGTGTCAAGGACCGTAAGCAGTCCCGTTCCAAATACGGCGCCAAGCGTGCCAAGACCGGCAAGTAAGCCGGCAAGCAACAGACAAGGAGTTAGACATGCCCCGTCGTCGCGAAGTACCCAAGCGTATCGTCCTGCCGGATCCCAAGTTTGGTAGCACCGAAGTGGCCAAGTTCATGAACGTGATCATGAACAGCGGCAAGAAGGCGGTGGCCGAGCGGATCGTCTATGGTGCCTTCGAGCAGATCAACAAGAAGAGCGGCAAGGACCCGGTGGAGGTGTTCAGCCAGGCCATGTCCAATGTGCGTCCCGTGGTTGAGGTAAAGTCCCGTCGTGTCGGTGGTGCCAACTATCAGGTGCCCGTGGAAGTTCGTCCCGCCCGTCGCGCAGCCTTGGCCATGCGCTGGATCAAGGAAGCTGCCCGCAAGCGCGGCGAGAAATCCATGGGGCAACGCCTGGCGGGCGAGTTGCTTGACGCGGCGGAGGGCCGAGGGTCGGCCATGAAGAAGCGTGAGGAAGTTCACCGCATGGCCGAGGCCAACAAGGCCTTCTCTCACTTCCGCTTCTGATAATCACAAGGATTCACGACCGTGGCACGCAAGACCCCCATCGAGCGCTATCGCAACATTGGTATTTCCGCCCATATCGACGCGGGCAAGACCACCACGACAGAGCGCGTCCTGTTCTACACCGGTGTCAACCATAAGATCGGCGAAGTGCACGATGGTGCGGCCACCATGGACTGGATGGAGCAGGAGCAGGAGCGCGGCATCACCATCACTTCCGCCGCCACCACCTGCTTCTGGAAGGGTATGGATCTCTCCCTCCCCGAGCACCGTGTAAACATCATCGACACCCCTGGCCACGTGGACTTCACCATCGAGGTGGAACGCTCCATGCGCGTGCTGGACGGTGCCTGCATGGTGTATTGCGCCGTTGGTGGTGTGCAGCCCCAGTCCGAGACGGTGTGGCGGCAGGCCAACAAATACGGCGTGCCTCGTCTGGCCTTCGTGAACAAGATGGATCGCCAGGGCGCCAACTTCTTCCGGGTTTACGAGCAGATGAAGTTGCGCCTGAAGGCCAACCCCATACCTCTGCAGGTGCCCATTGGCGCCGAGGACAAGTTCGAGGGCGTGGTGGACCTGGTGAAGATGAAGGCCGTCGTTTGGGATGACGCCTCCCAGGGCATGAAATTCGAGTATGCGGAGATCCCGGCCGAACTGGTGGCTACCTGCAATGAGTGGCGCGAAAAGTTGGTGGAAACCGCTGCCGAGGCCAACGAAGACCTGATGAACAAGTACCTGGAAGAGGGTGACCTCTCCGAAGTCGAGATCAAGCAGGCCCTGCGAACCCGCACCATCGCCGGCGAGATCGTCCCCATGCTGTGCGGCTCCGCTTTCAAGAACAAGGGCGTGCAGGCCATGCTGGACGCGGTCATCGACTACATGCCTTCGCCTGTGGATATTCCCCCTGTCAAGGGTGAAAGGGAGGATGGTTCCCAGGACGAGCGTCCCGCTAGCGACGAAGCCCCCTTCTCGGCCCTGGCCTTCAAGATCATGACCGATCCCTACGTGGGCCAGCTCACCTTCTTCCGGGTCTATTCCGGCGTGGTGAATTCCGGCGACAGCATTTACAACTCCGTCAAGGGCAAGAAAGAACGTCTGGGGCGCATCCTGCAGATGCACGCCAACAACCGGGAAGAGATCAAGGAAGTGCGCGCTGGCGACATCGCGGCCGCCGTGGGCCTGAAAGACGCCACCACTGGCGATACCTTGTCGGCCCTGGACAAACCCATCATCCTCGAACGCATGGTGTTCCCCGAGCCCGTGATCCACGTGGCCGTGGAGCCCAAGACCAAGGCCGACCAGGAAAAAATGGGTCTGGCCCTGAACCGCCTGGCCCAGGAAGATCCCTCCTTCCGCGTGCGAACCGACGAGGAGTCTGGTCAGACCATCATCTCCGGCATGGGTGAATTGCACCTGGAGATTCTGGTTGACCGCATGAAGCGGGAATTCAACGTGGAAGCCAACGTTGGGGCGCCCCAGGTTGCATACCGCGAGGCCATCCGCAAGGCCGTGGAGCAGGAAGGCAAGTTCGTCAAGCAGTCCGGTGGCAAGGGACAGTACGGCCACGTCTGGCTCAAGCTGGAACCCAACGAAGCCGGCAAGGGTTACGAGTTCGTGGACGCCATCAAGGGCGGTACCGTGCCCCGTGAATATATTCCCGCAGTGGACAAGGGCCTGAAAGAAGCTCTTAACAACGGTGTCATGGCCGGCTTCCCGGTGGTGGACGTGAAGGTTACCCTGTTCGATGGTTCCTACCACGAGGTGGACTCGTCCGAGCAGGCCTTCAAGATGGCCGCCATCATGGGCTTCAAGGACGGCATGCGCAAAGCCAGCCCGGCCCTGCTGGAGCCGATGATGGCCGTCGAAGTGGAAACGCCCGAGGACTACATGGGCGATGTGATGGGTGACCTGAACCGCCGTCGCGGCATCATCCAGGGTATGGATGACCTGCCCACGGGCAAGTCCATCAGGGCCGAGGTACCCCTGGCGGAGATGTTCGGTTATTCCACCGATTTGCGCTCCATGTCCCAGGGTCGAGCCACCTATACCATGGAATTCAAGCATTACTCCGAGGCGCCCAAGAACGTCGCGGAAGCCGTGATCAACAGTAAGAAATAATTGAGTTAAACGAGGACTACGCACATGGCCAAGGAAAAATTCGAGCGTACGAAGCCGCACGTGAACGTTGGGACGATTGGACACGTTGACCACGGCAAGACGACGCTGACAGCAGCGATCACGACGATTCTGTCGAAGAAGTTTGGTGGGGCGGCGAAGAACTACGCGGACATTGACTCGGCGCCGGAAGAGAAGGCCCGGGGCATCACCATCAACACGGCGCACGTGGAATACGAGACGGCGACCCGTCACTACGCCCACGTGGACTGTCCCGGCCACGCCGACTACGTGAAGAACATGATCACGGGTGCCGCCCAGATGGACGGCGCCATTCTGGTGGTGTCCGCGGCTGACGGCCCCATGCCCCAGACCCGGGAACACATCCTGCTGGCCCGTCAGGTGGGCGTGCCCTACATCATCGTGTACATGAACAAGGCCGACATGGTGGACGACGCCGAGCTCCTGGAGCTGGTGGAAATGGAAGTGCGCGAGCTGCTCAGCAAATACGACTTCCCTGGTGACGACACCCCCATCGTCATCGGCTCCGCCCTCAAGGCCCTGGAAGGCGACCAGTCCGACATTGGCGAGGCCAGCATCTTCAAGCTGGCCGACGCCCTGGACAGCTACATCCCCATGCCCGAGCGCGCCATCGACAAGCCCTTCCTGATGCCTGTGGAAGACGTGTTCTCCATCTCCGGCCGCGGCACCGTGGTGACCGGTCGTGTCGAGCGTGGCATCATCAAGGTCGGTGAGGAAATCGAGATCGTCGGAATCCGCCCCACCCAGAAGACCACCTGCACCGGCGTGGAAATGTTCCGCAAGCTGCTGGACCAGGGCCAGGCTGGCGACAACATCGGCGCCCTGCTGCGTGGCACCAAGCGTGAAGACGTCGAGCGCGGCCAGGTGCTGGCCAAACCTGGCTCCATCACCCCCCACACCAAGTTCAGCGCCGAGATCTACGTGCTCTCCAAGGACGAAGGCGGCCGCCACACCCCCTTCTTCAACGGCTACCGTCCCCAGTTCTACTTCCGGACCACGGACGTGACCGGCGCGATCGAACTGCCTGCCGGTACCGAGATGGTGATGCCTGGCGACAACATCAGCATCACTGCCGCGCTGATCGCCCCCATCGCCATGGAAGAAGGTCTGCGCTTCGCCATCCGTGAAGGCGGTCGCACCGTCGGCGCCGGCGTCGTGGCGAAGATCATCGAGTAATAACAGTCGCAATATGCGAAAAGGGCGGGTATAATCCCGCCCTTTTCCAGTTTTGGAAATAAACATGCAAAACCAAAAGATTCGGATTCGCCTGAAGGCCTACGATTACAAGCTGATTGATCAGTCTGCCATGGAGATCGTGGATACCGCCAAGCGCACCGGCGCCGTGGTCAAGGGGCCCGTGCCCCTGCCCACCGCCATCGAGCGTTTCGATATCCTGCGTTCCCCCCATGTCAACAAGGCATCCCGGGATCAGTTGGAGATTCGCACCCACAAGCGGCTGATGGACATCATCGACCCCACGGACAAGACCGTGGATGCGCTGATGAAACTGGATCTGCCCGCCGGTGTGGATGTGGAAATCAAGTTGCAGTAAGCGGTACTGGTTACAAAGGCGAGGGGACGGCCATCGGTCCCCGGTGTGAAACGAGCCGGCCAATTGCAGTCGGCACCTTTTAGAAGGGAACTAGAAATGAGTCTAGGCCTTGTCGGTCGCAAGATCGGCATGACCCGCATTTTCACCGACGACGGCGTGTCCGTACCGGTGACCGTGCTGGATGTGTCGAACAATCGCGTCAGCCAAGTGAAGACGGCCTCAACGGATGGCTATACTGCCCTCCAGGTCGCCTATGGCATGCGCAAACCCAGCCGTTTGACCAAGGCGGTTACCGGTCACCTTTCCAAGGGTGGCGTGGATGCTGCAGCTGGCATGACGGAATTCCGAGTCAGTGATGATGTGGCTGCCCAGTATCAACCCGGTGCCGCTGTCAGCGTGGAAATCTTCCAGGCCGGCCAGGCCGTGGACGTGTCCGGCGTGACCCAGGGCAAGGGCTTTACCGGCACCATCAAGCGGCACAACTTCAGCTCCCAGCGTGCCTCCCACGGCAACTCCCGTTCCCACAATGTGCCCGGCTCCATCGGCCAGGCCCAGGACCCCGGCCGGATTTTCCCCGGCAAGCGCATGTCCGGCCATATGGGTGCCGTGAACCGCACCGTGCAGAACCTGGAAGTTGTTCGGGTGGATGCCGAGCGTGGCCTGCTGCTGGTGAAGGGCGCCGTGCCCGGTTCCAGGGGTGGTGACGTGATCATCCGGCCCGCCGTGAAAGGAGCTGCGTGATGGATCTCAAGCTCGTCAATGCAAAGGGGCAGGACGCGGGTGTGGTGGCTGCCGCCGACACCCTGTTCGCCCGTGAATACAACGAAGCCCTGGTGCATCAGGTTGTGACCGCCTATCTGGCCAATGCCCGTACCGGCGATCGCGCACAGTTGACCCGTGCAGAAGTCAGGCATAGCACCAAGAAGCCCTTCAAACAGAAGGGTACGGGCCGGGCCCGTGCCGGTATGACCTCGTCTCCCATCTGGAGAGGGGGCGGTCGTGCCTTCCCCAACAAGCCTGATGAAAACTTCTCTCACAAGGTCAACCGGAAAATGTTCCGGGCCGGCGTGGCCACCATCCTGTCTCGTCTGGCTGCGGATGGTCGTCTGACCGTTGTGGACGATCTGGGTGTGGATACCCCCAAGACCAAGGTGCTGGCAGGCAAGCTCAAGGACATGGGCATCACCGACCGCGTGCTGATCATCTCTCCCGTGGTGGATGACAACCTGTGGCTGTCGGCTCGCAACCTGCACAACGTACTGGTGCTGGAGCCCCACCAGGCAGATCCCGTCAGTTTGGTTCGCTATGACCGCGTTCTGATGACGCGTGACGCAGTCAAGTCTTTCGAGGAGATGTACGCATGAACGCCGTGCCGATGAAAGAGGAGCGTCTGCTCCGGGTCATCCTCGCCCCGGTCATCTCCGAAAAGGCCACCATGCTGGCCGACAAGCGTGAGCAGGTGATCTTCCGCGTGGCTTCCGATGCCACCAAGCCCGAAATCAAGGCGGCCGTGGAACTGCTGTTCAAGGTGCAGGTGAAGGATGTGAAAGTGGCCAACGTCAAGGGCAAGATCAAGCGATTCGGTCGCTTCTTTGGTCGTCGCTCCGACTGGAAGAAGGCCTATGTGTGCCTGAAACCTGGTCAGGAACTCAACTTCGCCGCAGGAGAATAAGCCATGCTGGTCAAAGTCAAACCTACCTCCGCCGGCCGTCGTGCCGTCGTCAAGGTGGTCACGCCCGGTCTGCACAAGGGCAAGCCTCTGGCTACCCTGGTTGAGAAGCAGAACCGCAAGGCGGGCCGCAACAATAACGGTCACATCACCACTCGTCACAAGGGCGGTGGCCACAAGCAGCACTATCGCGTCGTGGACTTCAAGCGCAACAAGGACGGCATCGCCGCCAAGATCGAGCGCATCGAGTATGACCCGAACCGCAGCGCCCACATCGCACTGCTTTGCTATACGGATGGCGAGCGCCGCTACATCATCGCCCCCCGGGGTGCCGAGGTGGGGCAGCAGCTCATGAGTGGTGCCGAGGCGCCCATCAAGCCCGGCAACTGCCTGCCTCTGCGCAACATCCCCGTGGGCTCCACCATCCACTGCGTGGAGATGATGCCCGGCAAGGGAGCCCAGATCGCCCGTTCCGCCGGCGCTTCGGTGCAACTGCTGGCCAGGGAAGGCAGCTACGCCCAGTTGCGTTTGCGTTCAGGTGAAATTCGCAAGGTGCACATTGATTGCCGTGCCACTCTGGGTGAAGTGGGCAACGAAGAGCACAGCCTGCGTTCAATCGGCAAGGCTGGCGCCAACCGCTGGCGCGGCATCCGTCCGACCGTGCGCGGTACTGCGATGAACCCCATCGATCACCCCCATGGTGGTGGCGAGGGCCGTACCGGCGAGGGCCGCGTGCCTGTCACGCCGTGGGGTGTGCCCACCAAGGGCTACCGCACCCGTAACAACAAGCGTACCGACAGCATGATCGTGCGTCGCCGTCATAAAGCGTAAGAGGTATAGCAATGGCTCGTTCCGTTAAAAAAGGCCCCTTCGTTGACGGGCATCTCATGAAGAAAGTCCTGACGGCTTCAGCCGTCGGCGACAAGAAGCCGATCAAGACCTGGTCGCGCCGCTCCACGATCCTGCCGGATTTCCTCGGGCTGACCCTTGCCGTGCATAACGGCAAGCAGCACATCCCGGTGTTTGTTACCGAAAACATGGTTGGCCACAAGCTCGGCGAATTTTCCCTGACCCGTACGTTCAAGGGTCATGCCGCCGACAAGAAGGCCAAGAAGAAGTAAGGAGAGCAGCGATGCAAGTATCTGCAATTTTGCGTGGCACGCGGCTTTCCTCACAGAAGGCCCGGCTGGTGGCTGATCTGGTACGCGGCAAGCCCGTGGATCAGGCACTTAACATTTTGACCTTCTCTCCCCAGAAGGCCGCCTTCACCATCAAGAAGGTGCTGGAGTCCGCCATCGCCAACGCCGAGCATAACGAAGGCGCCGACATTGACGAACTCAAGGTCAAGACCATCTACGTCGACCAGGGTCCGGTGCTGAAGCGCTTCACCGCACGCGCCAAGGGCCGCGGCAACCGCATTAGCAAACCCACCTGTCACATCACCGTGACGGTCGGCGACTGAAGGAAGACATATGGGACAGAAGATTCATCCGACCGGATTCCGGCTAGCCATCAACAAGGGCTGGACTTCCAAATGGTTCGCCAACAGCAAGACCTATGCGACTACGCTGAACGAAGACATCAAGGTGCGCGACTTCCTCAAGAAGAAGCTTGCCCATGCCTCCATCAGCAAAATCATAATTGAGCGTCCGGCCAAGAACGCGCGCATCACCTTGTTCTCTTCACGCCCCGGTGTGGTCATCGGCAAGAAGGGTGAGGACATCGAGAAGCTGCGCACCCAGCTCAATGCCATGATGTCCGTGCCCGTCACGCTGAACATCGAGGAAGTGCGCAAGCCCGAAATCGAGGCTGCTCTGATCGCCCAGTCCATCGCCACTCAGCTGGAAAAGCGGATCATGTTCCGCCGCGCCATGAAGCGGGCCATGCAGAACGCCATGCGCTTCGGTGCCCAGGGCATCAAGATCATGTCCGCCGGCCGCCTGAACGGCGCCGAGATCGCCCGTACCGAGTGGTACCGCGAAGGCCGTGTGCCTCTGCACACCCTGCGTGCCGACATCGATTACGGCGTGGCCGAGGCCCGTACCACCTACGGCATCATCGGTATCAAGGTCTGGGTTTACAAGGGCGAGAACATCGGCGGAGCCGACAAGCCCGTCGCCGCGCCCGAGCAGCCTGAGCGCAAGCCTCGCCGCTCCCCGCGCGCCGCTAAGGAGTAATAGTCATGCTGCAACCTTCACGCAGAAAATACCGCAAGGAACAGAAGGGCCGTAACACCGGCCTGGCAACGCGCGGCGCCAAGGTGAGCTTCGGCGAGTTCGGCCTCAAGGCCATCGGCCGTGGCCGCATCACCGCCCGCCAGATCGAAGCCGCCCGTCGTGCCATGACCCGTCACATCAAACGGGGTGGACGTATCTGGATCCGCATCTTCCCGGACAAGCCCATCTCCCAGAAGCCCGCCGAAGTGCGTATGGGTAACGGCAAGGGCAACCCGGAGTACTGGGTTGCCGAGATTCAGCCCGGCAAGGTGCTGTACGAGATGGAGGGCGTGGATGAGGTTACTGCACGCGAGGCGTTCCGCCTGGCCGCAGCCAAGTTGCCCATACCCACCACGTTTGTGACCCGTCACTTTGGGGCCTGAAATGAAAGCCAGTGAACTTCGTACCAAGGGCGTGGCCGAGCTCAAGGATGAGCTCAAGGCCCTGTTGCGCGCCCAGTTCAGCCTGCGCATGCAGCTGTCCACCCAACAGACCAACAAGACCCACGAACTGCGCAAGGTGCGCCGCGACATCGCTCGCGTGCAGACCGTCATGCAGCAGGTCAAGGCCAATCAGGCCAGTAACTGACGAGTGCCATCATGACTGAACAGCAAAGCGCAAAAGTAATTCGTGCCCTGACCGGCACTGTAGTGAGCGACAAGATGAACAAGACGGTCACCGTCCTGGTGGAGCGCAAGGTCAAGCACCCCATCTACGGAAAGATCATCCGTCTGTCCAAGAAGTACCATGCCCACGATGAGAACAACGAATTCCACTCCGGCGACATTGTCGTGATCGAGGAATGCCGTCCCATCTCCAAGAGCAAGGCCTGGAAGGTATCCAAGCTGGTTGAAAAGGCCCGCTTGGTCTAAAAAAGCTTGTGTAGTAGAAGGCCGCGGTGTATAGTCGCTGTCTTTTCGTTGCACGGGGTTTTAGCCACGTGTGACTTTTCCGGCCACCCAGGTGGTGGTGTTAAACCCGAACGGGATCCAAAACTGCTCACGCAGAGTGGGCAAGTTGGAGAGAAAACATGATCCAGATGCAATCCATGTTGGATGTTGCCGACAACACCGGCGCGCGCAGCGTTATGTGCATCAAGGTGTTGGGTGGTTCCAAGCGTCGCTATGCCGGCGTGGGCGACATCATCAAAGTCAGTATCAAGGATGCTGCCCCCCGGGGTCGCGTCAAGAAGGGCGATGTGTACAACGCTGTGGTGGTGCGTACCGCCAAGGGAGTGCGCCGCCCCGATGGTTCCCTGATCAAATTCGACAAGAACGCGGCCGTGCTGCTCAACAACAAGCTTGAGCCCATCGGTACTCGTATCTTTGGCCCTGTTACCCGCGAACTGCGCACGGAGAAGTTCATGAAGATCGTGTCGCTGGCGCCGGAAGTGCTGTAAGGAGCAGATCATGCGAAAAATCCGCAAGGGCGATGAGGTGATTGTGCTGACCGGCAAGGACAAGGGCAAGCGCGGCACCGTGTTGCGCATCTTGGAAGACAACCTAGTGGTGGAAGGTGTCAATCGCGTGCGCAAGGCCGTGAAACCCAACCCCATGCGTGGCACCCAGGGTGGTTTCCAGGACAAGGACATGCCTATCGATATCTCCAACGTGGCCCTGTTCAATGCGGCTGCGGGCAAGGGGGATCGTGTGGGAATCAGAACGCTGGAGGACGGGCGCAAGGTGCGCTTCTTCAAGTCCAACGGCGAAGTTGTGGACGCGTAAGGGGCTAGCCATGGCGCGCATGTATGATTTTTACAAGGATACGGTGGTCAAGCAATTGACTGACCAGTTCGGCTACAAGTCTCCCATGGAGGTGCCTCGCATCTCCAAGATCACCCTGAACATGGGCGTGGGCGAGGCTGTAGGTGACAAAAAAGTAATGGAACACGCCGTGGGTGACATGACAAAGATTGCCGGTCAGAAGCCTGTGGTGACCAAGTCCCGCAAGTCCATCGCCGGTTTCAAGATCCGCGACAACTACCCCGTGGGCTGCATGGTGACCCTGCGTCGCGAGCGCATGTATGAATTCCTTGATCGCCTGGTCAGCGTGGCCATCCCCCGTATCCGAGACTTCCGCGGTGTGGGGGGCAAAGGCTTCGATGGTCGTGGCAACTACAACATGGGCGTCAAGGAACAGATCATCTTCCCGGAAATCGAGTACGAGAAGATCGATGCCCTGCGCGGGATGAACATCACCGTGACCACGACCGCCAAGACCGACGAAGAGGCCAAGGCCCTTCTGGCGGCTTTCAAGTTTCCTTTTAAGAATTGAGGTTGCAATGGCCAAGCTCGCATTGATCAACCGTGAAGAGAAGCGTCGCAAGACGGTGAAGAAGTACGCCGCCAAGCGTGCCGAACTGAAGGCTGTCTTCAAGGACGTGAACCGTAGCGAGGAAGAGCGCATGGAGGCGCTGCAGAAACTGCAGTCCCTCCCTCGCAACGCCAGCGAAAGCCGTCTGCGCAACCGCTGCCAACTCACGGGTCGTCCCCGTGGTGTGTTCCGCAAATTCGGCCTGTGCCGCAACAAGATCCGCGAGATCGCCATGCGTGGCGAGATTCCGGGCGTTGTCAAAGCCAGCTGGTAAGGGAGAACAGATATGAGCATGAGTGATCCCATCGCCGATATGCTGACCCGGATCCGCAACGGGCAGATGACTGAAAAAAACAGCGTACGCATGCCTTCTTCCAAATTGAAGACGGCTATCGCCCAGGTGCTGAAGGACGAGGGCTACATCGAGGGTTTTATGGTGCGTGAAAACTCCGGTCTGCCTGAGATGGAAGTGGCGCTGAAGTACTACGCCGGACGTCCCGTTATCGAAAAGATCGAGCGCGTGTCCAGGCCTGGTCTGCGTATCTATAAAGGTCGCGATGACCTGCCCCGTGTAATGAACGGGCTGGGTGTCGCCATTGTATCCACGTCCCAGGGCGTGATGACCGATCGCAAGGCCCGTAACCTGGGCGTTGGCGGCGAAGTCCTGTGTGTGGTCGCGTGAGGTTGAGACATGTCCCGCGTTGCTAAGAACCCCATTCCCGTGCCTGCTGGCGTTGAAGTCAGCGTGGCCGTCGGCAAGATTTCCGTCAAAGGCCCCATGGGCAGCCTTACCCAGGTCTTGACCTCCAATATCAACGTCGAACATGCCGATGGCAAGCTCACGATCAGCGCCAAGGACGCATCCCGGGAGGCTCATGCCATGTCTGGCACTGCCCGTGCGTTGCTGGCCAACATGGTCCAGGGCGTTTCCAAGGGTTTCGAGAAGAAGCTGAACCTGGTGGGCGTGGGTTACCGTGCCCAGGCCCAGGGTAACAAGCTGAACCTCTCCCTGGGTTTCTCCCATCCTGTTGAGCATGTCATGCCGGAAGGCGTCAAGGTGGAGACCCCCACCCAGACCGAGATTCTAATCAAGGGCGTTGACAAGCAGCTGGTGGGTCAAGTGGCCGCCGACGTGCGTGCGTACCGCAAACCCGAGCCCTACAAGGGTAAGGGCGTCCGATATGCGAATGAAGTCGTGGTCCTGAAAGAGACCAAGAAGAAATAACCTGGAGCGATGGCAATGGACAAGAAAATCCGGCGTATCCGCAGAGCGCGCAAAACCCGCGCAAAGATTGCGGAGCTTGGTGCGATTCGGCTCAGCGTGCATCGCAGCAATTCCCACATCTATGCCCAGATCATCGATGCAACGGGCGGCAAGGTCGTTGCCTCCGCCTCCAGCATGGAAAAGGGCCTGCGGGACCAAATCAAGAATGGCGGCAACGTGGAAGCCGCGAAGCTGGTGGGCCAGCGCATCGCCGAGAAGGCGAAGCAGGCTGGCGTGGAACAGGTCTCCTTCGACCGTTCCGGCTTTGCTTTCCATGGCCGTGTGAAGGCACTGGCTGACGCGGCGCGTGAAGCCGGTCTGCAGTTCTAAGCGAGGATTATCATGGCGAGACCTGAACAGCAGCAGGAAGACAAGGGCGACGGCCTGAAGGAGAAAATGATCTCCGTGAACCGCGTCACCAAGGTGGTGAAGGGCGGTCGCATCCTGGGCTTCGCGGCTTTGACCGTGGTGGGCGACAACGATGGCGGCATCGGCATGGGCAAGGGCAAGTCCCGAGAAGTGCCCGTGGCCGTCACCAAGGCCATGGAGGAAGCCCGGCGCAAGATGATCAAGGTGCCTCTGAAGAACGGCACGTTCCACCACTCCGTGGTGGGCAAGCATGGTTCTTCCGTGGTGCTGATTCAGCCTGCCTCCGAAGGTACCGGCATCATCGCCGGAGGTGCCATGCGTGCCATCTTCGAGGTGATGGGTGTTCATAACGTGCTGGCCAAGTGCCTGGGTTCCACCAACCCCTACAACGTCGTGCGTGCCACCCTGAACGGCCTGTCGCAAATGATGACTCCCGCCGAAGTTGCTGCCAAGCGCGGCAAGACCGTGGCGGAAATCCTGGAGTAAGCCATGAGCGATGCAAAAGGCAAGGTCAAGGTGACCCTGGTGAAAAGTGTAATCGGTACCCTGGAAAGCCACCGCGCCTGCGTGCGTGGTCTTGGGCTGAAACGCATGCACCAAACCCGAGTCCTGGATGACTCCCCCGCCGTGCGCGGCATGATCAACAAGGTCAACTATCTGGTTAAGGCCGAGGTGGTGTGATGAAACTGAATTCCATCAAGCCCGCTGAGGGCGCAACCCATTCCTCCAAGCGTCCTGGCCGTGGTATTGGTTCCGGCCTTGGCAAGACTGGTGGCCGTGGTCATAAGGGTCAGAAGTCCCGTGCCGGCGGTTTCCACAAGGTAGGCTTTGAAGGTGGCCAGATGCCTATGGCCCGCCGTCTTCCTAAGCGTGGCTTCGTTTCCCTCGATCGCGACTTCAAGGTCGAGGTACGCCTTTCCGACCTGGCTGCATTGCCTGTGGACAACGTCGATCTGCTGGTGCTTAAGCAGGCGGGCGTGGTACCCCAATTGGCCCGTTCCGCCAAGATCATCCTGTCCGGTTCCATCGACAAGGCGATCAAGGTGTCTGGCCTGGGTGTCACCAAGGGTGCCAAGGCCGCCATCGAGGCTGCTGGCGGCAGCATCGAAGCTGCTGCCTGACGCTTAGGAGAAGAGCTTGTCCGGCACGGCCAACCTGCTTCAGATGTCCGGGAAAATGGGCGACCTCAAGCGTCGCCTTTGGTTCCTTCTGGGCGCCCTTGTGGTGTTCCGGATCGGTTCATTTATTCCTGTGCCGGGCATTGATCCCGTGGTCCTTGAAGATCTCTTCAAGAGCCAGCAGGGCGGCATCCTGGGCATGTTCAACATGTTCTCGGGCGGTGCACTGTCGCGCTTCTCCGTGTTTGCCCTGGGCATCATGCCCTACATCTCTGCTTCCATCATCATGCAGTTGATGACGGTAGTGTCACCCCAGTTGGAGGCGCTGAAGAAGGAGGGTGAAGCAGGTCGTCGCAAGATCACCCAGTACACGCGCTATGGCACGGTGATCTTGGCTGCATTCCAGGCCATTGGCATTTCCATTGCCCTGGAGAGCCAGGCAGGTCTGGTGCTTGACCCAGGGTTCATGTTCCGCATCACCACCGTCATCACCCTTGTTGCGGGCACCATGTTCCTGATGTGGCTGGGTGAGCAGATCACGGAGCGTGGCCTGGGCAACGGCATATCCATCATCATCTTTGCCGGTATCGCCGCGGGACTTCCCAGCGCCATCGGCGGCACGCTAGAGTTGACCCGCACCGGCGCCTTCTCCATACCCCTGGTGCTGCTGCTTTTCATTGGCGTCATTCTCATCACTGCCCTAGTGGTGTTCGTGGAACGGGGGCAGCGCAAGATTCTGGTCAATTACGCCAAGCGCCAGGTAGGCAACAAGGTATACGGTGGTCAGAGTTCCCACCTGCCACTGAAACTTAACATGGCAGGCGTCATTCCGCCCATCTTTGCCAGCTCCATCATCCTGTTTCCCGCCACCATGGCCGGCTGGTTCGGTAGCAACCAGTCCATGAACTGGCTGAAGGACATCGCTGCCGCGCTGTCTCCTGGTCAGCCCGTATATGTGATGCTGTATGCCCTGGCCATCATCTTTTTCTGCTTCTTCTACACGGCCCTGGTCTTTAATCCACGTGAGACCGCTGACAACCTGAAGAAGAGCGGTGCGTTCGTGCCCGGTTACCGTCCGGGCGAGCAAACCGCGCGTTACATTGACAAGGTGCTTACCCGGTTGACGCTGGTGGGAGCGGCCTATATCACCTTTGTTTGCCTGATACCTGAATTCCTGATCGTCAACTGGAATGTGCCCTTCTACTTCGGCGGCACCTCATTGTTGATCATCGTGGTTGTGGCCATGGATTTCATGGCCCAGGTACAGGCATACATCATGACCCATCAGTATGAGTCCCTGCTCAAGAAGGCCAACTTCAAGGGTGGGAATTTCATCACCCGTTGAGGCTGGACATGGCAAAAGACGATGTCATCCAGATGCAGGGTGAAGTGGTGGAAAACCTTCCCAACGCCACGTTTCGCGTGAAGTTGGAAAACGGCCATGTAGTGCTGGGACACATTTCCGGCAAGATGCGCATGCATTACATACGCATCCTGCCCGGAGACAAGGTCACCGTCGAACTTACGCCGTACGATTTGTCCCGCGCGCGCATCGTCTACCGCGCCAAATGATTTTTAGATAAAGGAGCCGAACATGCGTGTTCAAGCCTCTGTAAAGAAGATTTGCCGCAAGTGCAAGATCGTGCGCCGCAATGGTGTAGTGCGCGTGATCTGCTCCGAAGCACGTCACAAACAACGTCAAGGCTGATTCTGCTTGCCAGATGGCGAGTGGTATCAATATAATTTACAGTTTTCGATTGCTGGGGGTTAGTTCATGGCCCGGATTGCTGGGGTAAACATCCCGAACCATAAGCATGTCGAGATCGCGTTGACCGCGGTCTACGGCATTGGTCGCGCCCGTGCGCGCGTCATCTGCCAAGAGGCCGGCGTAAGCCCGACCGTCAAGGTGAAGGATCTGTCCGACTCCGACGTGGATAAACTGCGCGACGGAGTAGGCAAGTTCACGGTGGAGGGCGACCTCCGCCGCGAAACCACCATGAACATCAAGCGCTTGATGGACATTGGTTGCTACCGTGGCACCCGCCATCGTCGTGGCCTGCCCGTACGGGGTCAGCGTACCCGCACAAACGCACGTACCCGCAAGGGCCCCCGCAAGCAGCAGCAAATCAAGAAGTAACAGGACTAGGACATGGCTAAGGCAACCGCCGCGCGCGTGCGCAAGAAGGTTAAGAAGAATGTGGCTGATGGCGTAGCTCACATCCACGCCTCCTTCAACAACACCATCGTGACCATCACCGACCGTCAGGGCAACGCCCTGGCCTGGGCTACCGCAGGTGGCGCAGGCTTCAAGGGTTCTCGCAAGAGCACTCCCTTCGCTGCCCAGGTGGCCGCTGAAAATGCCGGCAAGATGGCACTGGAATACGGCGTGAAGAACCTGGAAGTGCGTATCAAGGGACCTGGACCAGGCCGTGATTCCACCGTGCGTGCCCTGAATGCGCTGGGCTACAAAATCACCAGCATTTCTGACGTGACGCCCGTGCCCCATAACGGCTGCCGTCCGCCCAAGAAGCGTCGTATCTAAGGAGAGCAAACGTGGCCCGCAACCTAGACCCCAAATGCCGCCAGTGCCGCCGCGAAGGTGAAAAGCTCTTCCTGAAGGGCGAGAAATGCATGAGCGACAAGTGCGCCATCGAGCGGCGTAACCAGGCCCCCGGCCAGCACGGCGCCAAGCAGACCCGGCTGTCCGACTACGGCACCCAGCTGCGCGAGAAGCAGAAGATCCGCCGCATCTACGGCGTGCTGGAGCGCCAATTCCGCCTGACCTACTTCGAGGCCGACCGTCGCAAGGGTGTGACCGGCGAAAACCTGCTGCAGATACTGGAGTCCCGTCTTGACAGCGTGGCCTACCGCATGGGCTTCAGCGCTTCCCGCAACGAGGCCCGGCAGGTGGTTCGCCACAACGGCATACTGGTGAATGGCCGGCGCGTGAACATTCCGTCCTACCAGGTGAAACCCGGTGATGTGGTTGAAGTGGCCGCCCAGGCCAAGACCCATCTGCGCGTGAAGGCAGCCGCAGAGGCCGCCGAAGGCCGCGGCTTCCCCGAGTGGGTGGAAGTGGATGCCAAGGCCCTGAAGGGTACCTTCAAGGCCCTGCCCCAGCGGACCGAGCTGCCCTCCACCATCAACGAGCACTTGGTCATCGAACTGTATTCCAAGTAATTGCCCGCCTCACTGAAGGAAGCAAACTATGTCTAACACCGGCGAACTGCTGAAACCCCGCATTGTTGAGGTCAACAGCATTTCCCCCCGTCAGGCCCGGATCACCCTGGAGCCTTTCGAGCGTGGCTACGGCCATACGCTCGGCAATGCCCTGCGCCGCATCCTGCTTTCCTCCATGAAAGGGTATGCCCCCACGGAAGTGCGCATTTCCGGCGTGGTGCATGAGTACTCCGCCATGGAGGGAGTGCAGGAAGACGTGGTGGACATTCTCCTTAACCTGAAGGGCCTGGCTGTGAAACTGAACAGCCGCGACGATGCGCTGATCACCGTGAACAAGGCCGGAGAAGGTCCTGTCACTGCGGCTGACATACTGGCTGGGCATGACGTGGAAATCCTGAATCCCGATCATGTGATCGCCAACCTGACCAAGGGCGGCAAACTGGAGATGGAAATCAAGGTGGAGAGCGGCCGTGGCTACGTACCCGCCAACACCCGTGTTCAGACGGACGAGAGCCGACCCGTGGGTGTGATCATGGTCGATGCCCTGTATAGCCCTGTGAAGAAGGTGAGTTTCAGTGTCGAGAGTGCCCGCGTGGAACAGCGCACCGACATGGACAAGCTGATCCTTGACATCGAGACCAACGGCGTGATCGAACCCGCCGAGGCCGTGAGAACCGCTGCCAGGGTACTCATCGAGCAGTTGTCCTCCTTCGCGGACCTGCGTGGCGTGGCCACTACAGGTGATCAGCCCGTCGCCATGCGTGGTGGCGTGTCCGCGCCCCAGGTGGATCCCATCCTGCTTCGTCCCGTGGACGAATTGGAACTCACGGTACGTTCCGCCAATTGCCTCAAGGCCGAGAACATCTACTACATTGGCGATCTGATCCAGCGTACGGAAACCGAATTGCTGAAAACTCCCAACCTGGGCCGCAAGTCCCTGAACGAGATCAAGGATGTGCTCGCTGCCCGTGGATTGACCCTTGGCATGAAGCTGGAAAACTGGCCTCCCATGGGCCTGGACAAGGCCTGATCCCCATCTGGCCCCGATATAAAGGTAATAAAAAATGCGTCATCGTCTCTCGAACCGCAAACTCAACCGCACCAGCAGCCATCGTGCTGCCTTGTTGCGCAACCTGTCCAATGCCCTGCTGAAGCACGAGGCCATAAAGACCACGCTGCCCAAGGCCAAGGAACTGCGCAAGGTGGTGGAGCCCCTCATCACCCTGGGCAAGAAACCCACCCTGGCCAACCGGCGTCTGGCCTTCTCCCGCCTGCGTGACCGGGACATGGTGGTGAAGCTGTTCGACGACCTGGGCCCCCGCTTCATGAGCCGTCCCGGCGGCTATTTGCGCATCCTCAAGTTCGGCTTCCGCCAGGGCGACAATGCCCCCATGGCCTTCGTCGAACTGGTGGACCGCGCACCTTCCGCCGAGGAAGCCCCCACCGCTGAATAAGCAACCAGACCAGGTGTGATAAAAAGCCGGCAACAGCCGGCTTTTTTATTGGTATTTCGCCATGCTCATACTGTTTACTGATTACGGTTGGCAGGACCCTTATGTGGGCCAGATCAAGGCTCGACTCGCCCAGGCCGCGCCCCATGTTCCCGTCATCGACCTGCTCCATGGGGTGCCGGACTTCAACGCCCATGCCGGCGCCCACCTGCTGGCCGCCCTCGTTGCGGGCTTTCCTCCCGGGGCCGTATTCCTGTGCGTGGTGGATCCGGGGGTGGGCGGTCCCAGGGAAGCGGTACTGCTGGAGGCGGATGGCCGTTGGTACGTCGGCCCGGACAACGGCCTCCTTTCCGTCGTCGCCATCAGGGCCGATGATGCCCGGGTCTGGCGGATCAACTGGCGGCCCGAGGGACTGAGTGCCACCTTTCATGGACGGGATTTGTTCGCGCCCATCGCTGCGGACATTGCATCAGACCGTTTCCCAGAGGCAAGACTCGTCCCAGCCAGTCTGGACGTTCAGTTTGATGCCGCCGACCTGCCACGCGTCCTCTACATCGACCATTACGGCAACGCCTGGACCGGCATCCGGGGCGGGCTGGCAGAAACGGACTGCAGCGTGGAGGTCAAGGGAAAGTCGCTGGGCTGGCGCTGCACCTTTTCGGAGGCCGCTAAGGGCGAGGCCTTTTGGTATGTCAACAGCGTTGGTTTGGTGGAGATCGCTGCCAACCGGGTCAGCGCGGCCGCCCTGCTGGGCCTGAAAGTGGGGGACCAGGTCAGGCTAGCAGGATCGCCCGAAAGTCATTTGCATTAGTGAGGGTGGGCCCGGTTACCAAGAGGTCACCCAGGGCGGCGAAGAAACCGTAGCCGTCGTTGTCATCCAGGCAGGCCCGGCCGTTCATCCCCAGGGCTTCGGCCCTGGCCAGGGTGTCCGGGGCCAGCAGAACGCCGGCGTTATCCTCCGTGCCGTCAATCCCGTCCGTGTCAGCCGCGAGAGCGTGGACTCCTGCCATGCCGTTCAATTCCAGGGCCAGGGCCAGCATGAACTCGGCGTTGCGCCCGCCCCGGCCCCGGCCGTGCACGGTCACCTGGGCCTCGCCACCTGACAGCAGTACCCGGGGAGGCGTGCCGGTCTGCTGGCGGGTCTGTGCTCTGGCCAGTACTGCGAACTCCCGCGCCAAGTTCCGGGCCTCGCCTGAGAAGTGGTCTCCCAGCACCACCGGATCCAGGCCCCGGGCTCGCAGATAGCCTGCTGCCCCTGTCAGGGCGGTGCCCCCATTGCCTATGACGCGGGAGTCAATCCTAGCAAAGCAGGCATGCCCGGCCTTGGGGGTGTCCTGTACGGCGCCGGAGTTGCCGAGTTCCAGGTAGGCCAGGACTGGGGTTGGCACGACGACATGCCATTGTTCCAGGACGGCCAGGGCATCGGCGAAGGTGGTGGCGTCTGCCGCGAAGGGCCCGGAGGCGATGACGCCCGGGTCGTCTCCCGCCACGTCGGAGAGTAGCAGGGCGGTTACAGACGCGATGCAGGCCTGGGCCATGCGCCCACCCAAAGTACGTGACAGGTGCTTGCGTACGCAGTTGATGTGGGCGATGGGGGCGCCCGAAAGCAACAAGCCCCGCATCGTGGCCTGAATGTCAGCCAGGGTGAGTTCCTCTACCGGCAGGGTCAGCAGGCTGGAGCCGCCGCCGGAGATGAGGGCCAGTACCCGGTCCTCCGGCCTCGCGTCCCGTACCAGATCCAGAGCCGTCTCGGCCGCGGCCAGGCCATCACGGTCAGGCAGGGGGTGGCCGGCCTCCACCACCCGGATGCGCCGGGTTGGCTTGCCGTGGCCGTGGCGGGTGATGGCGATGCCTGCCATGGAGACATCAGGGGGATAGTGGCGTTCCACGCAGGCGGCCATGTCGGCGGCGGCCTTGCCCCCAGCCACGACGATGAGTTTTCCTTCAGGGGGCGGAGGCAGGTGTGCCGGCAGGAGGGCCTCTGCCTTCACTGCCGCCAAGGCGGCATGAAAGGCGCCGATCAGAAGTTCACGGGGCGATGTTGCCTGCATGGCGACCCCACCTGGTGAAGACGCCACGTCCCCGCCGTCCCATGAACAGCCAGTACAGCAGGGGAATGACGAACAGGGTCAGGAGCGTGGACACCGCCAGGCCCCAGACGATGGCGGAGGCCACGGGCCCCCAGATGAGAGACTTGCCCCCCAGGCCCACAGCCAGGGACATGAGTCCGCCGATGGTTGTGGTGGTGGTGATTAGGATGGGCACCACCCGGCGGCGGGCGGCATATACGGCGGCATGGAGCACGCCCATGCCCGATCCCAAGCGGTCGTTGGCGGCGTCGATGAGAACGATGGCGGCGTTAACGGCGATACCCGTGAGGGCGACGATGCCGTAAAGGCCATAAAGGGAGAGGGGGTTGGCCGACACCAACAGGCCGAAGACCACGCCGGTGAAGGCCATGGGCACTGTGGCCAGGATCATCAAGGGTTGCCAGTAGCTGCGGAACAGGGCCGCCAGGATCACGTAGATGAGTCCAACACCCAGCAGGAACAGGCCCGGCATGGCGTCCAGGCTTTCCTGGATGTCATCCAGTTCGCCGGAAAAGTCGATGTTCACGCCGGGGTGGCGGGGTGCAATGCGGGACCACTCCGTTCTGATGAAGTCGTTGGCGGCCAGGGTGTCGGTGATGGCCTTGTCCAGGTCCGCTTCCACGGTGATGGCCCGGCGCAGGTCGTAGCGCTTGATGACCCCCTTGGCGATGCGGGCCTCGGCGGTGACCAGGCTGCCCAGGGTCGTGGTGGCGCCAGTGGCCAGGGCCACGGGGGCGTCCAGGGCCTGGGCCACGTCGCCGAAGCTGCGCTGGGGGCCCAGCACCCGGACTTCCACTCTCTCCCCCGCGTCCCTGGCCACGGCCACGATCTCGCCGTCGGTGTGGAGGCGGGCCAGGCGGGCTACCCGCGACGGGTCCATGCCCGTGGCCCGTACCGCGTCCGGGTCCACCCGCAGCACGAACTCACGGCGCCCCGGCAGGTCGTCGTCGGTCACGTCCCGGCTGCCGGGTACTCTGGCCACGATGCCCCGCAGATCATCCGCGGCCCGCCGCAGGGCCGGGTAGTCGTCGCCCCGCAGTCGTACCTTCACCGGCTTCTGGGACGGCGGGCCGCCGGACAGCATGGTGAAGCTGATTTGGCCCCCCAGTGGCAGGGCCTCGATGTCCCGGCGGATGCCCGCGATCACCGCGTCCGTGGTCCGCATGGCCCCCTCCCGGGGCAGCAGGGATACCACCACCTGGCCGTAGGCGTCGCCGTAGAAGGGCTCCGTCTCCGTGAACTTGAGGCCCGCATAACTGGCGGTGGCCCGCACTTCCTTTCCGTCCAGGCGGTTGGCCACGGCCTGCTCCAGCACCTGGGTGCGGGCCAGGGTCACGTCCAGGGCCGTGTCCGGCGGCATGTCCAGGTTCACGTAGAAGATGCGGATGGGGTCCATGGCGAAAAACTGCTGCTTTACCCAGCCCCCGGCCACGGCGTAGATGGCCAGGGCCAGGGCCAGCAGCAGGGCGATGGAGGTGGCCCAGGCATGGCGCAGGGAGAGCAGCAGCAGGCGGGCGTACTTGATCCGCAGGCCGAGGTTGAAGTGGGCGCGCCAGGCCGCCAGGCGGGAAGGACGGGAGAAGTCGGGCTTCAGCACCGCCACGTGGGCGGGCAGCATCCAGAAGGCCTCCACCAGGCTGATGGCCAGGGCGATGGTCACCACCAGGGGCACCACCATCATGAACTTGCCGACGATGCCAGGCAGCAGGATCAGGGGCAGGAAGGCGGCCATGGTGGTCATGACCGAACTGAGTACTGGCAGGCCCACGCTGCTGACGGCCCGGGTAGCGGCCGCCAGGGCCTCGGTACCCCGGTTCATGCGGTAATAGATGTCCTCCAGGATTACCACCGCGTCGTCCACCAGCATGCCCAATACGATGATGATGCCCAGCAGGACGGTCATGTTCAGGGTGAAGCCGAAGCTGGAGAGCATCCAGAACGTGCCTGCCAGGGAGAAGGGCACCCCCAGGCTGATGAGGGCGGCCATGCGGGTGCCCAGAAACAGCCAGGACACCAGGAACACCAGGGCCAGGCCCAGCAGGGCATTGTTCTGCATGACACCGATGGCCTGGCGGGTAGGAACCGTCTGGTCGTCCAGGAGGGACAGTACCAGGCCGGTGCCTTTCAGGACCTTGTTCTGGTCGGCCCGGTAGGCGATGATCCGTTCCACCAGTTCCAGGGTGTTGACCTGGGATTTCTTGTTGATGGCCAGCAGCACGCCGGGGTGGCTGTCGGTGGTGACCAGGGTGGTGGGCCTGGCCCGGGCCCGGGAAAGCTCCGCCAGGTCCTCCAGGGGCAGGCTCTCGCCCTTGGGTGAGGGCACCGTGAGCCTGGCCAGGTGGGGCGGCGAGACCTCCTGGCCGAACACCCGCAGCAGCCATTCCGTGTCACCCACCCGTACCCGGCCCGCCGGCGTGTCCTGGAACCAGCCGGCCACGGCGTCCGCTACCCGGGTAGCATCCAGGCCCCGGGCTGCCAGGGCCTCGGGCCGCAGGGTGACGCGTAGTTCCGGGTCCGCCAGGCCGGTGGCGAACACGGTATCCACCCCGGCCATGCGTTCCAGATCCACCTTGACCCGGCGGGCAGTGTCCCGCAGGGTTTCGTCGTAGGCAGGGCCTTCCACCAACAGCATTGCTGAAGGGAAGCCGTTGTTGGTGGTGATCTCCTGCACCAGGGGGTCGTCCACTTCCGGCGGCAGGTCCCGGTCCGTGGCGGCCTGGACTTCCCGGCGCAGGTCCGTCACCCGCTTGTCGAACACCCGGGGCGATATGTCCCGGAAACGCACCAGGATGGTGGATACCCCTTCCCGGCTGGTGCTGGAGATGAAGCGGATGTCGCCTATGCGGGCGATGGCGTCCTCCAGGGGCTGGGTGACCTTCTTCTCCACGTCCGCAGCCCCTGCACCGGGCAGGATCGCCGTTACCGCCAGCCAGTTGAAATTGATCTCCGGGTCCTGCTCCCGGGGCATGGCCCGGTAGGCCAGCACCCCCATGGTGAGCACTACCACGAAGGCGATGTTGGCCAGGGGATGGTTGCGGATGAGGGCTTCGTAGAAGCGCATCGTCAAGGCGGCCGGGGCTTTCTCAGCGGAGTTCGCCCGCACCGTTCACAACGATGGCGGCAGCCTTGCCCAGGCCGCCGGCCGGAGCAGGCCTGCCTTCCTGGGCCTCGGGCAGGGCTACGAAGCGGATCGTGTTGCCATCCGCCACGAAGACCCCCAGGCGGCCGTCACGGCGTACCACCACGTTCGCGGGCAGGTAGGGCTGGGGTGAGGTCCAGCGGACCTGGCCGCTGGTACCAGGGGCCGCCGACCGGGACTGGAACGCCAGCCGGGCCTCTGACAGCCGCGTGGCGCGGGCCTGGGCCGGGGAGATGCGCAACAGCCGGAGGGGATGGTTGCCCGAGGGAGACACGAAGGTGATGTGGCGGGCCTGGAACAGTCCCGCCACATCACCTTCCTGGACTTCCGCCCTGACCTGTATGCGGGAGCGGTCCAGCAACCTCACCAGGGGCGTGCCTGGCACGGCCATCTCGCCCACCTGGGCCAGGCGTTCAACCACCACGGCAGGGAAGGGGGCCCGCACCACGCACTTGTCCTCCTGGCGCTTCGACGTCTTCAAAACGGCCCGGTTCACGGCCACGCTGGCCCGGGCCGCGTCCAGTTCCGTGGCGCGGGTGTCCAGCAGTTCCCCGGAGATGAACTTTTCCCGGGCCAGTTGTGACGCCCGCCGGTGCTGTTGCTCCGCCAGGCGGACCTGGGCCTCGGCGGCTGCCAGGGAGGCCTGGGCGCTTTCGGTGGCCAGCATGTAGTCGCGGCAATCCAGTTCTGCCAGTACCGCGCCCTTTGAAAGGATCTGGCCCGGTTCAGGCGGCAGGCGCAGGATGGGCGCGGATATCTCCGCCGCCACCTGGCTCTCGTTGAGGCTCACCACCTGGGCCTGGGCGCTGCGGGTGGGGTAGACGGCGATCTCGGACAGGGGTTTTGCTTCCCAGGCCAGGGCAGGCAGAACCATGCCGAGAGACAGGAAGGCAGGGATCAGGATACGAAGGGTCTGCATGGATAAATGGTAGCAACTTGGCCCCCATTCATGATGACAGGCGTTAGAAGCGTTCTCCCGGCTGCAAAGGCCGCCATTGGCCCAAAGGCAGGTGGCCCAGGCTCACCTGGCCGATGCGGACCCGCTTAAGGCCCACCACCTTCAGGCCCACCAGCTCGCACATGCGGCGAATCTGGCGCTTGCGGCCCTCCCTCAGGATGAACTTGAGCTGGTCTTCGTTCTGCCAGCTGACCTTGGCGGGGCGTAACTGGCGACCGTCCAGCTCCAGGCCGTGGTTGAGCAGGGCCAGGCCCCGCTCCGAAAGTAGCCCTTCCACCCGTACCAGGTATTCCTTGTCCACCTGGGAGTCGTCGCCGATGAGCTGCTTGGCCACGCGGCCGTCCTGGGTGAGCACCAGCAGCCCGGTGGAGTCGATGTCCAGTCGTCCGGCGGGGGCCAGTCCCTTGAGCATGGCGGGGGAGAAGCGGGGGCCCCCACCTTCCTGCCACTGGCTCTCCGGGCGGATCAGTGTGACGGCGGGCTGATAGCCGGGCTCCGGCTGGCCGGAGACGAAGCCCACGGGCTTGTGCAGCAGGATCGTCACCCGTTGCTGCTGCTGTTTCTGGGCCTGCTGGGCCAGATGGATCTTGCAGTTGGGGTCCACCCGGGTGCCCAGCTCGGAAATGCGCTGGCCGTCCACGAACACCAGGCCTTGCTCGATGAAGGCGTCCGCCTCCCGGCGGGAGCAGATACCCCGCTCGGACATGAGCTTGGACAGGCGAATGAGTTCGGTCATGCTGGGTTTCCTGGTCCTGGAGTGGGCGCCGAAAGACTGGGCAGTGCCAGGGACTTCAAGCCGTTCGATGCACCCAGTCCGCACCCAGTCCGCCCCGCAGTCCCTCCAGGTAGGCGGCAGATTCCACTTCCGACAGGCGGGCCTTGGCCCGCAGGAGACGGGCCTCGCAGTGCACCCGCAGGTCGGGTTCGCAACAGGTGGTGGAATTGAGGAAACTGTCCAGGTAGGCCACCTGGTGACGGGCCATTTCCAGGTCCCGCTGCTGCTTGATGACGAGGCGCTCCTGGTACCATTCGCTGGCCAGCAGGTACTCCCTGGTGAACAGGGCGCGAATGTCCGGGTGGGCCAGGTCCTTACCCTCGTATTGGCCTTCGGCCATGATGTGCAGCAGGGCCTTGAGAGGGGGGCAGGCGTCTTCCACGGAGCCATCGGCCAGGTACCCCTGGGCCACCTTCTGGTGCATTTCGGCGATGTGCAACACGCCGTCGGCGAAGTCGTCCAGGTTCTGGGTCTCCGGTCGCAGCATGGCCTCGTCGAAGATGCCCACCGGGTCGTCGAACAGCTTGCCCAGGTAGGCGTGAAGGAAGCGGGCGGTGATGCGGTAGCCCAGGCGGCTGGCCGGCACGTGCAGGCCGTTGTGGTCGAAGTCCCGCACCTTTTCCAGGTAGCCCTTGTCGATGAGCCACTGGGCGCTGCGCTCCTTGGGTGACAGGCGGCACCAGATCTCCGGCACCAGGAAGCTGACGTCGTGGTCCACGCGCCTGTTGGCGCCGATGAAGCCTGCGGCGCTGGAGAAGCCGTCGTGGCCGCAGAGCATGAAGGACACCAGGGCGTTGTTCAGGTCCGCCGTATAGGTGAGGGCGTTGAAGGGGCCCTTGGTGAGGGCTCCCTCGGAACCCGCGCCGGTGGTGGAAGGGGATTTGCCAGACAGGCTGGCGATGAAGTCCATGAACAGTTCGGGCAGGTCCTGGTAGTGCAGGGGGCCGTAAACGGCCAGGGGGCGGATGCCGGGTCTGGCCGGATTGTTGCGGCGGCCGGGCAGCATGGCGTCCACGGGCCAGTGCACCGGGGCGTCGGCGGGCATGCGCCGGGCCAGGCGGGCGCCCATCTGGGCCACGTGGCTTTCCCGGGGTGCCAGCAGGTCCGGACGCTTCTGCAGGTAACGCACGTTGGGGCTGGGCTTGCCGTTCACCAGGCGGGCGTGGGCGGAAGAGACGAAGTAGCCGTCCTCCTGGGCCGCCTCCCGGATGAAGCGCTGCATCTCCGGGGTGTAGTGGTGGAAATTCACTACGTCCTCGGTGAGCTCGCTGGCGTCCTGGCGGGTGAGGGGCTCGAAGTTGGAGATGAAGTTGTCCGCTTCGGTGAGGTCCCGTTCCGTCTGGGCGTCCACGCCCCGCAGCTTGGCGTCGTCCGGGCGCTGGAACAGGCGGGCTTCGCAGTTGGCCACGATCTTCACCGCCGGTGCGTTGAGGCTGTTGGGCCGGGGGTGGGCCATGTGGCGCGCAGGCAGGGTGGTGGACACGGCAATGTCGTCCGCCAGCTGGATCTTGCCGGCACGCACGAAATCCTGGCGCAGCTTGTACACTCGCCAGGTGTTGTCCTCCAGGCGGCCCAGGCGCATGAAGCTGGCCACCAGCTCCCGGCGGTGATACTTAAGTTCATGGGCGGGGTGGTTATTCACCAGGTCAACGTGGAAGTGCTCGCGCCAGGCGTTTTCCCCTTCCTGGCCCCATTCCTCACGGTAGAAGCGCTTGATGACGAACACCAGGGCGCGGATGTGTTGGGGAATGGTGGTCAGCCAGGCGTTGTACTCCTGGGAGTATTCCTCGGATGGCGTCAGCAGGCGGATGACGGAGCCCAGGGTGCGGCTCATGTCCAGCAAGCCCCGCTGATCGGAGGTGTCGCCGGACTTGTAGCGGGTGGAGAAATCCCGCTGGAAGATGACTTCCACCTGGTCCAGATCCTCTTTCAGGTTCTGCACGTAGTAGGGACCGGACAGCAGGGCGCTCACCAGGGATTTGGAGATTTCCGACTTGCCGCCACCGGACACGGTGCAGGGCTTGTAGCAGAAGGTGCCTTCCGCCTCGGTGCCCACCAGGCGCCAGGAAGGGGCGTGGGGGTGCTTCTGCAGGTGCACCTTGAGGCCGCAGGGATAGAAGTAGGTGTACCCAGCCAGCAGCTTGAGGCTTTGGGCTTCGCCATTGGTCTGCCAGGTGGCACGCTGTTCCAGCAGGTCCAGGCGGGCATCCTCCGGCAGGAAGATGACCTGGCGCCAGTTCCGGTCCACGCCATAACCCTCGGGGCGGAAATCGATGAGGTCGGCATAGCTGGTCTGCAGCTCGGCATAGGTGTGGCCATCCGCCAGGTACTTGGAATCCAGGATGTAGCTGTCACCCAGGTTGAAGCGGGGGAAGGCCAGGGCGCCGCCGGAGTGTTCCTCCTCGCAGCCGCCGAACAGGTTGGTGGCGTAGGAGATCTGGGACTTGATCTCCTTCTTTGAATAGCCGAAGTAGTTGTCGGCAATGAGGGTGACGATGACGCCGTTCAAGTCCCGGCATACCACCTTGAAGGCGGAGCCGTCGTTGTATTTCTCGTTCTCGTCCTGCCAGCACATGCCGTCCCGGCGCTGGCGTTCCGTGGCCTGGTCCCAGTGGGGCAGGCCCACCGCCTTCTTGGTGAGCTCGATGAGGTGGGGGGCCAGGATCACGCAGCCCGTGTGGCCGGACCAGTGGTCCACATCCAGGCCCGCGTCGTTCTGGGGCAGGTAGGGGTCGCCGCCGTTGCCGAAGATGCGTTCCACGAAGTCCAGGTTGGATACCAGGCCACCGGGGGCGAAGAAGCGGGTTTCCATGCGCTTCTCCGGCATGACGCCGGGCACGGCAGGAGACACCAGGGGGCGCAGCAGCAGGGACACCCACATGTGGGCTTCCCGTTCCTGGCCGCTGGTGAAGGGCAGGCGGGTGAGGGCTTCCGGCGGGTTCATGGCCGCCTTGAACAGGGCGGCGAAGGTGGCCACGGGGACGACCTTCTTGTCCCAGGCGACGGGCAGGCCGCCATCCACCACGTGGAACACGCCCTCCGTGGTGCGGCGGTCCTTCTGGGGGTTGTGCAGCACGCCCTGCTTCACCCGGTAGGATGTGATCCAGGGGGATTCGAAACGGTCGTCCTCCACGGGCAGGGAGAGTTCCGCCGCCAGGCCGGGGCCGTCCAGCACGAAGCTCACGGCGGGCAGGGCCACATGATCGTCGTTGCCGTTGCGCAGCAGGTAGCCGTTGACGAAGTCCTGGATGCGCTGGTCGGCGGGGCAGCGGTAGTCCTGGAGCAGGCGCCGGTGCTGGCGGTAGTTGCGCAGCAGATCGTCGGCGATCTCCAGCCAGTGGTCCTCGTCACCTAGCCAGCCCGGCTGATCCAGGGCGGCCAGTTGCAGATTGATCTGGCGCAGCCGGCGCAGGCGCTCGGGCGCGATGGGTCGGTGTGCCCGCTGAAAGGCACGCGTCAGGTCATTTCTCATGGGAATTGAAGCTTGGATGCATACGACCCGGAATTTTCGCATTGAACGGCTGCCAGGGCAGCCAAAAAATGCGGGATTTCCGGGTCCGAAATGGGTAGGAACGGTCCGGACCGTATTTAGACCGCGTTATCTTGGGGCTTGGTCAGGGCCAGTTCGGCGGCGCGGATGACGGCCCGGGCCTTGTTGCGGGTCTCCGTCCACTCATTTTCCGGCACGGAGTCGGCGACGATGCCCGCTCCCGCCTGGACGTAGAGGGTGCCGTCCTTCACCACGGCGGTGCGGATGGCGATGGCCACGTCCATGTCGCCGTTGAAGCCCAGGTAGCCCACGGCACCGGCATAGATGCCCCGCTTGCTGGGCTCCAGTTCGTCGATGATCTCCATGGCCCGGATCTTGGGGGCGCCGGACACGGTGCCCGCCGGAAATGTCGCCCGCAGCACATCCATGGCCGTCAGGCCCGGTTTCAGCTTGCCTTCCACGTTGGAGACGATGTGCATTACGTGGGAGTAGCGTTCGACGGTCATGTTCTCCGTGACCCGCACGGAGCCAACCTGGGCCACCCGGCCCGTATCATTGCGGCCCAGGTCCATGAGCTGCACGTGCTCGGCACGTTCCTTGGGGTCCGCCAGGAGCTCCTGCTCCAGTCGCTGGTCCTCTTCCGGCGTGGCGCCCCGGGGGCGGGTGCCGGCGATGGGGCGGACGGTGACCAGTTGCTTGCCGTTGTCTCCCTCGACCTGGTGTTCCAGGCGGACCAGGATCTCAGGCGAGGAGCCGACGACATGGAAGCCGCCCATGTCGTAATAGAACATGTAGGGCGAGGGGTTCAGGCGGCGCAGGGCCCGGTACAGGGACAGGGGGTGGGCATGGAAGGGCCGGCTCATGCGCTGGGCCAGCACCACCTGCATGATGTCGCCCTCGGTGATGTAGTGCTTGGCCTTTTCCACGGCGGCCTTGAAGGCGGCCTCGCCGAACTCCGACATCGCCTCGTGGCTTTCGCCGGACTCAGCGGGAGGCGGCTTGACCGGGTTCTCCAGTTCCTGAGCCAGTTCGTTCAGGCGCATGTGGGCCCTCAGGTAGGCCTCGTCCTCCAGGGGGTCGGCATAGACGATGAGGGTGATGGTGCCCGTGAGGTTGTCCACCACCGCCAGCTCGTCCGTCAGCATGAGCAGAATGTCCGGCGTGTTCACGTCATCCGGCTTGAAGGTCCTGGCCAGCTTCTTCTCGATGTAGCGCACCGTGTCGTAGCCAAAGTAGCCGCACATGCCGCCGGGGAAGCGGGGCATGCCGGGCACCGGGGCTGCCTTGAAACGGCCCATGAAGCTTTCGATGAAGGCCAGGGGGTCGTCGCAGTCGGACTGCTCCACGGGCAGGCCGTTGGTTTCCACGCTGGCGAAATGGCCGTATACCCGCAGCACGGTCCTGGCCGGCAGGCCGATGAAGGAGTAGCGGCCGAAGCGCTCGCCCCCTTCCACGGATTCCAGCAGGTAGGTATAGGGCTGGTTGGCCAGCTTCAGGTAAAGGGACAGGGGGGTGTCCAGGTCCGCCGGCAACTGGCGGATGACCGGGATGCGGTTGAAGCCCTGGCGGGCCAGGCTGTTGAACTTGTCTTCGTTGAACATGAGGTACTCCGGAAAGCGTGAACGGGGAAACATGAAAGGGATTGGGCCTCAGCCACGCCATCGCATGGCGGGGCGTTCCGTTCTTCCGGTTTCCAGAGTGTTCAGGTTCATTTCCTGACGATCAGCTTCGCTGCCTCGGCCAGGCTTTCCACCACGGCATCCAAGTCAAGTTCGGTGACGGGCCGGCCCCGGTTGTAGCCGTAGGGCACGCAGAACACGTGGCTGCCGGCGGCCCGGGCGGCCTGGGTGTCATTGAGGGAGTCGCCGATCAGCAGCAGTTCATTGGGCTCGCAATCGAACACCGCGCAGGCATGCAGCAAGGGCAGGGGGGAGGGTTTCTTCTCCGGCAGGGTGTCGCCGGACAGGATGAGCTCGAAGTAATCGAACAGGCCCGTGTCCTTCAGCAGCGGGTGGGTGAAGCGTTCCGCCTTGTTGGTGATGCAGGCTACGTGGATGCCGCTGGCCTTCAGTGCCTTCAGGCCATCCTCCACGCCGGGGAAGGAGCGGCTCTTGCGGGATACCCAGGCGGCGTAGTGTTTTTCGTAGATGGGCAGGGCCTTGGCAAACAGTTCCGGGGCCGGATCCGCATGCATGTCCCGGGTGAGCACGCGCTTCACCAGGCGGGAGACGCCGTTGCCGATGTAGGTCTTGACCTCGGCCAGGTCGATGGGCGGCAGGCCCAGATCGGACGCCATGGCCATGGCGGCATCCGCCAGATCCGGCGCGGTGTCCAGCAGGGTGCCGTCCAGGTCGATGACGACGGCTTTGATGTAAAGGGGGAAGGGGGAAGGGGGAAGAGTGTTCCCCGGTTGCCCTTCCCCCTTGAGCGCCTCAGGCGCGGTCCCTTCTCCCTTCACGCTCATCATGCCTTGGCCAGTTCCGCGCGCATGGCGGCCACGACGCTGTCGTAACGGTTGGGGTCCGTATCCTTGGCGGCACCGAAGATGGCGGAGCCGGCCACGAAGGTGTCCACGCCGGCCTTGGCCACTTCACAGATATTGCCGGGGCCCACGCCGCCGTCGATCTCCAGGCGGCAGGTGTGGCCGCCGGCCTTGATCATCTGGCTCACCTTGCGGGCCTTGTCCAGCACGTAGGGGATGAACTTCTGGCCGCCGAAGCCGGGGTTCACGGACATGAGCAGCACCATGTCCAGCTTGGGCAGCATGTATTCCAGCACGTCCAGGGGGGTGGCGGGGTTGAACACCAGGCCGGCCTTGCTACCGCTTTCCTTGATCAGGCCGATGGTGCGGTCGATGTGCTCGGAGGCTTCCGGGTGGAAGGTGATGTAGGTGGCGCCGGCCTTGGCGAAGTCGGGGATGATGCGGTCCACGGGCTTGACCATCAGGTGCACGTCGATGGGAGCGGTGACACCGTGCTTGCGCAGGGCCTCGCACACCAGGGGGCCGATGGTCAGGTTGGGCACGTAGTGGTTGTCCATCACGTCGAAGTGGACGATGTCGGCGCCGGACTTGAGGACGTTGTCCACTTCCTCGCCCAGTTTGGCGAAGTTGGCGGAGAGGATGGAGGGGGCAATCTGATAGTCGGCCATGGCGGTTCCCTGAAACGGACAAAACCCCAATATTAACCGCGCCGGCCGGCGGAATACAGGCCAAGACCCCATTGGCATCAGGCTGGACAGGCGGGCCCGATTCGTGTGCAATCCGGACGGACGGGTCGGCAAGGCCCGGTCGCAACCCTTCCAACACACTCCATTCAGACCATTCCTTCGAGTTCCATGGCAGAGAGCAGGAAGTACCACATCACCGTCACGGCCCAGGCCACCTTCGTGCCTGACCAGTCGGATGAAGCCGCCGGGCGCTACGTGTTCTCCTACACTGTCCAGATCGCCAACACCGGCCAGGTGGCGGCCCAGTTGATCTCACGCCATTGGGTGATCAGCGATGCCCATGACAAGGTCCAGGAGGTTCGGGGCCTGGGCGTGGTGGGGGAACAGCCCTTCCTGCGCCCCGGGGAGAGTTTCGAGTACACCAGCGGCACTTCCATCGCCACGCCCGTGGGGGCCATGCGTGGGACCTACCAGATGGTGGCGGAGGACGGCAACCAGTTCGACGCGGAGATACCGGAGTTCATTCTGTCCATGCCCCGCGTGCTGCACTGATGTTCCGGTTTTACCCCTTTGTATTGCTGGCTTTCCTGGCGGGCTGCGCCCAAGTGGGGGTGCGTCCCTCACCACAGCCGGAGCCGGTGCCTGAACCCCTGCCCACCCGGCCCGAGCCCGTGTTCGATAAACCGGTGGTGCCCGCTCCGCCGAGCCCTCCAGTAACCCAGCCATCGCTCCCCGCCGAGCCGCCAGTGGAAGCTGTCAAGCCGCCGGTGACCGCCATGAGTTGGCTCAAGCCGGCATCCTGGGACCAGTTGCCGGGCTGGCAGAATGACGATGTGGCCCAGGCCTGGCCCGCCCTGGCGCAATCCTGCGCGGGCCTGCGCGCCAATGGCGCCTGGAGCGTGGTGTGCCAGGCAGTGAACGCCATGCCTTCCTCACCGGACGAGAAGACCGCCCGTACCTTCTTCCAGGCCGCCTTCCAGCCCTGGCAGGTGTTGCAGCCTGACGGCGGCGCCGAAGGCCTGGTGACGGGCTATTACGAGCCCCTGTTGCGGGGCAGCCGGCAGTTCAACCTCAAATACCGCTATCCCCTCTACGCCGCGCCGGACGACCTGCTGGTGGTGGATCTGGCCGCCCTCTATCCGGAACTCAAGAGCCTGCGCCTGCGGGGCCGTCTCCAGGGCAACAAGGTAGTGCCCTACTGGACCCGGGAGGAGATCGAGGCGGGGGCCGCTCCGGTTCGGGGCAAGGAACTGGCCTGGGTGGACGATCCGGTGGAACTCTTCTTCCTGCAGGTACAGGGCTCGGGACGCATCCAGCTGGAAAATGGCCAGATGATGCGGGTGGGTTACGGGGACCAGAACGGCCATCCCTACCGGTCCATCGGCAAATGGCTGGTGGAAAACGGCGAACTGACCCTGGACAAGGCCTCCATGCAGGGCATCAAGGACTGGGGGCGGCGCAATCCGGAGCGGCTTCCCGCCCTGCTGAATGCCAACCCCAGCTATGTCTTCTTCCGGGAGTTGAACAATCACGGCGCAGGCCCCTTCGGCTCCCTGGGGGTGCCCATCACGCCGGAGCGCAGTATTGCCGTGGACCCCCGCTTCATCCCCATGGGGGCCCCGGTCTGGCTGGCCACCACCCGGCCAAATTCCAGCGAGGCCATGAACCGGCTGGTACTGGCCCAGGACACGGGGGGCGCCATCCGGGGGAACGTGCGCGCCGACTTCTTCTGGGGCTTCGGCGACGAGGCGGGCAAACTGGCCGGGGCCATGAAGCAAAAGGGCCGCATGTGGGTGCTGCTGCCGAAGGACTACCCCATGACGGGTCAAAATGGCGCAAGTGGCAAAATCGGCCTAAAGTGAAACTCTAGTCAGTCCCTAGCGAGGCAGATCATGATCGACGGCGTGTCTTCAGCCGAGCAGAGCCAGGCCACCAGCCAGGTTCAGGCCAACCTGATCGCGGTGCGCAATGAAGCGCAGAACCAGCAGCAGCTGGCCAATGTGCTGCAACAGGAGTCCCAGCGGGCCCAGGATCAGGTCCAGGCCAGCTCCAATCCCGAAGGTGTGGGCCAGAACGTGGATACCTACGCCTGACCAGGTGGTTTCAGCTACTCCAGCTTGAATTCCACCCGCATATAAGCTTCGTAGCGTACCGGCTGTCCTTCCTTCATGGCCGGTTGGAAGCGTGCGTTCCGGAAGGCCTCCAGGGCGGCCTCGTCGAATACCCCCGGGGGACTGGCCTCCACTACTTCCACATCCCGGACCTGTCCCAGGTCGTCGATCTTCACCATCAGCTTCAGCGATCCCTCCTGGCCACGTTGGCGGGCCAAGTCCGGGTATTTTGGGGTAATGGAGCCAATGGCCTTGGGGTGACTGTCCACATGTCGCGCCAGATACCACGTGGTGTCCACAGGGGATGGAATCAACAGTGCTGGCCTGGGCGTCGGCGCCGGCAGGGGCTTGGCAAGGTTCGCGGCTGTTGTGTCCTGGACCGCGACCTTGACGGGCGTATCCGGCGCGCTGGCCGCTATTTCCGGTGTCTGGGCTTGGGCCGGAGGCGTCAACGGGGGCGCCGGCATCTGGATGGGGGCGGGCTTGGGTACGTTCAGTGCTTCACGCTGGGGCGGCGGGGTGTCGGGCGGCCTGGTTGCCACCGGAGTCACAACCGGCTTGGTCGGCGTTTCAGCCTGTACCGGCTCGGCCGGTGGGGGGGGCTCCGTGGTCGTCGAGGGCTGCAGGCGGGCGTTTATGACCAGGGTCTGGGGGCCGTCCGTGCCACGCCAGGGCTGCACGAAGGCCAACAGGGCCAGGTGGATGCTGGCCGACAGCACGAGGCTTTGGACCAGGGGCTGTCGGGGGAGCTCTGACCAGGCGGGCATGGCAGATCAGGGGGTTGGGCCGATGGCCCGGCAGGCAACCCCCACGCATCACTCCGCAGTCTTAAGCATGGCCTCCAGTTTGGCGGCCGGCACGTAGCCGGGTATGCGCTTGCCATTGGCCAGAATCATGGCTGGGGTGCCCTCCACGCGAAGACGGGCGCCCAATTCCAGGTTCTCGTCGATGGGGTCGTTGCAGGTGGCATTGCCCTCTGGGACCTTGCCTTTCAGCATGAGGTCCAGCCAGGCCTGGCTCTGGTCCTTGCTGCACCAGACCAGCTTGGCCTTGCGGGCGGCGTCCTTGTGGAAGGCCAGGGGGTAGAGGAAGGTGTAGATGGTTACGTTGTCAATCTTGCTGAATTCCACTTCCGCCTTCTTGCAGTAGGGGCAGTCCGGATCGGAGAACACGGCCACCTTGCGCTGGCCGTTGCCACGCACCACCTTGATGGCGTTTTTCAGGGGCAGGCTCTCCCATTTCACCTCGGTGAGCTTGTCCATGCGTTCCCGGGTGAGGTTGCGCTTGTTCTTCACGTCCAGCATGTCGCCTATCAGGAGGAACTGCCCCTGATCATCCGCGTACACCACCATGGGGCCCTGGTCGCCGTCGATGGTGACTTCCATCATGCCTTTCACGCCTGTTTTGCTGATCTGGGTGACTTTGGCGCCCGGCGCCAGGGTCTGCACGGCCTGGCGGATTTCCGTGTCGCCGGCTTGGCAGGCTGCCATGCCCAGGGTGAGGGTGGCGGCGAGAATCGTCGTGAGCAAGGGGAGTTTCATATGCGTTTCCATGGAAGTTTCAAAGGATTGCGTGGCGTGTGAGGGCCTGATTGAGGGGGTCGATGAACTGGGTCAGGCTCATGCCCGTATTGCGCAGGGCCTGGGTAAGTCCGTCCTGGCGGGCGAAAAGTTTCTTCAGACCACCGGTGGTGAACTGCATGGATACCACATCTTCCCGACGTCGGGAGGCGTAGGCGGTGAGGCGGCTGATCTCTCCCGGGTCGCCGCCGCTGGCCAGCATGGCCGCCAGGAGGCGGGAATCCCGGAAACCCAGGTTGACCCCCTGGCCCGCCAGGGGGTGGACCGTATGGGCGGCGTCCCCCAGCAATACCAAGCCGGGCCGCACCCATTCCTTGGCCCGCCGGCGTTTGAGCGGGAACCCGGCGGCGGGGGTGATGTTGGTGAGTTTTCCCAGGACGTGGCCGCCGGCCTCCGTCACTATTACCGCCAGTTCCGCCGGTGTCATGGCCTGTAATTCTGCCGCGTGGTCCGGCGGGGTGGACCAGACGATGCTGATGCGGTTGCCCGGCAGGGGCAGGTAGGCCAGGACGCCATCCGGACGGAACCATTGGTAGGCGCTGCCACGGTGGGGGCGCTCCGTGCCGAAATTGGCCACCACGCCTATGTGTTCGTAGTCCTCCAGGTCGAAGCCGATGCCCGCCTGCTGGCGCAGCCAGGAATTGGCCCCGTCCGCCGCCACCAGCAGGCGGGCCTTCAATACGGAGCCGTCCGCAAAATGCAGGACATGGCCATCCGCAGCGCCCCGGCCCCAGGAAACGGACTGCGGGGACATGGCAATGACCTGGAGGTGGGGGCTGTCCTGCCAGGACTGCCACAGGCTCCACTGCAGGCGGTCGTTCTCCGCGATCCAGGCCAGTTCGGGCAGGCCTGCGTCCAGGGCGTCGAAGGTCAGACGACCATCCGTGTCGCCATGGATGCGCATGCGGTGCACGGCCTGGGCACGGACCGGTTCGTTCCAGGCGCCGAGGGACTTGAGCCACTCCACATTGCCCGGGCTGTAGGCATAGATGCGGCTGTCCCAGGCTTCATCCGGCTCAGCGGGAGGGCGTGGCTCCACCAGCGCCACGCTGTAGGGACTGTGGCGCAGGGCAGCCGCCAGCGCCGCGCCGTTGAGGCCGCCCCCCAGGATGACGATGTCCGCGCTCCTCACCATGACTGGGCCCCGAACATCATCTTGCGGGCGAACAGGGTCTTCAGGGGGGGGAGCACGTCCAGGGCCCCCAGGGCCAGGCCACGGCCGATACGCAACAGTGGGTGGTCATTGGAGAAGCCGGCCACCAGCACGTCAGTCATGAGGCTGCCGCCGATGATGTCGAAGCGGCGCTGGCTCGCATAGCCGGCCAGGGGGGCAGAGCCCAGCTTCTCCCTCGGCAGGTCGGCGATGGCCTCGGCCAGTTTCCAGGCGTCCCGCAGGCCCAGGTTGAAACCCTGGCCCGCCACCGGATGCAGCACATGGGCGGCGTTGCCGATGCGTACCAGGCGGGCACTGGGGCTTTCCTTCGCCAGGCTGAGCTTGAGGGGAAAGGCCGCCCGGGGGCCCGTGCCGAGGAAACGCCCCTGGCGGTTGCCGAAGGCCGACTGGAGCTGGTTCAGGAACTCCGCGTCGGACAGCGCCAGGCGGTCTGCCACCTGGTCGGACGGGGTGGTCCACACCAGGGCATACACTTCCTGCAGGGGCAGCAGGGCGATGGGGCCTTCCGGGGTGAACCGCTCGTAGGCCCTGCGATCGTGGGGCTGGGACGTGCGTACGGTGCAAACCACGGCGGACTGGCCGTAGTCCTTGTCCTGGCGCAGGTCGGGGGGCAGGGCCTTGCCCCCTTCGGACAGCACCACCAGGTTGGCGGTGAGCAGGTGCTCGCTCCCGTCCCGCTCGTAGGCCACCATGCCATAGGCGGCGGTGGCGCCAGCCCGGGTGACCCGGGCGCCGGTGAGGACCCGGGCTCCCGAAGTGGTCATGCGACCGGACAAGGAGGCATAGAGGTCGCCGTATTCCGCCACATAGCCCAGGGCGGGTACGCCCATGTCAGTGGCCTCGAGTTGAGCCCGGCCGAAGCCGCCCCGCTGGGAAACATGAATGGTCTCGATGGGGGTCGCCCGCTCCGCCAGGGCTTCCCATACACCCAGGCGCTGCAGGATCAGGTGGCTGCCCTCGGACAGGGCGATGGCCCGGGGGTCCGGGGCTACCAGGCTGGTCCGGGCCTCCAGCACCACCACTTCCAGGCCGCAGCCCTCCAGACCCGCGGCCAGGGCTGCGCCCACGGGGCCGCCGCCCACGATGGCGACATCCGCATGAGTGGGCAATGATGAGCGAGGCCAGAAGTGGACGTCAGCGGGCATGCATGGCCTCCTCGATATCCTTGATCGTCTTGGGGGCGGCGGCAGTGAGCACGTTGCAGCCCCGGTCAGTGACCACCACGTCGTCCTCGATGCGGATGCCGATGTTATGGAAATGCTCGGGCACGTCGTCGGCGGGGCGGATATAGAAGCCAGGTTCAACGGTGAGGGCCATGCCCGGCTCCAGGGTACGCCACTGACCTGCCTGCTTGTATTCGCCCGCGTCATGCACGTCCAGGCCCAGCCAGTGGCCCGTGCGGTGCATGTAGAAGCGCTTGTAGGCCTCGGATTCCATGAGGCCGTCCACCTCGCCCTGGAGCAGCGCCAGATCCACCATGCCCTGGGTGAGGACCTTCAGGGCCGCCTCATGGGGAGAATTGAAGGTGTTGCCGGGCCTTACCGAGGCGATGGCCGCCAGCTGGGCCGAGAGGACGATCTCGTAGACATCCCTCTGGGGGGCGCTGAAGCGGCCGTTCACGGGAAAGGTACGGGTGATGTCCGCAGCGTAGCCGTGGTATTCCCCGGCGGCGTCGATGAGCAACAGGTCCCCGTCCTTAAGGGTCTGGTCGTTGCTGACGTAGTGCAGCACGCAGGCGTTGGCGCCCCCCGCCACGATGGAGGTATAGGCAGGGGCCTGGCAGCCGTGGCGGCGGAAGGTGTGCAGCAGTTCCGCCTCGATCTCCCATTCCCCCTTGCCTGGCTTGCAGGTCCGCATGGCGGCGACATGGGCCTTCACGGAGATGTCCGCGGCCCGCTGCATGAGGCCGATCTCGTGGTGGTCCTTCACCAGGCGCATGGCGTCCACCAGGGTATGGGCATCGGTGAGGGTGGCCGGGGCGCTGACCCCGGCCCGGGCGCGGCCCCGCACGGCGTTGATCCAGCCCATGACCCGGGCGTCCCAGGCGGGATCGGCGCCGAAGGCATAGGCCAGGCGGGGCTGGTTCTCCAGCAGCTTGGGCAGGCGCTTGTCCAATTCGGCGTAGGGGTAGGCGGCATCGAAGCCGAAGGCCTCCCTGGCGCCTTTCGGGCCCTGGCGGTAACCGTCCCAGATCTCCCGCTCCTCATTCTTTTCACGGCAGAACAAAATCTGCTTGGGGCGTCGGCTTGCGATCAGCACCACCACCGCCTCCGGCTCCGGGAAGGCGGTGAGGTAATAGAAATGGCTGTCGAAACGGTAGGGGTAGTGGGCATCCCGGTTGCGGATGGTCTCGGTTGCCGTGGCCAGGATGAGAACCCCTTCCCCCAGGGTCTCCAGCAGGCGGGCGCGGCGGGCCCGGTGGATGCCGATGTCAGGCTGCACGCTTCAGTTCCTCGTCGAGAGCGGATAGGCGCTGGGGCGTGCCCACGTCCTCCCAGCGGCCGGTGAAATGCTCGCCCGTAACCTGGCCCCGGACCATGGCGGCCTGCAGCAGGGGGGCGAGCTTGGCCCTGGTGAGAGGCGCGATGCCGGTGAACAGTTCCGGGCGATAGCAGCCGATGCCGGAGAAGGTGAGGCGGCCGATGGCGTGGGTGGGCGGCACGGCTACCTTGCCGTCTGCCAGCACGAAGTCGCCCTGGGGGTGGTGGGGCGGGTTGTCCACCAGGACAAGATGGGCCAGATGGGCGGGGTTGCGGGCCATCTCCGCCAGTATGCTGGCCAGACGGGCGTAGTCGTAGTCGACATAGACGTCGCCGTTGGTGACGACAAAGGGGGCGTTGCCCAGGAGGGCCTGGGCGGTGGCGATGCCGCCGGCGGTCTCCAGGGGCTCTGGTTCCCGCGACCAGGCGATGTCCACGCCCCAACGGTGTCCGTCGCCCAGGAAATCTTCGATCTGCTGCCCCAGGTGTGCGTGGTTGATGACCAGTGCCCTGAATCCCGCCGCTTTCAGCCGCTCCATCTGCCAGACGATGAGGGGTTTTCCGCCGGCCACGAGGAGGGGCTTGGGGGTGTGGTCCGTGAGGGGGCGCATGCGTTCCCCCAGGCCGGCGGCCAGGATCATGGCCCTGAAGCGGGATGGGGGATGGGGAATGGGGGAAGGGCGGGTCATCAGAAGGTGTAGCCCACTTCGGCGGCCTTGCCTTCGATCTGGTCCAGCAGGCGCAGGAAGTCCCCCAGGCCGTTGTAGCGCTGGCAGGCCCGGCGCAGGTAGTCCATCACCAGGGGCATGTCCTTGAGATAGCCGTGCTTGCCGTCCCGGTGGCAGAGGCGGGCAAAAATGCCCAGCACCTTGATATGGCGCTGCACGCCCATCCACTCGAAATCCCGGTAGAACTCGCCGAAATCGGCCTGCACCGGCAGGCGGGCCTTGCGGGCCGCCTCCCAGTAGCGCACGGTCCAGTCCAGCACCCGTTCCTCGTCCCAGCGTATGTAGGCGTCCTTGTAGACGGATACCAGGTCGTAGGTGATGGGGCCGTGGACCGCGTCCTGGAAGTCGATCACGCCCGGGTTCTCCCCTGGCGTCAGCATCAGGTTGCGGGAATGCCAGTCCCGGTGCACGTAGACCCGGGCCTGGGCCAGGTTGTTGGCCAGGATGCGCTGGAAGGCGTCCTCCAGGGTCTGGCGTTGCTCATCGTCGAGTTGCACCTGCAGATGCCGGGCCAGGAACCAGTCCGGGAACAGGTCCAGTTCCCGGCGCAGCAGGGCATGGTCGTAGGGGGGCAGTTCGCCCTCCCGGCTGGCCAGTTGGATCTTCACCAGGGCGGCGTTGGCGTCACGGTAGAGCTCGTCGGCATTGTCTTCGCCGAGCGCTGAAAGATAGGTGGTGCTGCCCAGGTCGGAGATCAGCAGGAAACCATCCCCCAGGTTTTCCGCCAGGATCTCCGGGGTATTGGCCCCCGCGGACCGGAACAGGCGGCCCACGTGGAGCCAGGAGCGGCAGTCTTCGTGGGTGGGGGGGGCATCCATGACGATGTGGCTGCCATGGTCGCTGAAGGCGCGGAAGTAGCGGCGGAAGCTGGCGTCGGCGGAAGCGGGTTCCAGGCGGTCCAGTTCGGCTTGCAGAACTTCGCGGAGTGCCCCCCGGGTCCAGTTGGTCAGACGTTGCAGACGATCCACAGCTATAATCCGCCGGTCAAAAAACGCGCCGATCTTATCACCCCCACATGCCGCCCGCCGTGCCGCACACCACGCCACCGTTCGCGCGTCTGTTCCTTTCCCTGTGCTTGGCGGCGGCGTGCCAGGAGGCCTTCGCGGCGGAGGAATCCATGCTGCTCAGGCCCAGTGGCGGTCTTTCCCCGCCCATGGCCAAGGTGGAACCCCTGGAAGGTCCTACCTTCCTGGAGGCGGATGCCGTCCAGGGGCATGTGGACAGGGAAATCCAGGCCAGCGGCCGGGTGGTCATCCATAACCTGCGGGAGCGGGTGGAAACGGACTGGCTCAGCTATGACCGGGCGGCCGACCAGGTCCATGCCAAGGGGGGTGTGCTCTTTGTCCATGGCCGGGACCGGGTGGAGGGCCAGGAGCTCAAGCTGAAGCTGACGGAGCGTCTGGGCGCCATGACGCAGGTGCGCTATGTGCTGCATGGGCAGGCCAAGCTGCCCGGTGGACGGGAACCCCTGGCCCGGGGACAGGCCAAGTCGCTGCAATTCCAGGGCGTGGGCCGCTACCAGATGGATGAGGCCACCTACACCACCTGCCCCGTGGACGGCGCCGACTGGATTTTGAAGACGGATGAGTTGAAGCTGGACTATATGACCAGCCTGGGGACTGCCCGACAGGTCCGGGTGGAATTCCTTGATACTCCCATCATCTACGCGCCCTGGATGGATTTTTCCCTGGACGACAAGCGCAAGTCCGGCTTTCTGGCGCCCTCCTACGGCGCGTCCAGCGAGCGGGGCCTGGAACTGGTGGTGCCCTGGTACTGGAATATCGCCCCCAACCGGGACGCCACCCTGGTCCCCCGGTTCATGTCCAAGCGCGGTATCCAGCTGGGGGGCGAGTTCCGCTATATGGAACCTGGCTACCGGGGTGATCTGGGCCTGGAGTACCTGCCCAAAGACCAGGTGGCCAACCGCAGCCGGTATCTGGGGCTCTGGCGGCACGCCCACCGGTTCGATCGCCATTGGTCCGCAGCCCTCGACGTGGAAGGCGTGTCCGACGACAACTATTTCGTCGACCTGTCCAACCAGATTGGCCAGACATCCCAGGTCAACCTGCCACGCCAGGCGGAACTCAACTACGACCTGGGTTGGCTGAAGGCCAGGGGGCTGGTGCAGGGTTTTCAGACCCTGCAGGACCCGGCCGCGCCCATCTTCGAGCCCTACCGTCGACTGCCCCAGTTGACCCTGACGGCGGGCCGCGATCGTTTTGGAGCCTATCCCCTGCGCTGGGATCTGGGCGGGGAGTTCGTGTACTTCGACCGGGCCGACAACGACGGGGTACAGGGCCGTCGTTTCCACGCCAATCCCAGCGTGAGCTTTCCTCTCACGACGCCCTACGCCACGGTGACGCCCAAACTGGGCTGGTATTTCACCCGCTACGATCTGGATGACGGCACTGTTCTTCGGCGCGACACCCTGAACCGTCTCACAGCCGGCAACCCCACGGGCACCATTCCCATGCCCGCGGGAGGTTTCTCCAGCACCACTCGCAGCATGCCCATGTTCAGCCTGGACTCCGGCCTGGTGCTGGAGCGGGATGACCGGTATTTCGGCAAGGGCTTCATCCAGACCCTGGAGCCCAGGGCCTACTATCTCTACGTCCCCTACCGTGACCAGAGCCGAATCCCGGTCTTCGATACCAGCCTGGGGGACCTGTCCATGGACCAGTTGTTCAGCGAGAACCAGTACATCGGCTCCGACCGCATCAACGACGCCAACCAACTGACCCTGGCTGTGACGTCCCGCTTCCTGGAGCAGGAAAATGGCGCGGAGCGGCTGGCCGTCACCCTGGGGCAGCGCTATTATTTTTCGGGCCAGAAGGTGGTCCTGCCCGGCCAGGTGGCCCGGGGGAGCAACAGCACGGACCTGCTGGCCCTGGTGACGGGGCAGTTGAATGACAATCTGCGCCTCTCCTCGGGCCTGCAGTTCAATACCGACGACGGCGCCCTGGCCAAGGCCAACTTCGGCGGCACCTGGCGGGACGGTCCCGGGCATGTGCTGAATGCGGACTACCGCTACACCAACGGCCGCTACGCCACGTCGGTGAGGCAGGTCGATCTCTCCGCCCAGTGGCCTTTGGCGCCCAAGTGGTATGGCCTGGGTCGCCTCAACTACTCCCTGCAGGACTCCCGCCTGGTGGAGGGGCTGGCAGGGGTGGAATACAACGCCGGCTGCTGGTCCCTGCGGGGCGTGGTCCAGCGCCTTGCCACCACCAACGCCGATGTGAGCAACGCCTTCTTCCTGCAACTGGAGTTGCGCGGCCTGACCAAGCTGGGACCCAATCCCCTGGATATTTTGAAACGGAGCATATCCGGCTATGCCAAGAGCGATGAATTCGACCTTCCTTGACCGGTTTCTGGGCGCGTCAGTGCTCGCCGCCGCCTGCTTGTATGGACCTGCCGGCGCGGCGCCCATCGAAATCGATCGCATCGTGGCGGTGGTCAACAATGGCGTGATCACCGAGTACGAACTGCGCAACCGGGTGGATCAGGTCATGCGTCAGCTGGCTGCCCAGAACCCCCAGTTGCCTCCCCGGCGCTTGATCGAGAAGCAGATGCTGGAGCGTATGGTCACCGAGAAGGCCCTGCTGCAGATAGCCGAGGACACCAATGTCCGCGTGGAAGGCACCCAGCTGGACCGGGCCATCGCGAATGTCGCCCAGCGTAACAACCTGGCGCCGGAGGCTTTTCGCAAGGCGCTGGAGTCGGAAGGCACAAATTTCGATGCCTTCCGGGAGCAGATCCGAACCGAGATGCTCGTCGCGCGCCTGCGCGAACGAGAGGTGGAGAGCCGAGTGGTGGTGACCGATGCGGAGATCGAAAACTACCTGGCCGGAAGCGCCCGCGACGCCAACCAGCAGGAGGAGTACAACCTGGGCCATATCCTCTTTCTGGCGCCGGAGGGATCCAGCCCGGAACAGTTGGGGGAACTGCGGGCCAAGGCGGAAAGGGCCCTGGCAGAACTCCAGGGCGGCACGGATTTCGCCCAGGTCTCGGCCGCCTACTCGGATGCCCAGAACGCCCTCCAGGGGGGTGGGCTGGGCTGGCGCAGCCCTGCACAGTTGCCCAGCCTTTTCATCGATGCGGCCAAACCCCTCAGGGTGGGGGAGATTTCCAGCATCCTTCGCAGTCCCAACGGTTTTCACATCCTCAAGTTGCTGGACAAGCGGGGCAAGGACGTGCAGTTGATCGTGCGCCAGACCCGGGCCCGTCACATCCTGGTGAAGACCAACGAGGTGGTGAGCCAGGCGGACGCCCGTAACCGCCTGGTCCAGCTCAAGGAGCGCGTCGAGAACGGCACGCCCTTCGAGGAACTGGCCAAGCTCCATTCCGACGACCTGTCGGCCAGCAAGGGGGGGGATCTGGGGTGGCTTAACCCGGGTGATACCGTGCCGGATTTCGAGCGGGCCATGGACGCCCTGCAGCCTGGCCAACTGTCCGATCCCGTGCGTTCCCCCTTCGGGTGGCACCTGATCCAGGTGCAGGAGCGGCGGGACCAGGACGTTAGCGAGGAGCGCAAGCGCCTGGAGGCGCGCCGCTCCATCCGCGCCCGCAAGACGGAGGAGGCCTTCGAGGACTGGGTACGCCAGGCCCGGGACCGGGCCTACGTGGAATTCCGCCTGGAGGAGTGAGAGGGGCCTAGCGGCGTCTGAACCAGCCTGTCAGGCTCAGGCGCTGGCGTCGGGCAGGCTGGACCTGGTGCCAGAAACGTTCCGACAGGAAGGCCACCAGGGTGCCGCCCAGCGGAGCGATTTCCAGGGGCGGTTCCTCTTCTCTTTCCCAGAACAGCAGGTGGCCGCCGTCCTCGTCGTGCCAGTCCGGCGGATTCAGGTAGAGGATGACGGTGAGGGTCCTGCGGTCATCGTCGCGAAATCGGTCCAGATGCCGCTGGTATCCGGCGCCTGGCGGATAGGCGGCGAAGTGCAGTTCCGCATCGGCCAGGCCCATGAACAATCCCCTGTTCACCGCCTGGCGCAGGGCTTCCAGCCTGGCGAGGACGCTTTTCAATGCCGGTCCCGCGTTGTCCTCCTCCACCCACAGCACATGGTCGCCGCGAATCTCGCCATCCACCCGGGCCTGGCCACTGCCCACGCCAGCGGCATGAAAGGCACCGGCAGCCAGGGCGCCCAGGCATTCTTCCCGCAGGGCGGCGGTTTCCACCGCCCCCAGGAACCCCTGGTCCACGTGCCAGCCGGGGCCGGCCAGGTCGTCCAGCAAATGGTCCAGTCCGGGGGCGTTCAATACTTGGTCCGCACGCGCCAGGTCAGCACGGTCTTGCCTTCGGCGGGCACCCGGATATCCCAGGTGGCGGAATGGGCGGCGTCCTTCTTGTGGGGATGGCTTTCCTGGAGCATCTGCCATTCCCCGGGCATGGGTTCCACCACCTTGACCGTCACGGACTCGCTCTTGGCGTTGCGGATTTCCATCTGGTAGGACGATTCGATCACGCCGCCCCGGGCGTTGAAGGCCGCCGCCAGTTTCTGGAAATCCGTCTGCTTCTTGTCGGCGGTGATATCGAAGGCTTCCCCCAGCCTCAGCTTGACCGCTTCACCCTTGGCCGTGTGGTCGATGCGGTCCTCGCCGACGAACTGGGCCCGGCCGGCGGAATCCTTCTTGTAGACCCGCACGATGCCCTTGGGCAGTGGGACGCCCAGGCCGCCGCCCGCCGCATTGCCTTTGTTGCTGAACTCCACGTAGACGCCGGGCTTGAGTTTCCGGCCCAGGTCGCCGTGCTGGCCGCTGTAGTACCAGTTGCCGCCATAGAGGCGATATTCCTTGGCGATCCTGACGTCCTGGGCCGAGAGCAGGGCCACCTGCTTGGTCTGGTTGTCCCCCAGGGTGGTGTGACGGCTCAGGGTGTAGAGGTGGTATTCGAACAAGCCCTCCTCCTGCATGTCGGGGGCGGCATCGGCCATGGCCAGGGCCTTGGCCATCATGGGCACGGGCCTGCGCTCGGGCGCGACCCGGTTCACCTCGCCGGCCACCAGTTGCAGACGGGCATTGGGGTAGGCGGTGCCGCTGGTGTTGGTGAGGGTGACCCAGCCGTTCAGGTCCATGCGGTCTTCCTCGTCCGACAACTCGGCCACGTAATCCGCTTTCCAGGATAGCCCCTCGGTCAGGTAGGACAATTCCAGGGTGCGTTCGGCGGTCTGGTAGGGGTTGGATGGCCCTTCCGTCTTGATGAGCATGGACAGGGTGGGACGGTCCTTGAGTTCGGCGGGCACCTTGGAGAAGGCCAGGCGGCCCGGAATGCCCGTCTCCACACGGTCGATAAACTGGAGCACCACGCCGCCGTTGGCTGCCAGCACCGTGGCGCTCTCCACGAATTCCGCGCCGGTGATGGGCTGGGTGCGGATGACCCGCACGGCATCTCCCACGGATTTTTCCAGCAGGCTCTGGGGGGAGAGCAGGTCGAAGTTGAAGTTTTGCTCAAGCAGGGTCAGCGGGCCGTTGTCCAGGGCATGGAGCAGGGCGGTCTCCGGCTGCATGCGGGCGGAGACTTCACGCCAGGCCAGCAGGTTCTCGCCATTGCCCAGCTTCACCTTGCGGGCATCCTTCACCAGGGCCAGGTCGCCGTTGTAAATGGTGACGGCCAAGGCGGTCTGGTCGGAGGCGGTGCTGCGGCGTTCTTCCAGCCCATGGGCCGCGAGGGAGGAGAGGGAGGCCAGGGCCAGCGTCAGGGTGGCAAGTGTGGTTTTCATGCATGAACTCCAGAAGGCAAGGATTCGATGGTCAGCAGCACATCAACGCCGTCGATGGGGTGGATGGCTGACGCAGGTAGGGCTTCGCCTGCCTGCCAGCGGGCAATGGCGTGGCGTTTGCCCGCGCCGGTCACCAGAAACAGGACATCGCGGGCTTGGGCCAGGCGTCTGGCGGCCAGGCTGACCCGTTCTGCTGGGGGTTTCGGGGCACCGTGCACGGGCAGGACTGGGGAGGCTTCAACGGAGATACCCCAGTCGTGGCCAGGGAACAGGCTTGCCGTGTGTCCGTCCTCTCCCAGGCCCAGCAGGACCAGATCGAAGGCATTGGTGCCAGCCAGGGACTCGGCGTAGTTCGTCGCCGCCAGCTCCGGCCCGAGTTCGGCGGGGATGGGATGAAACTGCTCCGGCGGGATGGAGGTGGACTGGAGCAGGCTGTCCTGGACCATGCGGCTGTTGCGTTCCGGGTCGTCGGGGGGCAGGCAGCGCTCATCCCCCAGCCAGACGTTCCACGCGCCCCAGTCATGGGTTTCCCTTGCCAGGGCCTGGTACAGCAGGCGGGGCGTCCCGCCCCCCGCCAGCACGATGTGGAACGCGCCGTGGCGGGCCAGGGCCCGGGACTCGGCCCGGTCCACCCAGGCCAATGCCTGGGCCAGCCAATCATGCATATCGACGGCTTGATGCCAGCGGGTTTCCATCAGGGAAGGAGCTTAAACGGATAAAATTGTTCAAATTTTAAGCCCCGACCATGATTCCGACCCTCGTATTCGACATAGAAACCATTCCCGACATTGCCGGACTGCGGCGTTTGCACGACGTGGGTCCCGAGGCCACGGACCACGAAGTCGGAGAGATGGCCTTCCTCATGCGTCGCCAGCAGACGGGCGGCTCCGATTTTCTGCCCCATTATCTGCAGCGGGTGGTGGCCATCTCCTGCGTGCTGCGGGAAGGAGACCGCTTCAGGGTGTTCTCCCTGGCCGAGCCTGATGCCGATGAGGGCCAGATCATCCAGCGATTCTTCGATGGCATCGAGAAGTACACGCCCCAGTTGGTGTCCTGGAACGGCGGCGGCTTCGACCTGCCCGTACTGCATTACCGCGCCATGCTCCATGGCGTCACCGCGCCAAAATACTGGGACTGGGGCGATGACGAACGGGACTTCAAGTACAACAACTACCTGAACCGCTACCACACGCGCCATATCGATCTGATGGATCTGCTGGCCATGTATTCCGGCCGGGCCAATGCGCCCCTGGATGCCTTCGCCAAGCTGCTGGGTTTTCCCGGCAAGCTGGGCATGGACGGCGGCGAGGTGTGGAATGCCTGGCAGCGGGGCGAGGCGGCGGCCATCCGGGACTATTGCGAGACGGACGTGGTGAACACCTGGCTGGTCTATCTGCGGTTTCTGAAGATGCGTGGCGTGTTGACCGCCGGTCAATACGACGAAGAGATTGCCCTGGTGCGCCAGAACCTGGAAGAGGTGGGGGCGGACCACTGGTTCCAGTTCCTGGAGGCCTGGCAAGCATGAGCGCCCCCGCTTCGACGCCCAGGGGCGACAGCCCCCCGACCGGGAGAATGAACCCGGTCGTCACCATCGAATCCCTGGATCATGAGGGCAAGGGGGTGGCCCGTCTTGAAGGCAAGACTCTGTTCGTGGACGGCGCCTTGCCGGGGGAGGTGTGCGAGGTCTCCAGCTATCGCAGGAAACCCAGTTTCGAACAGGCCCAGGCCAGCGCCATCCTCAAGGCCAGCCCCTTTCGGACGACCCCCCAGTGCCGCTGGTTCGGTATCTGCGGCGGCTGCTCCCACCAGCATCTGGACGAGGCCGCCCAGGTGGCGGCCAAGCAGCGGGTACTGGAGGACTGCCTTGCCCACATCGGCCAGCTCAGGCCGGAGTCCATGCTGCCGCCGGTGCATGGCCCCACCTGGGGCTACCGTACCCGGGCCCGGCTTTCGGTGCGCAATGTGCCCAAGAAGGGCGGCGTGCTGGTGGGGTTCCACGAGCGCCGCAGCAGCTACGTGGCGGACATGAGCAGCTGTGAAGTGCTGCCCCGCCGCATCTCGGACCTTTTGCCCCGTCTGCGGGAACTGGTGGCAAGCCTGTCCATCCGTGACCGCCTGCCCCAGATCGAACTGGCTGCGGGGGAGGACGTGGACGTGCTGGTGCTGCGCATACTGGAGCCCTTGTGCGCCGAGGACGAGGCACGGCTCAAGGCCTTTGCCGACGCGCACCTGGTGCAGTTCTGGCTGCAACCCAAGGGACCGGAAACCGCTTACCCCTTCTACCCCCTGGATGCGCCGGAGCTGATCTACCGCCTGCCGGAGTTCGGCCTGGTCATGCCCTTCAAGCCCACAGAGTTCACCCAGGTGAACCATGGCGTCAACCGCATGCTCATCCGCCGCGCCATGCGCCTGCTGGATCCACTGCCAGGGGAGCGCATCGCGGACTTATTCTGCGGCCTGGGCAATTTCAGCCTGCCTATCGCCCGCCGCGGTGCGACGGTGCTGGGCGTGGAGGGCAGCGAGAGCCTGGTGGCCCGGGCGGTGGAAAATGCCGCACGCAACGGCTTGGCCGCCAAGTCGGAGTTCCGCGTGGCTGATCTGTTCAAGATGACGCCGGAGACCTATGCCGCGCTGGGCCGTTTCGACAAGCTGCTCATCGACCCGCCCCGGGACGGGGCCATCGAGCTGGTGAAATCCCTGCCTGAGGGCGGGGCACCAACCAGGATCGTCTATGTCTCCTGCAGCCCGGCCACCCTGGCCCGGGATGCGGCCGTGCTGGTGCACCAGAAGGGCTACCGCCTGGTCTCCGCCGGCGTGGCCAACATGTTCCCCCACACCGCCCACGTGGAATCCATAGCCCTGTTTGAACGTTAGAGTGAACGATAGAGGCACGACATGAGCCACAAGCACGCCCACCTGATCCAGACCATATTCCATGACCCCATTAGCGGCAATATCCACTGGCGTGATGTGGAGACCCTGCTCACCCACCTGGGTGCGGAACTGGAGCCATTGAGCGGCGCCCGTTTCCGTGTGCGCCTCAACGGCATGGAGGATGTGCTGCACCGTCCCCACCACAGCAACGTGCTGGGCCGCCAGGACGTGAAGTATTTGCGGGAGTTTCTGGCCCGGTCCCGGGTTACCCCATCCCTGTACGACGAAAAAGGTTGACCCGGGTCACGGTGACGCCGCGGGCGGCTTGCCGCTACACTGTGACGGCCGCAACACTCTGACGCACTGATTGGACGCTATTCCACTGGAAGCGATGTTCGGCGCCCTGGCGCTGTTGCTTGTCCTTTCCGGATTCTTTTCCTCCTCCGAGACCAGCATGATGGCGGTGAACCGCTATCGCCTGCGCACCCTGGCCAAGGCCGGCAATCGTGGGGCAAGGCTGGCGGAGTGGCTCCTGGCCCAGACGGACAAGCTCCTGGGCGTGATCCTGCTGGGCAACAACCTGGTGAATGCCGCCGCGGCATCCCTGGTGACCATCATCGCCTTTCGCCTTTTCGGCCAGAACGAAATGGCCCTGACTCTGTCCACGTTGACGGTCACCTTCCTCATCCTTGTTTTCTCCGAGGTGACGCCAAAGGTGTTGGGAGCGTCCTATCCGGAACGCATCGCCCCCGCGGTGAGTTTCGTGCTCACACCGATGCTGAAGCTGTTTTACCCGGCAGTCTGGTTCGTCAACCTGTTCGTCCAGGCCCTGCTGCGCCTGATGCGCCTGAACCCCAAGGCCGCCGCCGCCAACAGCATGGGTGTGGAGGAACTGCGTACGCTTCTGGCGGAATCCGGTTCCTATCTTCCCGCCAAGCACCGGGACATCCTGGTGAACCTGTTCGACCTGGAGCAGATCACGGTGGATGACGTGATGCGTCCTCGCAGTCAGATCGAGGCCATCGACATGGCAGTGGAGCCCGACGTGCTGCTGCGCCAGTTGGCCACCAGCCATCATTCCCGCCTGCCCGTTTATGACGGTGAGCCCAACAACGTGATCGGGGTACTGCATGTGCGCAGGGCCCTGGCCCATTTGCGGGATGGAGACCTGGACCTGGAGGAGTTCCGCACCTGGCTCAGGGAGCCTTATTACGTGCCCTCCGGCGCCTCCCTGTACAACCAGCTGGCTCAGTTCCAGTCCAACCGCCAGAACATGGGCCTGGTGGTGGATGAGTACGGCGAGTTGCTGGGCCTGGTTACCGTGGAGGACATCCTGGAAGAAATCGTGGGCGAGTTTTCTGCCCTGCGTCCTGGCGAGTACAGCGCCACGGTGCGGGGGGAGGATGGCAGCTTCATGGTGGAGGGAGCGGCGTCCCTGCGGGAACTCAACCGCAAGCTCGGGCTGGACTTTCCCCTGGACGGACCGCGCACCTTGAATGGCCTGTTGCTGGAGCGCCTGGAAACCATGCCCGAACCCGGCGTCAGCGTCATGATCGACGGCCATGCTGTGGAGGTCATCCAGGTGCAGGACCGCATGGTGAAAACCGCCCGAGTCTTGCAGCGACGCCCGCCTTGACGAGGTGCCGGTATTCTTTACATTTACTGGCATGGGGCGCAATATCGAACGAGTCCTGATTTCAACTAGAGGTATGCCACTGGTATGGTTGCTGTGACCGTCGGCGCTAATTTGACTGGTTTATGTCGGGCCATGGTGGCCCAGGGACTGCTTTCCCAGGAGGAAGGCGAGAATCGGCAGAATCAGGCAAAATCGTCGGGACAGACGTTTCTTGCGCACCTGCTGCACAGCAAGCGCTTTCGCGCAGACCAGATAGCGGCCTTCGCCGCGGTCACCTTCGGTTTTCCGTTTTTCAACCTGGATGCCATAGACACGGGTGTCATACCCAAGGGTATCGTCGACCCCAAGCTGTTGACCAAGCATCGGGTACTGCCCATCGCCCAGCGTGGAAACCGGTTATTCATCGGGGTGTCCGACCCCAGCAATCTCCAGGCCCTGGACGACATCAAGTTCCAGTCCAACCTGACGGTGGAGCCCATCGTCGTGGAAGACGACAAGTTGGGAAAATTGCTGGAGGAGTTTGGTCAGGCCACTGAAGAGAGCATCCTCAAGACCATCGATACCGAGGACCTAAACCTCGAGTTCACTGACGACGAGTCCCAGGAAAAAGCCGACACGGCAGCGGCAGCGGACATCGACGACGCGCCGGTGGTGAAGTACCTGCAGAAGATCATGATGGACGCCATCAACAGCGGTGCGTCCGACATCCACTTCGAGCCTTACGAGAAGAACTATCGCATCCGCTATCGCCTGGACGGAAACCTCTACGAGGTGGCTCAGCCGCCTCTGGCCATCAAGGAGAAAATCGCCTCCCGCATCAAGGTGATCTCAAAACTGGATATCTCCGAGAAGCGCGTGCCCCAGGATGGTCGCCTGAAACTGGTCCTGTCCCGCAACAAGGCTGTGGACTTCCGGATTTCCACCCTCCCGACCCTGTATGGCGAAAAGATCGTCATGCGTATCCTGGATTCCAAGGCCGCTACGGCGGGTATCGAAAACCTGGGCTATGAACCGGATCAACTCAAATTGCTCATGGAGGCGGTGCAGCGCCCCTACGGCATGGTGCTGGTGACGGGCCCCACAGGTTCCGGCAAGACCGTCTCGCTGTATTCCTGCCTGAATATTCTGAACCAGCCGGGAGTGAATATTTCCACCGTTGAAGACCCGGTTGAAATCCAGCTGGCGGGCATCAACCAGGTCAACATCAACGAGAAGGCAGGGCTGGACTTCGCCTCGGCCCTGCGGGCATTTTTGCGCCAGGATCCGGACATCATCATGGTGGGTGAGATTCGCGATCTGGAAACGGCGGAAATCGCCATCAAGGCGGCCCAGACCGGCCACATGGTGCTCTCCACGCTGCATACCAACGATGCGCCCTCCACATTGACCCGCCTGGTCAACATGGGGGTGCCTTCGTATAACGTGGCAGCCTCGGTGAACCTCATCACGGCCCAGCGCCTGGGGCGTCGCCTCTGCCCAAGCTGCAAGAAGCCCATCGATATTCCGCCGGAAGCGCTCCTGAATGCAGGATTCACCGAGGCGGACCTGGATGGCAGCTGGCAGGCCTACGCGGCGGTGGGTTGTTCGGCCTGCAAGGACACCGGTTACAAGGGTCGCGTGGGCATCTATCAGGTCATGCCGGTGACCGAGGAACTCGGCCGCATCATCCTGAAGAACGGTACCGCCCTGGACATTGCCGATGAGGCGCGCAGGGAAGGGGTGCAGAACCTGCGTGAGGCGGGTTTGGTGAAGGTCAAGCAGGGTCTCACCTCTCTCGAAGAGGTGCTGGCCGTGACCAACGAGTAAGGGGACGGATCATATGGCGGTGGCCAAGGCAGCAGCCGTGAAGCAACTGCCCTTCCTGTGGGAGGGCACGGACAAGACTGGCAAGAAGGTGAAGGGCGAGATGATCGCCCCTGGCGAGGCTTTCGTGCGCCAGTCACTGCGCCGCCAGGGCATCAATGTGCTGAAGGTGCAGAAGCAGGGGCTTTTCGCTCGCACGAAAAAAATCACCGAGAAGGACATCGCCCTGTTTACCCGTCAGTTGGCCACCATGCTGAAAGCGGGTGTGCCCCTGCTGCAGGCCTTCGACATTACCGCCCGCAGCCATGCCAACCCATCCCTGCAGCGCTTGCTGGCGGAAATCAAGGCGGATGTGGAAACCGGCAGCAACATGAGCAACGCCTTTGGCAAGCATCCGCAATATTTCGACGGTCTCTACTGCAACCTGATCCACGCCGGGGAGCAGGCCGGCATCCTGGATGCTGTCCTCGACCGCCTGGCCACGTACAAGGAAAAGATGCTGGCCATCAAGGGCAAGATCAAGTCGGCCCTGTTCTATCCGGTCACGGTCATGGTGGTGGCGTTCGTCATCACCGCTGGCATCATGATTTTCGTGATCCCCTCCTTCAAGGGGCTCTATGCCAGTTCCGGGCAGGGGCTTCCGGCGCTGACCGAGTTCGTCATCGTCCTGTCGGATTTGTTCGTGAACTGGTGGTACGTCATTTTTGGCGCCATAGGCGTGGCAATCTATGCCTATATCTATGCCATGAAGCATTCGCCGACCTTCAGGGCCAAGGTGGATGTCATCATGCTCAAGCTGCCCGTTTTCGGTCCCTTGATCGAGAAGGCCACGGTGTCCCGCTGGGCACGGACCTTTTCTTCCATGTTTTCCGCGGGCGTGCCCATGGTAGAGTCCCTGGATTCGGTGGCCGGAGCTTCAGGCAACCACGTCTTCTCGGAAGCCACCCTCAGGATCAAGACCCAGGTGGCCACCGGAGCCGCCTTGGCAACCTCTCTACAGGCAGCGGGCGTTTTTCCCAACATGCTGATCCAGATGGTGGCGATCGGCGAGGAATCCGGCGCCTTGGACACCATGCTGTCCAAGGTCGCGGACTACTATGAGCGGGAAGTGGACGATGCCGTGGCCGGGATTTCCAGCCTGATGGAGCCTTTCATCATGGTGATCCTGGGCGGATTGATCGGCACGATCGTCATCGCCATGTACCTGCCCATATTCAAGATGGGATCCGTAGTCTGATGGGGCAGGGCGCGACGCCTGCCATAGAAATACCCGTCCATGCTTGACCTGCTCGCCCTGGATGCGGGGCTGTTTGTCGCGGTTGCTGCCTTGTTCGGTTTGACCTTGGGCAGCTTCCTCAATGTGGTGATCCATCGGCTGCCGAAAATGCTGGAGCGGGAATGGCGCGAGCAATGCGCCTGGCTCCAGGGCGTGGAGACGGAAGCTGGCAAGCCCTATAACCTGGTCCTGCCTGGGTCAAGCTGTCCTCAATGCGGCCACACCATCCGCTGGTATGAAAACATCCCCCTGCTGAGTTGGTTGGCACTGCGCGGGCGCTGTTCCCAATGCCATAACCCTATCCCCGTGCGGTACCCGTTGGTAGAGGCGCTGACGGGCATCCTGTTCGCCGCTGCTGCGTGGCAGTGGGGCCTGGGACAAGACGTGCTCTGGATCTGGACCTTGTTGGCCGCTTTGGTCGCCCTGGCCTTCATCGATTTTGATACCCAGCTATTGCCTGACAACATCACACTCCCCCTGGCATGGCTTGGGTTGCTGGCAAATCTGGAAGGGCGGTTCGTGCCCCTCGACGAGGCAGTGCTGGGTGCTGTCGCGGGTTATCTAAGCCTGTGGTCCGTATTCCACCTGTTCAGATTGCTGACGGGCAAGGAGGGCATAGGATTCGGCGATTTCAAGTTGCTGGCTGCCCTGGGGGCCTGGATGGGGTGGAAAATGCTGCTGCCCATCGTGCTGCTGGCCAGTGTGGCCGGGGCTGTCGTGGGGGTTGCCTTGATCTTGATGAAGGGGCAGTCGCGGGACAAGCCCATCCCCTTTGGACCCTGGCTGGTGATCGGTGGAGGGGTGTCCTTGTTCTGGGGGCCTCAACTGGTCCAATTATGGCTGGGGTGACGCGGCCCTTCTGTGTCGGCCTTACCGGTGGTGTGGGAGCGGGCAAAAGCACGGTCGCCGAAAGGTTTGCCAGTCATGGCGTTGCGGTGATTGATACGGATGTGATTTCCCGCGACTTGACCTCGGCCGGGGGTGCGGCCATGGCTGCCATACTTGCCGCCTTCGGACCGGACGTCGTGGACGCCGACGGCGCTCTGAACAGGCCGGCCATGCGCGCCAGAGTGTTTTCGAATCCTGCCGACAGGCAAGCCCTGGAAGCCATATTGCATCCCCTCATCAGGGAAAACGCCGCCCGTTCGCTTTTCCTTGCCCTGACGCCCTACGCGGTGCTGGTCGTACCCTTGCTGGCGGAAAATCTGACCGAATACCGGGGCCTGGTGGACCGCATCCTGGTGGTCGATTGTGATGAAAGGGAGCAGATCCGCAGGATCTCCACACGCCCCACCATGAACGAGGCAGATGCCAGGGCCATGCTCGCCGCCCAGAGCAGCCGGGCGACCCGTTTGGGGATCGCGGACGACGTCCTCGACAACCGCGGAGATTTGGCCATGCTGGCGGCTCAAACAGATAAGCTGCACCAGAAATATCTGGACATTGTTCAAGGCCGCAGCACCTAATCGTTCGGTACGCGTTGCATTAGATGGTTGCCTTCCGGCAAAATCTTTGCCCATTCAAGCTATTGCGCGTCTTTTTTAATCTTTCATATTGGACCAGGCCTGGTGACGATTTTCGAATTTCCCCTCAACGAGCGCATCCGCACCTGGCTGCGCTTAGAAGAGCTATTCGGAAAGGCCATGTTTTTCATTGAGGGGCAGGATGCGCGCATGCACCATGGAGGCATGCTGGCCATCTTTGAAATTGTGGATGTGACCACGCGTTCAGAACTGAAGAATGAGTTGATCCAGGAGCTTGAGCGCCAAAAAACCGGTCTGGAAGCCCTGCGGCGCAACCCGGCAGTCAATGTGAAGCGGCTGGACGAAGTATTGGGTGCCATTGACAAGGCGCTGTCAGGCTTGCTGGCAATGGTGGGCAAACTGGGCCAGCACGTGCGGGACAACGAATGGCTTAGCAGCATCAAGGGGAGGGCAGGAATTCCAGGCGGTACCTGCAGCTTTGATCTGCCCGTTTATCATTTTTGGCTCAGCCAGCCAGCCGAAGACCGGAAAGATGATCTTTCGACTTGGCTGTCACCCATGCTGCCCATCAAGCATGCGGTGGATGTGGTGCTGAGAATCCTGCGGGAGGGTGGCCATGTCAGCAGCCACACTGCCGTACAGGGATTGTTTCAGCTGATGCTGGCCGGACGCAGCGCCCACTTGTTGCGCATCGCCCTGGATGCACCCTGTGCCCCGGAGGTCAGTGCCAACAAGTATGCGGTCAACGTACGATTTCTGGTCCCGGACACTTTACAGAAGCCCAAACTGTGCGACCGGGACGTGGAGTTCGACCTGACTTTCTGCAACCTGTGAAATGGTCGCTTAGGTCAGGCCCCGTCCGGCTGCATCGCCGTCAATCCATGGAGGCCAGATTGGTGCCGCGCAGCAGGTCAAGCTGCATGGCCAGGGGTTTGGCCGTGGCGGCGAACTGGGCGCGATAACGGCCATCCAGGGGATATGAACTCGGCAACTTCAGGGCAAGAGGGTTCTGCTGGGTGTTGTTGACCCTGAATTCGTAGTGCAGGTGGGGGCCGGAAGCCAGTCCAGTGGAGCCCACATAGCCGATGACCTGTCCCTGGCTGATCCTGGCGCCCCGCTTGACGCCCTTGGCAAACCGGGACAGATGGCCATAGGCGGTGCTGTAGGGCGACTTGTGCTTGAGTACGACGATATTGCCGTAGCCGCCTTGCCGGCCGGCGAAGCCCACCACGGCGTCTGCCACCGCCCTTACAGGGGCGCCGGTGGGGGCCGCGTAATCGACACCCTTGTGGGCGCGCCAGATTTTCAGCACAGGGTGCAGACGTGCACGGGTGAAGCCGGAGGATATCCTGTTGAAGGGCATGGGTGACTTGAGGAAGGCACGCTTCAGGCTCTGGCCTTCCGGCGTGAAGTAGCCCTCCCTGCCGTTGGGATCCTTGAAATACACGGCCTGGTACCGTTTGCCCTGGTTGGTGAATTCGGCCGCGAGCAGGCGCCCCGTTTTCACCATCTGGCCCTGGTAATAAAAGCTTTCGTAGACCAGGGAGAAATGGTCGCCACGGCGCAGGTCTTTGTGGAAGTCAATGTCACCGGAGAAGACCTCTGCCATTTCAGAGGCGATGCTGTCGGGCACATCCGCGGCGTCGGTGGCGCCGAACAGTGAACTGACGATTTCGCCAGAACGCATGATGGGATGAGACTCCAGGGCAATGTTTTCTTCGCCGATGCGGAAGGAATCCCCGACCCGGCTGACCGTGATCAATGTCTGGTCGGAGAGCAGGTAACGGAACAGCAACAGCTGCCCGGAACTGGTGATCCGGCCAAGTACGGAGCGGCCGGGAATCAACCTTCCCAGTGCCTTGCTTTCCCGGGCGGCCTGCAGGAACTGGCGGCTGTCTTCATCGCCCACGCCCAGGCGGGTCAGCAGGGATGCCAGGGTGTCTCCACGGGCAATGCGTTCTTCACGCCAGAAATCGAAACTGCCATTGTCCAGAGCCTGGGCCTGGGGCAGGTCCACGGTTTCCACCACCGTGGTTTGCGGGGGGACGTCGAGAGGCGTATCGGGCGCAATACCGAAGGCCGCGACAACACCGAGAAAAGGCAAGGTGGCCAGGGAAAGCAGAACTCGCTTTCTCAGTACCGGTTTGGAGAAGTTCATCAACTGAATACCTTCTAAACAAAACCTTTTACAGGATACCAAAAAACGAGGCCGGACTCCAGCATAAGAATCTGACGCTAAAGGAGAACCCGGCTTGTTACGATATGGGCGGACATCGTTTATTGCCTGGACAGCGTTTTGCAGACCACCCCTGAACGTATCGTTTATTCACGCATCCGCGGCGAGGTGGAGCGGCAGCTTCAATACTGCGGAGCGCCGGAAGAAATTCACGAATTCCTCACCCAGCATTGGGCGCGCTTGATGACGGACATCTTCATGGCCAAGGGGAACCAGGATCCTGACTGGCAGGCCGGCTGGGACACCGTCAACGCTTTGCTGTGGAGTCTTGCCCCCAAGCAAGGTCGGGAGGAAACGACCCTGTTGCTGAAGACGCTACCCAACCTGCTGGCGCGCTTGCAAGAGGGATGCTCGGCCCTGGGTTTGCCAGGCCCGGAGCGGGATGCCTTCTTCGAGCGCTTGGCCATGCTGCACGCCGCCGTGGCGCGGGAGGGGTTGCATGACGGGATGGCCCTGAACCCGGATGAAGCCGGTGGTACAGCCCCCATGGACATGGCGGGCGAGCCCGAGGTGGATCTCTCCCGGTTGCCGCCGCCCCATCATGACAACGCCAACGCCGTGGCGGCGTTGGGTCCTGACTCGGCCGGACAGCCGTTGCCGGCCTTGGCCTTGGGTTGCCGCATCAGGCTGCGGGTAGGTCTGGAGGACAAGACATTGCTGTTGAACTGGCTCAGTCCCATGGGCGGCATGTACATGTTCACCAATGAGGAAGGGCTGGACGCCCTGACCCTTACCAGGGCGAGGCTGGAGGCAAAATTCAGGCTGGGAGAAGCCCAACTCATCGCCTAGAGAGAGACACGCGCCTGTAGTCCCAAGTCTTCTATGCGCATGGCAAGTTGCCGCATCCAGCTTTCCGTGACGTTGCCGAGGCGCGGCGCTTCCGCCTGCAGGGAGGGTCGGGCAAGGCCATAGAGCAGTACACCCTGCAAGGGAATTCCATCTTCCATTGCCCGGGCCAGCATGGCCAGATAGGCGCCGACATCTTCTTGCGTGGGTGGCGCCCCATCAAGGGAAAACATGCAGGTCTGCACCCAGGTAGGGCAGAGTCGCGCCACCTGGCCGAGGCGCTGGTAATGCCGCTCAGGATCCGTCTCCGAGTCATTCACAAGGCGCATGCCCGCCCGGGTGGCGCGATCGAACTTGAACCACACCTCGCCGTTGAGCTTTTCCATATGCTTGATGCCCGCCTGGACGTAAGTACGATGGGACAGGCTGCCGTTGGTGATGAGCACAAGCTTGACTCCCCGGTCCAGAAGGCCGAAATCTCCCAGGACCCGCCCGATTAGGCGAACCACGTCATCGAATTCCCCGGCGCTGGTGGGCTCGCCATTGCCGGATAGGGCCACGTCATTCAGCCTGCGCAGGCCTTCAGGAACGTGCTTGTCCAGGAAATCACCATGGACGATGCCCGAGAGCATGACGTGCAGTTCCTTTTCCAGTCGTGGCAGGTCGATGGGGGCCGGGGCGCCGCGTTTAAGGTCTGGCACCTGGCAATAGATGCAGCGCCAGTTGCAGGCATTGTTGACGTTCAGGTTGATACCCACCGACACCCCGCCTGCCCGCCGGGAAACGACAGGGTAGACGTACGTCATGCCGGCCACGGCACGGTCATGGTCAGTGGTGGAAAGCATGGAGACGGGCCTGTTCACGTGCTGATTCTGGCACACTCGGCCCATGCTTCATGACTTCGCGACTCGCCTGATCCACTGGCAACGCCGCTGCGGCCGCCACGACCTGCCCTGGCAGATCGATGCGGCCACTCCGGACCCGTACCCCATCTGGATCTCGGAGATCATGCTGCAGCAGACCCGGGTGGAAACGGTCATTCCTTACTACACCAGGTTCCTGGCTCGCTTTCCGGACATCGCCAGCCTGGCGGCCGCGGACGAGGAGGAGGTGCTGGCCTGCTGGTCCGGACTGGGTTACTACAGCCGGGCGCGCAACCTCCACGCGGCGGCCCGCCGCGTCATGGCCAGCCATGGCGGGAAGTTCCCATCGGGCCCCGAGGAGATTCTCGCCCTGCCTGGCGTAGGCCGTTCCACGGCGGCGGCCATAGCCGCCTTCGCCTTCAACCAGCGCCAGGCCATCCTGGATGGCAACGTCAAGCGGGTGCTGGCACGGATTTTCGGGGTGGACGGCTGGACCGGGCTGCGCCACGTGGAGGAGCGGCTGTGGCGACTGGCCGAAGCCCTCTTGCCCAGCCAGGACATACGCCTTTATACCCAGGGGTTGATGGACCTGGGCGCCACGCTTTGCACCCGTGGCAGGCCAAGGTGCGAGGCGTGTCCCTTCGCGGACGATTGCGTGGCCCACCGGGAAGGCAGGCAGGGGGAATTGCCAGGGCCGCGCCCGAAAAAGGCGCTGCCGGAGCGGGAGACGGCCATGCTGGTTTTGATCCATGCCGGCGAGATATTGTTGGAAAAGCGTCCCGCCACCGGCATCTGGGGGGGGTTATGGAGCCTGCCTGAATGCGCCAGGGACGACGATGTGGGCCGGGTGGCCCGTCGGCAGGGTTACCTGGTCGAGACCGTCGAGGCGCTGCCGGGCCTGGTGCACAGCTTCACTCACTTCCGGTTGACGATTTCGCCGTGGCTTCTGCATGTGCGGAAAGGTATGCGGGCCGAAGAACCCGGCCGCATCTGGCTGCCTCGGGCAGATGTGGGCGGCGCCGCCCTGCCAACGCCGGTGCGTCGCATCCTGGCGGGGTTGACCGGCCCGGCCTAGGAGTTCCTCGGCTTGGAAGGCCGTATGCTCCGGCCCGGGTGAAAGATCCCGGTGGACTCAGATGTCCACACCCTCGGACCAGATCAGGGCATTCACGTGGGCCAGGTTGACCTTGTCGGCATCCAGGCCGATGTTGGCGGCCAGGGTGGCGATGGACTCCTGGTCGAAGCGTTCGCAGGCCGTGGCCAGGTCCAGATAGGGGGCGTAGGGACCGTCGCCGTGCAACAGGGCGCTGGAAACCGACTCGGGTAGGTTCAGGTTCGCCAGGGCCTGGGACATGGGGACGTTGAGCAGGGCGTCCAGCACGGAAAAAATGCCGGTGATGAACAGCCCTCCCCTTTGGGATGGCTCCATGTGATCGCGGCCCAGGGCCTCGGTGAAATGGGCCCGGGCCAGGGCGTTGCGCAGCAAGGCCCGGTTGCGGGCCGCCGCGCGCACGCTGCTGAACAGCAGCAGGGTAAGCCAGCGGTAGGTCTGGTCGTAACCCAGCAGGGTAAGGGCGTGGCCGATGGAATTGATGGTGGTGCGCAAGCCGATGGCCGGGGAATTGATGTAGCGCAGCAGCTTGTAGGAGAGGGCCGGGTCCAGCTTGAAGCCTTCCTCCAGGACCCGTATCTCTGCCCGCTCCGTGACCTTGTTCAGCAGGTCCATCACGCGCATGACGTTGGCGTCCATGCGGCTCGCCTTGGAAGGCTCCACCTGGGTGAAGTAATAGCCCTGGAAATATTGAAACCCGAGTTTCTCGCAGGTTTCGAATGCCTCCGTGGTGTCCACCTGGGTGGCCACCAGCACATGGCCGCGGTGGGGTCCGCGCAACAGGTTGGCAACCCGCTCCGCCAGGGCCATGACATCGTAGCGGGAGGAGTCCAGGCGCACGTACCGGCAATGGGCCAGCAGGGGGCTGGGTGCGCCGTCGTCCGCCGCGTCGTCCAGGGCGAGCAGCAGTCCCTGGCGGGCGAGTTCTTCCGCCTTGGCCAATATGGCGGGGTCCACCTCGCCCTGCCCATGCAAGGCCAGGACGACTTTGTCCTTGGGCAACTGCTCCACCAGCGGGTTTAGCAGCAGTTCCGGCGATACGCCCAGGAAGGTCAACTTGTTGCCCAGGGCCTTCTGAAAATCCAGGTCGATGGCGCTGATCAGCAGGTGTTCGTCCTGGGCCTGCTGCAGTGTGCGCGCTCCCGGCAACACTTCGATGGGCACCCTGTCACGCCGCTTGAGTTCGTACCCCAGGATCTGATCCTGGCAGTCCAGCACGGGCTGGCGGGTCAAAAATCGTTGCAGGGTTTCCAAGCTGTTTTTGTGCGGCGCGCTGGCCGCCTCTGGGGCGTTGTTGGCGTGGGCTGAGGTCTGGCGCAGGTTCATGACGGATGGCGGGTTATGCACTCTTCTGCAGTCGTTCGAACAGACTGCTGACGGCCCTGTCGATCAGGGCCACGTTGTCGACGATCTTCGCAGTGCCGGCCTTGAGTTTTTCAACCAGGCCGGCCGCATTGATGGAAACGGCCCGTTCACCCAGACGGTTGGTGAACAGGTAGGTGCCACGCAGGGGGCTGACCCAGGCCAGCTTGGCCCGCAGGCTGGTGCCGTCCTCCAGGATGAATTCCAGCCAGGTGCCGCGCTTCAGCCGTTCCACCTGTTTCTCGAACTGTTCCTCGGTCCCGGTTTCCAGGGTGAGCCGGTCCTGGCCGACCACATCGCCAATGACGATTTCCTCCATTTCGCCCGGGCGGTCCGCAGGCGTGCTGATCTCCCGCAGTATCTGGGGGTCGGGCTCCACCTTGCCCGTGGGAGCGGGGATATCGTGGAGGACAGGGCTGTCGAAGGCAAAGGTCACGCTGGGCCTGGCCGGCTTCAATGGCATGCGCACCACCGTGGAGGGTTTGCCGGTGTCCCTGTTCCGCAGGTCGGCCTTGACCGCGTCCGCATGGTATTTCACCAGATTGGAGAAGAACCGGTCTCGCTCCTCCCGGGGCAAGGCCACGGCCTGAATGCCCGCGTCCAGATGCTTGAGCAGCCTTGGCAGCAAGTCCACAAGCTTGTGCTTCTCATCCTTGGTGGACTTGGGGATCAGGCTCCACAACAGGTCTTCGGTGGTGACCAGCGCCCGGTTCCATCGCTCGCCCTGATCCCCTTCCTGCAGGTACAGGGCGGCCAGATGGTCGGTCCAGGTATCCACCAGGAAAGCCTGGATGAACTCCGGAACCTCGTTGTCCAGCATGCGGGCCTGCACCGCTTCCAGGGACAGGGTGTGGGCCAGGGCCGCCTGTTCGTTGCTTTGCAGAATCTGGGCGCTCTGGCAGGCACGTTCATCCGCCAGGCGTTTTTCCTCGGCCAGGTAGTCCCGCAGGTTCTCGAGTACCTGGGAGAAGACCTCCACCTTGTCTTCATATTCGTTCAAAACCCGCTGGATGAGGGTGTCGATGGTCTTGTAGAAGGCGCTGTCGTGGCCTTCCTGTTCATTCCAGCCCAAGGCGGCGTCGGCCAGCGTATCGAGCAGCCTGCGGGCCGGGTGGGCCTTCTGACTGAAGAAGGCCTTGTCCAGCATGGCCACCTTCAACACCGGAATCTGCAGCCGGCCGATAAGGGCCTTCATGCCATCGGGCAGTCGCGGGTCGTCCAGGATGTAGTCGAACATGAGGGCCACGATGTCCAGGGTCATGGCATCCATGTGACCCATGTTGCCGGCAGCGCCCGTGTTCTTGATGGCCCGCAGCACATTGACCTGACCATTGGCCAGCACGGTGGGGTCCAGACCCGTCCCGGGCAGGCCGCCGATCTCACCCTGCTGGATCTGGGTCAGGCGCTGGACAAGCAGCTCGGAGTCGATTTCCCCCTCGTTGGCGGCTTCCGCCATGCCAGCCCCGGGCAGTGCGGGGAGGGATGGGAGACTCGGGCCACCTGGACCCCCCGGGCCTCCGCCGATACGCCCCATGGACATGAGCTGCTGCAACATGGCGAACATGTCCTGCTGGGGTTTCGCGGGGTTTGCTTCGGCATTTTCCACAGCATTCCCGACGGGGGCGCTGGCAGGTGCACCTGCGGATGCGTCCTGGGCACGCCTTACCTCAGGCCGGATGGAGGGCAAGATACCCCTGCCCACCAGCAGGCGGTTGATTTCGCCATAAACCTCCTGGAGTCGGGTGGGCAGGTGGGTGTTCACCCGGGTCACCAGCATGAGCTTGACCTTGTTGCCCGTGGGCAGGACCTTGATAGCGTCCATCATGGTCTCGCCGATAACCTCCGGGGCCAGGGGATTGGGCCCGGAACGCAGTTCCGGGTCGTCCAGGAGCAGGCCCATGCGTCGCTCCAGGCCAGGCAGTTCGTCGTGACAGGCCACGCGCAGAGCATGGCTGATGGTGGTGCTGGCCAGGGAAAGTTCCAGTTCCTCCGGTTCCACCAGGCTCAGTTCGGAAATGTCCAGTGCCGCGCGCTGCTTGTGGTCCAGGTGGCCACGCCGCCGGGCCTCGTTGAAATGTTCGAAGAGTTGGCGCCGGAATGTGCTCACCAGGGTTTCCCGCTGGGACTGTGCCTGATCCCGGGTATCCATGTAGAGGCAGTACATGACGTGGGAAGGGTTTCTACCCGCCATGTCCAGCAGTTCCGTGGCCGTGAGTCCCAGGATTTCGGAGAACACTTCGGACATGTCCACCACCGCCAGATCGCGTACTTCATCCAGCAGCGAAGGGGATGCCTTGACCCCTGCCAATTGCGCTTGTCCGTGGTTCCTCATCATCAATAAGCTGTCGAGCATTTCATCCATGGCCGGCCTCCAGCCCACGGCGCCGGCATCGAGCCATGCGTCATGGGTATGTCCAATCCCCATACTCTCGGTGCGATGGGGGTTAGCCAACCTGGACAGCACCATGATTCGGGCGTGCCCACAAGGCAAACCAGCCTCACCTAGCAGCCCCGCCGCCCTGGGGGCAGCCCTGTTGGGCCGACCCTTTAGGCCGGTAGCTTTGCGTCCCCACCTTTCGATGGAGTTGCCCTTGAGTAGGCGGAGTTGCAAAAACCAACACAACTCTGCGTCACATATCGGCAAGTTTAGTTAATTCTTTAATTTTTCGGCAGGACTTGTCCCGAACGGCTTCTTCTTACGCCTCGGTGGTCACGAATCCCGTTCCCCTGGGTGCCATCCGTTCTTGATTGTCAAGCCTTGCCCTTGTGTCAGGCATGGACCATGCTCGGCCCGGTTTTTGTTTGCCTGGCAGTGCAATTTCATGTCCGTACAACTGCAAATCCTTTCGCGTATCGCCCGGGAACTGGGGGTCGCGCCGGCCCGGGTCAACGCCGCCGTCGAACTTCTGGACGAGGGGGCCACCGTGCCCTTCGTCGCCCGCTATCGCAAGGAGGCCACGGGTGGCCTGGACGATACCCAGTTGCGCCATCTGGAGGAACGCCTGGGCTACCTGAGGGAACTGGAAAATCGGCGTGGCACCATCCTGGCCAGCATCGGGGAGCAGGGCAAACTCACGCCGGAACTGCGGGCGGAGATAGACGCCGCCGATACCAAGCAGCGCCTGGAGGACCTTTACCTGCCCTACAAGCCCAAGCGTCGAACCAAGGCCCAGATCGCCCGGGAGGCGGGCCTGGGGCCTTTGGCGGAGGCCCTCCTGACCGATCCACGCCTTGTCCCGGAAGAAGCGGCTCTTGCCTATCTGGATGCCGGCAAGGGCGTGCCCGACACGAAGGCTGCACTGGACGGCGCGCGCCAGATCCTCATGGAGCAGTTCGCCGAGGATGCCGGCCTCATCGAGAAGCTGCGAGCCTACCTCCAGGACCGTGGCCGTGTGGTTTCCCGGGTGCTGGAAGGCAAGCAGAACGAGGGCCAGAAGTTCCGCGACTGGTTCGAGTTCGACGAGGCATGGAAGGACATGCCCTCCCACCGGGCCCTGGCTCTGTTCCGTGGCCGGGGGGAAGGCGTCCTGGCGGTCACCGTCAAGCTGCCTGAGGAGTTGCAGGAGGGTTTTGCCGGTGCCAATCCCTGCGAAGGCATGATTGCCGCCCACCTTTGCTTGCGGGACCAGGGGCGGCCCGGCGACAAGTGGCTCCTGGACACGGTGCGCTGGACCTGGAAAGTGAAGCTGTCCCTGCACCTGGAACTGGACATGATGAACGCCTTGTTCGAGCGTGCCGAGGCGGAGGCCATCCGCGTCTTCGCCGCCAACCTCAAGGACCTGCTGCTGGCCGCGCCCGCGGGCCAGAAGGCGGTCGTCGGCCTGGACCCGGGCATCCGCACCGGGGTGAAGGTAGCCGTGGTGGACCGCACGGGCAAGCTGCTAGATACGGCCACCATCTACCCTCACGAGCCTCGCAACGATTGGGAAGGCGCCCTAAACACCCTGGGCCGGCTGGTGGCCCAGCACGAGGCCCAACTCGTCAGTATCGGCAACGGCACCGCCAGCCGGGAGACGGACAAGCTGGTGTCGGACCTCATGGGCCGCTATCCCCAGTTGGGCATCACCAAGGTGACGGTGTCCGAGGCGGGCGCCTCGGTGTATTCCGCCTCGGAAACGGCAGCCCGGGAATTTCCCGACCTGGACGTGAGCCTGCGGGGCGCCGTGTCCATCGCCCGGCGCCTCCAGGACCCCCTGGCAGAGCTGGTGAAGATCGAGCCCAAGGCCATCGGCGTGGGCCAGTATCAGCACGACGTGGGCCAGACCAAGCTGTCCCATGCCCTGGAGGCTGTGGTGGTGGATTGCGTGAACGCCGTGGGGGTGGACGTGAACACCGCCTCGGTGGCCCTGCTGGCCCGGGTTTCCGGCCTCAACACCAGCCTGGCCCAGCAGATCGTGGCCCACCGGGATGCCCACGGCCCCTTCCCGGACCGGGAGGCCTTGAAGCAGGTGCCCCGTCTTGGGCCCAAGACCTATGAGCAGGCCGCCGGCTTCCTGAGGGTGCCCGGCGGCGCCAACCCCCTGGACGCCTCGGCCGTGCACCCGGAGTCCTACCCTGTGGTGGGGCGCATCCTGGCGGACCTGGGCAAGGATATCCGCGGCGTGATCGGCAACACGGACGTGCTCCAGCGACTCAAGCCCGAGACCTACACCGACGAGCGTTTCGGCCTGCCCACGGTGAAGGACATCCTCAGGGAACTGGAAAAGCCGGGCCGGGACCCCCGTCCCGAGTTCCGCACCGCCACTTACCAGGAAGGGGTGAACGACCTGAAGGACCTGCAGCCGGGCATGCTGCTGGAGGGCACGGTCACCAACGTCACCAACTTCGGCGCCTTTGTCGACATCGGCGTGCACCAGGACGGACTGGTTCACATCTCCGCCCTGTCGGAACGTTTCGTCAAGGACCCCCGGGAGGTGGTGAAGGCGGGGGATATCGTCAAGGTGAAGGTGCTGGAGGTGGACATTCCGCGCAAGCGTGTCGCGCTCACCATGCGCCTCAGGGACGAGGCCAAGCCTCGCGAGCAGCCCCAGCGGGGCGGCCCGGCCTACAGGCCAGGCCAGTTGAAGCAGCAGTCCCCGGCCGCCGGCGCCCTGGCGGATGCCCTGAACCGGGCCATGGGACAACGCTGATGTCATCCAAATCTTCGATCTGTGCCTATGCTGGAAGTGAAGCATGGGGTGCCGGAAATGGTTTTCGTGATGACCCGTGCATGTAGATGGAGCTGAGCATGACCACACGTAACGAGTATGTGGAAAACCTGAAGACGCGCCTGGATGAATGGAATGCCGATCTGGCCAAATGGGAAGCCAAGGCCCGCACGGCCAGGACGGACATGCGCATCGAGTACGAAATGCAACTGGAAGCCTTGCGCAAGCATCGGGAAGTCGCCACGGAGAAGCTTGGTGAGGTCCAGGCTGCCGCCGGGGAGGCCTGGAAGGACCTCTCAGCCGGTGCCGACGAGGCATGGGGACTGATGCGTGAGGCCTTTGACAAGGCGCGGACCCATTTCCAGAAGTAGCGCCAGCTGAACGCTGGCGTGGCATGAGACCCGGGGGAGGGGGATGGCGTGATGCCTGGACGCGGGGGTGAGTCAATGACTGCCACCGATGCCATCAAGAAGGTGGCCGTGGATCAGTTGCGTCCCGGGATGTACATCCATGACCTTAACTGCGCGTGGATGGACCATCCCTTCGTGACCAACCGTTTCCGGGTCAATGACGAGAAACGGGTGCGGGAGATCCAGTCCCTGGGCATTCATGAGGTGTACATCGACACCCTGAAGGGCCTGGACGTGGAGGATGCACCTACCCAGGCGGAAGTCGACTCCCTCATCGCCCGGGACATGGAGGCCATCGTCCAGGCTCCAGCCACTGAAGTGCGCCATGCGCCGCTGCAGCAGGAACTGGAGCAGGCCCGCAAGCTCCACGTGGAAGCCCACCGGGTGGTGAAGGACATGCTCCATGACATCCGCCTGGGACGGCAGATCGAACTGGAACAGGTGGAGCCCCTGGTGGAAAAGATGGTGGATTCCATCTTCCGCAATCAGGATGCCCTGCTGCCCCTGGCCCGGCTCAAGGACCATGACAATTACACCTTCCAGCACTCGGTGTCCGTGTGTGCCCTGCTGGTGTCCTTCGCCCGAGGGCTGGGGCTGGCGCGGGACGTCATCAGAGAAGTGGCCATCGGCGGCCTGCTGCATGACGTGGGCAAGGCCAAGGTGCCTGACTCCATCCTCAACAAGCCGGCCAAGCTCACCGAGGCGGAATTCGCCAAGATGAAGTCCCACGTGGTGCAGAGCATCATCATTCTGCAGCACACGCCGGGCATCAGCCAGATAGCCCTGGACGTGGCGGGGCAGCACCACGAGCGCTATGACGGCAGCGGCTATCCCAACAGGCTCAGCGGCGAGGGCATATCCCTGTATGGCCGCATGGGCGCCATCGTGGACGTCTACGATGCCCTGACCTCTGACCGGGTCTACCACAAGGGAATGGCGCCCACTGCCGCCCTGGGGCGGCTGCTGGAATGGAGCAAGTTCCATTTCGACCCGGAACTGGTGCGGGCCTTTGTGCGGTGCGTGGGCATCTACCCCACCGGTTCCCTGGTGCGCCTGGAAAGTGGGCGCCTGGGCGTGGTGCTGGAGCAGCACAAGGACAAGCCCATGCTGCCCAAGGTGAAGGTCATCTTCCATAGTGTCCACCAGCGTTACCTGCTGCCCGAGATCCATGACCTGGCCTCCCCCGCCTGTCAGGACAGGATCGTGGGCCATGAGGAGTACGAGGCCTGGAACATCGACCCCCGGCGCTGGGTGGCTTCGCTGACCTGAAGGGTTCACGCCATGAACATGAATGGCAGTCTGTTGCGGCTACTGGCCTTGGTGGTGACGGGGTTCCTCGCCTCCGGGACATGGGCCGCCTCGTTGACCTCCGGGCCCATGCTGGGGCACGTCACCAGCAGGACCGCCAGCCTTTGGTTGCAGGCCGACGGCCAGGCCGAAGCGCGGGTGGAATACTGGCCTGAGATGGAGGCCGGAACCCGGGCCATCTCCCCGCCCTTGCGGCTGGACCAGGCCACGGACTTCAGTGGCGTGGTCCAGCTCACGGACCTGCGGCCCGGTACCCGCTACCGCTACGGCGTATTCCTGGACGGTGCCCACGTGCTCGAGGGGGAATATCTGTTATTCAGGACCCAGCCGGCCTGGAAGTGGCGGGGGCCGCCGCCCGACTTCACCGTCTACATGGGTTCCTGCGCCTATTTGAACGACCCCGACTGGGACTGGCAGGGAACGCCCTACGGCGGCGGCGAGGCCATCTTCAAGTCCATCGCCGCCTCGGCGACCGGTGCCTCCCGGCCCGGCTTCATGCTATGGCTGGGGGACAACCTCTATTTCCGCGAGGCGGACCTGGAAAGCCCCTGGGGCATGAATGCCCGCTACCGCACCAACCGTGCCCATCCTGCCCTGCAGGGCCTGCTGCGCGCCCTGCCAAACTACGCCGTGTGGGATGACCACGACTTCGGCCCCAACAACGCCAACCGGAGTTTCGTCCTCAAGGAGACCAGTGCCGAATTGTTCCGGCGCTACTGGGCCAACCCGAGCTATGGACTGACGGAGACCCCGGGCATCTTCACCACCTTCAGCCTCGGCGACGCGGATTTTTTCCTGCTTGACGATCGCAGCTACCGGGCCAGCGACGACACCGTGGAGCCCGACAACGAAGTGAGCTGGTGGCAGACCGTCAAGGAGTTCGTCATCGGCAGCAACGAAGTCACCCGCATCCTGGGGCGGCGTTACGGTGGCAGCGTGCCGTTGTGGCTGGGAGAAAACAAAACCCTGTTCGGTGCGGCCCAGATGGACTGGCTCAAGCAGGCCCTGATCAACTCCAGGGCCCGGTTCAAGATCGTGGTCAGTGGCAGCCAGCTGTTCAATGACAGCAATGGCTTCGAGGGGTGGCATCATTTCGCCGGCGAACGGGAAGGCTTCCTGGAATGGCTGGGGCTGCAGAAGCTCGAAGGGCTGCTGTTCCTTTCCGGTGACCGGCACCACACTGAGCTGATCCGGCGGGTGCGCAAGGATGCCTACCCCCTCCTTGAGCTCACCTGCTCGCCCCTGACCGCCGCAGCCCGGGTGCCCGAGGCCGAGAAGGACAACCCCCAGCGGGTGGAGGGCACCCTGGTGGGGCAACGCAACTTCTGCAGCCTTGACGTGGCAGGACCCGAGGAGGCGCGCACGCTGGTGCTGCGCGCCCATGACCAGAATGGCAGGCTGCTGTGGGAAAAAAGGATCGAAAGCAAGGAGTTGCGGTATCCCAAGGGGGAGTCTCCGGACGCCGACACGAAATAGTCCGGCACATCAGCAGGGTCTTATTGCCTGGTGGTGGCCACCGCCACGCCCACCTCCACCTCCAGGCCCACCAGGTCGGGCTCGGTGAGCCCCAGGCGGACAGCACAGGCGTCCCTCCAGCCCTTCTCCCACTCCTGGTCATCGTCCTGTAGCGCCTGCCTGCACATATGGCAGGCGAAGTTCAACAGCGCCACCAGGCGTGCCGGTACACCAAAAGGATCTGCGGCCTTCTGCTCGTGGTGGTGGCGGATGGCCTGGGCGATCTCCCCGGGCAGTTGCCAGTTACGCGCCACCATCTCTCCCACCAGGCCGTGGTCCGAGTTCTGGGCACGGTCCAGGGCCGGGATTTCCCTCCATAAATCCTGGGCAAGAGCCTCGCCATAGGCGGGAAAGCGCTTGGCCAGCAAGGCCAGGCCGCAGTCGTGGAACATGCCCAGGGTGTATGCCTGGTCGGGAGAGATGCCTCTGGGGCGCAGCAGCCGGGTGGCAGCCATGGCGTATTGAGCGATTTGACCGCTGCGTCGCCAGAGGGCCTCCAGGGCAGCGTCCTGGGTGCCGCCACCGAAAGCAGCGCGCAGGGAGATGCCCCGCAGGATGGCCAGGGTAGGGGGGATGCCAAGCAGGGTAACCGCCCGGTCCACGGTATCCACCCTGGCATGGAGACCGAACACGGGGGAGCCCACCACCCGGAACACCGCGCCGCTGAGGGCACCATCCTGGCGTATGAGCCTGGCCACGTCAGCGGTGGATACATCCGGGTTCCGCAGCATGGCTTGTATCTTGAGCAAGGCTTCAGGCAGGGGGGGGATCTTGATGCCACTGGCCAGGATGGCCTGTATGCGGGGGGTGTCAGCGGTTTCGCTCATGGTGGAATTAAGCCTGGCCTGGGGCGAATATAGCACCGGAAAGCGTCATCACCCGGCGCCTGCCGGATTGCCGTCGGGCCCGATGTCCCACGGGCCCCGCAACCCGCGGTGTTGTCGGGTTGGGAAGGAGCTATCGGCAGAAATTGGCACTTTGGGCAACGCCTTCATGGAGCGAGTATGGGAAAATGCCGGCTGGATTGAATCCAGCCTCCTTGCCGCTCAGCTTACGGACAGCCAAGAACTACGGATAGCCAAGCACAAGCCATGACCATCGAAACCATTCCCCTGATCCCGCCCACCCTTTGCCTGCGACCTGATTCCACCCAGTTGGAAGCCCTGCGCAAGTTGCTGGAACAGGGCGTCAATCATGCGCCGGTGTGCGATGGGGAAATCTGGGTGGGCCTGGTGACCATACGGGACCTGATGGGGGAGGTGCTGCCCGTGAGCGCACGCATGGAGCACGGGCTGGACGACCTGAGCTTCGTGGGGGACGCCGCCGCCATGCTCTCCGCCCACCTCAGGGACATGGAGCGGCGCACCGTGGCGGAGCTGATCCGCCGCGACGTGCCTACCCTGCGCCGGGACCATCGCTTGATGGAAACCGCGCTGCTGCTCTATCAGCAGGCCACGCCCCTGCCTGTACTGGGTGTCGATGGCCGACTCCAGGGCATGCTTTCCGCCCGGGCCCTCATGCAATACCTGGCCGACAAAGCGGGGGTCTGACGTGGCGCCCGGCGCACACGCCGCCTCCCAGGTGGTCCTGGGCCTTTCTCCCCTGGCCGTGTCCCTCGGCATCTTCGTGCTGACCTACGCGGTCATTGTCACCGAGCGCATCAACCGGTCCGTGGTGGCCCTGCTGGGGGCCGGTCTCATGGTCCTGTCCGGCGTGCTGCACCAGACCGAGGCCTTCCGGGGCATCGACCTGAACACCATCAGCCTGCTCACCGGCATGATGGTCATCGTCGCGGTCACCCAGCATAGCGGCGTGTTCCAGTACGTGGCCATCAAGGCCACCAAGACGGTGAAGGCGGACCCCTGGGGCCTGCTGGTAATGCTGAGCCTGGTGACGGCCCTGTTCTCCGCCCTGCTGGACAACGTCACCACGGTGCTGCTCATCGCCCCGGTGACCCTGCTGATCACCGACGCCCTGCGCATCTCCCCCTATCCCTACCTGTTCTCGGTGATCTTCGCCTCCAACATCGGCGGCACCGCCACCCTCATCGGCGACCCGCCCAACATCATGATCGGCTCGGCGGCCAAGCTCACCTTCAACGACTTCCTCGTGAACCTGGCGCCGGTGGCGGTGGTGATCCTGCTGCTCACACTGATCCCCATCTATCTCATCTGGGGCCGCAAACTTTCCGCCACGGCGGAGAACCGGGCCATGGTCATGGCCTTCGACGAAAAGGAGTCCATCACCGACCCCCGCCTGCTTAAACAGGCCCTGTTCGTCATCGCCCTGGTGATCCTGGGGTTCGTCATGGCCCACGGCATCGGCCAGGAGCCGGGCACCATCGCCATGTTCGGCGCCGCCCTGCTGCTCTTGCTGCGGGTCTACGACAAGCACGCCGAGGAGCAGTCCCACGCCATCCACCACACCTTCGGCGAGGTGGAGTGGGTCACCATCTTCTTCTTCGTGGGCCTGTTCGTGGTGGTGGCGGGCATCGAAAAGGCGGGGGCCCTGGAAATCCTGGCCCACGAGATCGTGGCCTGGACGGGAGGCGACTTTGGCATCACCGCCTACGCCATTCTCTGGGTTTCCGCCGTGCTTTCGGCCGTGGTGGACAATATCCCCTTCGTGGCCACCATGATCCCGGTGATCCAGAGCATGGGCACGGTGTTCACGCCGGAACAGATCAACACCCTGTGGTGGTCCCTGGCCCTGGGGGCCTGCCTGGGGGGCAACGGTTCCCTGGTGGGGGCCTCCGCCAACCTGGTGGTGGCCGGTTTCGCCGAGCGGGCGGGGCAGCCAATACGTTTCCTGCCTTTCATGGTGATGGCCTTCCCCCTAATGCTGGCCAGCATCGCCGTCAGCCACCTTTACCTGTGGGTCCGTTACCTGTGATGCACGAAGAAATGAATGCCCTCCGGGCTGGGCTGCGCCCTGTCCACTACCCCCGCGGGGGGGCAAGTAGACTCGGGACGGTCTTTCTTTTACTTGAGAGCACCCCTTGCCCAATCCAGTTGCTTTGACCCGATTCCTTCCATGCTCCTTCATCTAGGCCGCGCGGCCGGCAGGCGACCCTGGCGGGTGATGCTGCTGGCGGTGCTGGTGGTGTTACTCAGCGCCGTCTACAGCCTGGACGTCATGCAACGCCTGACCCTCTCTCCTGGCTGGGAAGTGCCCGGCAGCGGTTCCACCGAGTCGGCCAATCTGCTGCGGAAAAACCTGGGACGGGACGACACTCCCGTCATCCTGCTTTTCCGTCCGGCCGGCAAGCTGGACGAGGTGCCCGGTCCCGTGGTGGACACCCCCGCCTATCGTGACGCGGTGGAACAGGTGCTGGTCCGCATCGGCACCAATCCCGACGTGAGCAGCATCGCCAGCTACCCCATGACCGGCGACGCTCGCCTTCGTAACGGGGACGGACGCCTCTCCTATGCCATCGTGCAGCTGGACCGCGGCAGCAACGAGGGCGTGGAGGCCTTCCTGCGCCTGCGCCAGCAGGTGAAGAGCGACGAACTCGAAGTGCTGCTGGGGGGCGAACTGGCCACCTACGTGGATATTCGCGAACAGTTGGAAAAGGACATCTGGCGCGCCGAGGTGGCCAGCTTCATCGCCCTGGCCTTTCTTCTGGTCTGGGTCTTCGGTTCCGCCACGGCGGCCATGCTGCCCCTGGTGGTGGGGGGGGTCACCATCGTCCTTTCCGTGACCCTGCTGAAGCTGTTCACCCTCTTCGTGGACATCTCCGTCTACGCCGCCAACGTGGTATCCATGCTGGGGTTGGGCCTGGCCATCGATTACGGCCTGTTCATCGTCTCTCGCTACCGTGAGGAACTGGAGGGCAGCGGTGGCGATGAGCTGTCCAGCCTGGACGCTACCCTGGCCACGGCAGGTCGCACCGTGGCCTACAGCGGCCTCACGGTGGCGGCCAGCCTGTTCTGCCTGCTCATGCTGCCCCAGCGCTTCTTCCAGAACATGGGTCTGGCTGGGGGGATCTCAGTGGCCGCCGCCATGCTCACCTCCACCCTCATCCTGCCCGCCCTGCTGGGCCTGTTGGGACGGCGGGTGAACAGCCTGGCCCTGCCGGTGCTGGCCCGGCGCATCACCCGTCCCGATGATGTCGGCGGCTGGTACCGCTTCAGCCAGTTCGTCATGCGTCATGCAGGCATCATCCTGGCGGGAGCCCTGGCCCTGCTGCTGGCCATGGGCCAGCCGGTGCTGCACATGGATATCGGCCCCGCCGACAGCCGTTCCCTGCCGGTGACGGCCCAGAGCCGCCAGGTGCAGGAGATACTGGACCACCAGTTCCCCCACGCCGGTCTGTCGCCCCTGGTGCTGGCGGTGCACACTCGGGGGCCGGCCCACGCGCCCCGGGCCCTGGCCGGCCTCGATGACCTGACCCGACAACTCCAGGCCCTGCCCGGTGTCACCCGGGTCCAGGGCCTGGTCAGCGTGGACCCCAACCTGGCGTTGTCCGACTACGAAATGCTGTACCAGTATCCGGAGCAGTTCCCCCTGGCCACGGAGACCCTGGACACCTATGCCAAGGGGGAATACACGCAGATGGTGGTGGACTACCGCATGCCCTCCAACTCCGCCGAGGCCCGGGAACTGGTGCAGCGCATCCGCGGCCTCATCCTCCATGACGGGCTGGAGTCGATGCACGTGGGGGGGTTTCCCGCATTCCACCTGGATTACCTGCATTCCCTGGCCACCTGGGTGCCCTGGGTCATCCTGGCCATCGTGTCGGTGATCTTCGTGCTGCTCTTCCTCATGCTGGGCAGCCTGCTGATTCCCATCAAGGCCGTGCTCACCAACCTGCTGTCCCTGTCCGCCACCTTCGGTGCCCTTGTGTGGATATTCCAGGACGGGAATTTGGCCTGGCTCTTTGACTTTACCCCCCAGGGCAGCATGGACGGCACCATCCTGGTACTCATCTTCGCCGCTGCCTTCGGCCTGTCCATCGATTACGAGGTGTTCCTGCTCTCCCGGGTAAAGGAGATGTGCCAGGCCACGGGAGACAACATGAAGTCCGTGGCCTCGGGCATCCAGAAGAGCGGCCCCATCATCACCAGCGCGGCCCTGCTCATCGGCATCGTGCTGGGGGCTTTCGCCACCGGCGAGGTGGTGTTCATGAAGGCCATGGGCCTGGGGCTGTTGCTGTCGGTCATCGTCGACGCCACCCTGGTGCGCATGCTGCTTGTGCCCGCCACCCTGCGCCTGCTGGGCAAGCTCAACTGGTGGGCGCCAAAGCCCCTGCTCCTGCTGTACCAGCGATTCCACCTCAGCGACCTGCCGCCGCCGGACTTGAAGCGCCCCATCAAGGACCCGCCGGACTGCGACTAACCTCCGCATGGGGTCATGGCAGCCCTTAGAATGCAGGCATACAACGGCGCCAAGGAGAAGACATGAAGCGGTTCCCCATCCCCCTGCTGCTGATGGCCATGGCCCTGTCCGCCCGTGCAGACCTGACCCTGAACGGACGCAGCACCGTGGTGGCCATGGGCATGCAGGGCAACGGCAAGGAGAAGGTCTGGCTGGACAAGGCCCTCATCCGCCGGGACATGGTGGATCGGGGCAAGGCCTATTCCAACATCTTCGACCTGAAAGCCAGGGAAGTGACCGTCCTGGACCATTCCCTGCGCCAGGCCACGGTGTATTCGACCGCATCCCTGAAAGAGCAGACCGACGCCTCGGTGGACAGCAAGGCCATCAAGATGGACCTCAAGGCCACGGGACGCACCCACACCCTGCAGAAATGGCCCTGCGCGGAACACCGCCTCAGCCTGGCCATGCCCGCCGAGATCGGCGGCGAGAAGCTCAGCTTCCAGATGGAAGGCACCATCTGGCTGGCCCGCAACACGCCTGAGCAGAAGGAAACAGCCACGGTGCTCAAGCTCATGCAGGAACCGGACTTCTTCATGGGCATTCCCGCTTTGGCCAAGGCCTCCCCGGTCCAGGCCCGGGGCATCAGCGAGGCCATCCGGCGCCTGGCCCCCCTGGGCCTGCTGTGCAGCGTGGACGTGGCCCTCAGGTACGAAGGCACGGGCCGGGTGGCCACCCTGTCCAAAAAGATGGCCAGCCGCATCAGCCTGACCTACGACGACTACGGCACGGAGCCCATCGCCAAGGGCGCCTTCGATGTGCCGGCGGGCTACAAGGTGGTGAAACAGTAGCGGCTTTTCGCACCGTCAGCCGTCCTGGCTTCGCCGCGCCCACATGAGCACGGTAGCCACCAGTTCCTCCGGGTCGATGGGCTTGTTGATCTGGTCCACCATGCCGGCGCGCAGGCATTTTTCCCTTTCTTCGATGAGGGCGTGGGCGGTCTGACCCACCACATGCAGGTCCGGGTCCAGGGCCAGGATGGCCTCGGTGGCTTCCAGGCCGTTCATGCCGGGCATCTGGACATCCATCAGCACCAGGTCAAAGCCCCCGGGTCCCGCGGCGCCCACGGCGTCCACGGCCAATCGGCCATTCTCCACCAGGGTGACCTGGCCGCCTTCCTCTTCAAGCAATGCCTGGATGATCATCTGGTTCACCTCGTTGTCCTCGGCCACCAGCAGTCGCAGTCCGTGCAGGGCGGGTTCGTGAGCCGTGGCGCCCTCCCCGGGGTCATCCAGCAGGGGCGACGCCGCCACCAGGGAGGAAGACGGGTCCAGGAAGGGCAGATGGACTTCGAAGTGGCTTCCGACATCCGGGGTGCTTTCCACCCGGATGCTTCCACCCATCAACTCCACCAGTTCCTTGCTGATGGCCAGGCCCAGACCGGTGCCACCAAACTTGCGCGAGGTGGATGTGTCTGCCTGGGTAAAGGGCTGGAACAGCCGCCTCATTTGCGCAGGCGACATGCCGATGCCGGTATCGCTGACCCGGAACACCAGTTCATCCTCTTCTTGCCTTACTGAGAGGGTGATGCTTCCCCGGGGAGTAAATTTCACCGCGTTGCCCAGCAGGTTCATGAGCACCTGCTGCAAGCGCAGGGGGTCTGTCACGGTGGCCTGGGGCAGGTCCGGCGTGGAGTCCAGGCGCAGGGTCAGCCCCTTGGCATCGGTCTTGTCCCGCACCATGCGCAGGCACTGGCGCAACAGAGGCAGTAGCTCCACGCGGATGGCCTCGGTCTTGAGTTGACCTGCCTCGATCCTGGAAAAATCCAGGATATCGTTGACGACGCCCAGCAGCAATTTCCCGGATTGGACAATCCGATTGAAGAATTCGTCAGCCTTGAGTGCATCCCCGGAGGCGCGCAGGCCCAGCTCCGCGAAACCAAGCACGCCATTCAGGGGGGTACGGATCTCGTGACTCATGTTGGCCAGGAACTCGCTCTTCACCTGGGCAAGTCGCCGTGCATCGTCCCTGGAAGCCTCGAGTTCGGCGGTGCGGGTCTGGACCATGGCCTCCAGCTGATTGCGTTGCTCCAGCAGAGCGGTTTCGTATTGCCGGCGCAAGGTGATGTCCCGGGCGGCGCCGAACACCTGACCGTCAGGCAGTATCACGGCGTTGAGTTCGACGGGGATCCGATGGCCGGCCTTGTGCTGCAGTTCCAGTTCGCCCAGATAGCGCCCCTTGGGCAGGATCACGTCCTTGAACAGGGACATATGGGCGGCCCGTTGCTCTTCAGGGGCAATATCCTGGATTCCGAGACTCAGCAGTTCCGCCTGATCATGACCCAGCAAGACGCATGCCCTATGGTTCACATAGACGTAGCGCCCTTGCTGGTCCGAGATGAAGACCGCGTCCGAGGCGTTATCGAGGATCTGCCGCAGGGCGGCTTCGGACTGGGCCACTCTTTCAGAGTGCTCAAGCCGCTGGCGCTGCCAGAAAGCCAGCAGCAGGAGTCCGCCCAGGGTCAGCAGGACCAGGACGCCAAGCGTGGTCATCAGGGCAATCCGGCGTAGTTCGCCAAAGGCCTCGGTCTCATCGACCTTGGCAATGAGGTGCCAGCCCATCTCGGGAATCACCGTGGAAGCGGCCAGAGCGGGCACGCCCCGGTAATCCAGGCCCCGTGTGACATGCTCACCGCGCAGGGCACGAGCAGAGATCTCGGTTTTCGCCGTGAAGGGCAAAGTCAGCCGCAAGGCGCTATGGCGCCTGTGGCGCAGCTCATTCAGGAACAGAACCTGGCCGCCCGCCTGGCGGACCAACGTGGTTTCCCCCGTGGCGGATGCCCAGGGCCACTCCTGAAGGGCGGGATAGAGATAAGTCTGGGGGTCGAGGTCGAAATAGATGAGCGCTGTCGGGCCATGGAGACGGTCGTAGGTGATGGCGGCAATGATGCCAAAGTGACGCAGGCCATTGCCGTGCTCGTGGATATCCAGCACCTGGGTGCGCCCCGTGCCCATGGCCTTGGCGATGGTCTCCCGATACAGCGGGCTCTCGAACTCGAGATTCTGTTCACCCGAGGGCGCAACACCGGTCCCGTAGGCGCTGGTGAGGCGGCCACCCTGAAGATCCAGGAGATGAACCGCCCGGTAGCCATAGGACGAGGCCAGGGTCTGAAGGTGGTCGAGAATCAGGCTTCTTGCACCGGTGTCGCCTTTCAGGTAGGCATGCATTTCATCACCCAGCAGGGGATTGCCAGCGACCACCTGGGCATCCGTGAGGCGCTCCCTAAGCCAGGAGGAGATGGCCCGCTGCTTGAGTTGGGCAACGGTCTCCAGGCGAGCATGTGCATCATGGATCTCCCGTTCGGCCAGGGCGCGATAGAGCAACGTGCCGCCGATGATGAGGCCCACCGTCAGAACCCCGAAGGCCCACAACAATCCCCAGGGTTTAGGGGAACGGGAGAGGGCCGGCGATCCTAGGGACATGGTGGCTTGGCCTTGTCCAGGGTGGCCACGGCGGCGCTAAAGTCAAAATGTGCCAACTGGGCTGCCAGGGTGACCTGATGGGTGCCCAGGGCAGCTCTGGCGGATGCGGACAGGCTGGCGAAGGCCTGGCGGGCCCGCAGGACGACTTGGCCCGAGTTCGTGAAGCCCAGTGCATTGCGCAGCAACTGGCTGAGGGCCAGCTCGATGTGGGGGGCATCGCCCAGCAGCAGGGGGGGCAGGTCGGCGTCGATCTCCTCCACCAGAGCCAGTCCTTTTTCCTCTGCCCTGGCATTGAAGCGGCTCACCAGATGGGCAAACAGCACGGGAATTTCGAAGGGAACCCGTTTTTCCTCTACGCCCCCGGCATCCAGGGTGGCATAGGTGATCAGGCCATGGAGCTTGCCGTTCAGGGAACGGGCGGCATCCTGGATACGGCCGGCCTGCTCCTGGGCCTTTTCGGGCAGATGAGCATCCTGGAGCAGGTGGGCGAAGCCCAGCACGGCGTTCAGGGGAGTCAGCAGTTCGTGGCTGACGGTGCGCAGGAAGCGGGACTTGGCCTGGCTGGCGGCCGCCGTGGCAGCCAGGGGTTTCTGCAGGGCCTGGTTGGCCTTTTCCAGTTCGGTGGAGCGGGCTGCCACCAGGTCTTCCAGATGGTCCCGGTAGAGGCCGATGCGGGTGTTGGTGTCGCTCAAGGCCTTGTTCTGGGTGGATACCAGGTTGAAGAGGTCCACCAGGGCATCCACCAGGGCCGCCTGGGCCGGATCCCGGGGACCACGACTGTCCTCGTCGTCATAGGCCAGGGCCGGGGTCTTGCCGTTCTGGATAGCCGTGATCTGGCGCGCCATGGCCTGGTCTTCGCCCAGGATGTGGAACGTGAGCCAGGCCACCAGGAACCGCAGCAGGCCTTCCCCCTGGATGCCGTCTCCCTTCTCGAATTCCGTGCGCAGGGCGGTGAGCTGGGCCACGAAACCGCCGTGGGCGCCGCGATGATGGGCCAGGTGCCGGAGGTCCACGCCGGCTGCCTGCATCAGGTCGTCCTCGGTCTTGAAGTGCACGGCGGCGTACCGGGTCAGCTGCTCCAGCAGGGGTGGGGCGTCCCCGGGTGTCAGGGTGGAACCCGGGCCCAGCAGGGGCGCTGCGGTGTTGAGCTTGTCCACCAGGCCCCGGTGCTGCTGGTCCACCAGGGGCAGGCCGGTTTCAAAGTGGCTGCTCCAACCCATAAGCCTCATGGCCCGCCTCCCTGATGGGCGCGCAGGGTGTCCAGGGCCGCCTGGAAATCGAAGTTTTCCACCTGGGCGAGCAGGACCTTGAGGGCGGCCTCCGGCATCAGGTCCGCCAGGAGTGGCTGCACTTCCCGCAGGCAGTCCTGGCTGCTCATTTCGTCCGCGGCCAGGAGGTTCTCCAGCCGAGCCAGGGCGGCGCGGCCTTTCTCTGGGTCCAGGGGCGGCCTGGGGGTGCCGCCGTACTCGCTGGGCAGGGCGCCCAATATGGCCATGGCCAGGGTTGACTGCAAATCCTCCACCCGCCGGGACAGGGTGAAAATCTCGGGTTCCGGGGCGCCGTTCTTGATCAGGGTTTCCAGAATTGCTGCCTGCTGCTGGACCTCCACCGCGCCCAGGGTGGCGGCGGCCCCCTTCAGGGAATGGGCGAATCAGCGTGCCTCCTCCATCTCGCCCTGGCCCAGGGCGGCCCGCAGGGCGGCCATGTCACCCTGGTGGGATTGGGCGTACTTGCGCAACAGCTTGAGCAGACTGGGCATCTTGCCGCGCATGCTCTTCATGCCGGTCCGGACGTCCAACCCGGCAATGCCGTCCAGTGCGGCGCGAAGATCGGCGTCCTTGCGACGTTCCGTTCCGGAGGATGGCGATGCGGCATCCCGGAACTCATTCCCCGCGGGCAGCCATTTCACCAGGGTGGCATAGAGCACGTCCGGGTCCACGGGTTTGGGAACGTGGTCGTTCATTCCCGCTGCCTCGCAGGCCATGCGGTCCTCATCAAAGGCATTGGCGGTCATGGCCAGGATAGGTGTGCCCCGGTGGCCTTCCAGCAGGCGGATGGCCCGGGTGGCGGCCAGGCCGTCCATGACCGGCATCTGCACGTCCATGAGGATCAGGTCGTAGGGGAAGGCGCGCGCCTTATCCAGGGCCTGGGCGCCGTCGTCCGCCACGTCCACGCGCAGGCCCACTTCGGTGAGTAGGTCCAGGGCCACTTCCTGGTTCACCGGGTTGTCCTCCACCAACAGCAGACGGGTATGGCCTCGCTGGCGCAGGGCCGATTCATCCCGGGAAACGCCATCCGTCCCGTGATCGCGGCTATGGCCGTCATATACCTCCACCAAGGTGTCGTACAAGCTGGACGGCGTGAACGGCTTGGCGAGGAAGGCCTGGAAGCCGTATTCGTCCAGGTTGCCGATGGGTACCCGGTGGCCGAAGGCGGTCACCAGCATGTGGGCAGGCTGGCGTTTCAAAGGCAGGGATTTGAGTTGCCTGGCGGTCTCCAGGCCGTCCAGGACAGGCATGTGCCAGTCCAGGAGCAGCAGATCAAAGGGTGTGTCCTGCTGGTCCGCCTGGAGGAGGATATCCAGGGCAGCCGCGCCGTCGGGCACTGTGGTGACCGCCAGCCCCATGGCTGAAAGCATGTTGGCCAGCACCTCCCGGGATTCATGCAGGTCATCCGCCACCAGGGCGCGCAGGCCCCGGAGGTCGGCGCGCAACAGGCCACGGCGGGGCGTGGCGTCGCTGATGCCCATGGGGATTTCGACCCAGAAGCAGCTCCCCTGTCCTGGGGAGCTGTCCACACCGATACGGCCTTGCATCAACTCCACGAGACGTCGGCTGATGGCCAGGCCCAGGCCCGTGCCGCCGAACTTGCGGGTGGTGGAGGTGTCGGCCTGCTCGAAGGACTCGAACAGGCGGGCCTGCTGGTCTGGGTGGAGGCCGATGCCCGTGTCCCTCACCTCGAAGCGAGCACGCAGATTCCTGCCCTCCCGGCTAATCAATCCGACTGCCAGGGTGATGACACCCCGCTCCGTGAACTTGATCGCGTTGCTGGCGAAATTGAGCAGGATCTGTCCCAGACGCAAAGGGTCGCCTCGCAGCATGGGCGGGATGCGGGGGTCGATGTCGTTGACCACTTCCAGGCCCTTGGCTTCGGCCTTCTCGCACACCAGGTTGCACACCTGGCGGAACACCTGGTCCAGTTCGAAGTCAGCTACCTCGATGACCATCTTGCCCGCCTCGATCTTGGAGATGTCCAGGATGTCGTTGATGATGCTCAGCAGGTGCTGGGAGGCCTCGCTGATCTTGTCCACCTGCTCCACCTGCTTGGCGTTCAGGTTCGATCTCCGCAGCAGGTGGGCCATGCCGATGATGGCGTTCATCGGGGTGCGGATTTCATGGCTCATGTTGGCCAGGAAGGTGCTCTTGGTGCGGCTGGCGGCTTCGGCGGCATCCCGGGCGGTCGCCAGTTCCGCGGTGCGAACCATGACGATCTCTTCCAGTTCCTCCCGGTACTGGCGCAGCTCTTCCTCGATCTGCTTGCGTTGGGTGATGTCGCGGGTTACGCCCAGCAGGCCCGTGATCTTGCCTGCCGTGCCCCGCAAGGGCACGGCATGGGTTTCCAGCCAGCGTCGGGCGCCTTTCAGGCCGGTGATCTCGAACTCCAGGGAGCCAGTCTCGCCCTGCAGCACGCGATTGTTCAGCGCGTTGAAGGCATGACGGTGGCCTTCCTGGATCAGGGACGACATGGTTTTTCCCCGCAACTGTTCCAGGGAATCCGCCTCGATCATGGCCAGGCCGGCCCGGTTCATGCGCACGAGCCTTCCGTCCAGGTCCAGCACCTTCACGCACTCAGGCTCGGTATCGACGATGGCCTGCAACTCCGCCTCGCTTTGTGCCAGGCGATCCGCCGCCAGCTTGGCCTCGGTGATGTCCTGGAAAGTGCCGGAGAGATAGGTGCCCTCGTCGGGATCCTGCTCCCGGCCGATACAGCGCAGTTCCGCCCAGAACTCCCGACCGGAGCGGGCAATCATGCGGCATTCCAGGCTGAATGGGGCGCCGGTCTCCAGGCTGTGCTGCAACGCGGCCCGCACCGCTGGCTGGGAGTCCGGCGCGTAATACCGCAGCCCCTCCTCGAGACCGGAAGGAGGGCTGTCCAGGGGGTGTTCCGTAAGGCGATAGATCTCCTCGGTCCACAGCAGCCGGTCCGTGGTCGGGTTGGCCTTCCAGCCCCCTACCTTGGCAATGGCTTGGGATTCACGCAGGAAGGCCATGGCTTCCCGTAATTTCTGCTCCGCCGCTTTCCGTTCGGTGATGTCCCTGGCCATGGCGACCAGGGCCGGTTTGCCGAAGTGCTCACCCCGGGTCCAGTACACCTCTTTCGGGAAAGGCTCGCCGTTGGCGCGCAGGGCCCAGAATTCGAAGCGCTGGGGCTCGCCCGCCAGCACGCGCTCGAAGGTCTTGTCCATCTGTTCCAGGTCGGTGTGGCCGGGGGCGGTCACGTCCAGGGGGGACTTGCCCAGAAACCATTCCCTAGGCCGCCCGTACATCCGCTCGGCGGCGGGGTTCACGTCGACGAAGGCGCCGTTCAGGTCCTGGATGTAGATGGCTTCCTCGGCGGAGTTGAACAGGCCGCGCCAAGTTGCCTCGCTCTCGCGCAGGGCGGTTTCCGCGCGGCGCGCTTCGGTAATGTCGTGGGCAATGCCCAGCACGCCGATGAGTTGGCCGTCGGTCGTGTACATGGGCGTCTTGGTGGTTTCGAACAGGCCGTGGTAGCCGTTGGCCTTGAAGGTGAGCCATTCCTCGTTGCGGCGCGGATGGCCGGCAGCGATGGCGGCCAGGTCGTTGGCGCGGAAGAAATCCGCCAGTTCCCGGTCAGCGTAGTCATAGTCCCGCTTGCCCAGCAGTTCCTGTTCGGAGATGCCGTACAGTTGCTCGAAGCCGGGGTTGCAGGCCAGATAGACGCCTTCCGGGTCCTTCAGCCAGACCAGGTCGGGAATGGTCCGGATGAGGGTCTTGAGGAACCCGCGTTCGTGTTCCAGAGCGGTTTCCATGTGCTTACGCTCGGTGATGTCACGGGAGACCCCAAGCAGGGCGGGTTTCCCGTTCCAGGTGCCCCGGACGATGCGCGTGTCCACCATGATCTCGCTGCCATCCGCCCGTTGCAGGGGAAGGGGACAGGAGTCCAGCTTGCCATCCAGAATGTCCTGGACGATAACCATGGCCTGGTCGTGGACCCGGGGCGGGTGGACGGCCAGGATGGATTGGCCTATCAGGCTGTCGCCATGCCCCAGGCCGTTGCGCACCGCGTTGTTGGTGAACAACACGACGCCGGAGGTGTCCAGGACGAAGACATAGTCATCGATGGCCTGGAGGAAGCCGGCGAAGTTTTCCTGTTGCAACTGGGCCTCGCGGGCTGCGGCCATGCGCTCCAGGGCCAGCCCGAGCTGACGGGCCAGATCCTCCAGGAAGCGGATCCCGTCGGCGGGCAGTCGGCGCACGTGCCGGCTGGCCAGGTTCAGGCAAGCCACGATTTCTCCGTTGGCCTGGATGGGAAGCACCAGCAGGGCCAGTATGCCCTCGGCCAGAAGTATGTCCTGGTCGACAGCCTCCCGATGGCTGCAGATGTCGCCGGGGTCGGCGCAGGCGCAGATGCGTTCGCCGGCCTCGATGATCCTGACACGAGGGTCATCCGGGGCGAGATGGCTCACTGCCTTCAGAAAGGATTGGCCCAGGCCGGCGTGACCGATGAGGTCGAAGCTTCCGTCCTGGCGGCGCCAGTACAGTCCGCCGCCATCCATCTCGGACAAGGATAGGGTGGCGTTCAGGGTGGCTTGGGCCAGTTCCTCCGGATTACGGGCGTCGGCCAGGGACTGGGTGAAGGCTTTCTGTACGCATTGCTGCTCTTCCTGGCGGCGGCGCGGCGTGATGTCTGTCTTGGTGCCCAGGGTGAGGAGGGGCGTGCCGTCCGGGGCCCGTTCGGCGATATGGCCCCGGGCCCGCAGCCAGAGCCAGTTTTCGTGGGTGTCGAGGAGGCGGTATTCGATATCGAAGGGGGCGTTGCTATGCATGCTGGCCTCGATGGCCGCCTGCATTCGGGGCTGGTCCTCCGGATGGATGCGGGCCATCAGGGCCTGGAGGGGGGCGCCCCCGGGGGGAGGGAATCCGCCGCCGATCATTTCCGTCAGACCCGGGCTATAAGTGAGCCTGTCCGCCCGGTGGTCATATTGCCAGAGACCCAAACCCAGGGCGTCCAGGGTCTTTATAAGGGTTTCGTCCTGGCCGATGACGGGAAGAAAGGTCGGGTCCATCTTCTTCATGAGCCAGTCTCGGTTCGCTGGATGCGGGGCGATGGAAGAAACTCAGGCCATGCCAATGGCGCGCATGTGCTTGATTTTCTCCTCCAGGCTCGATTCCGTGTCGGCGTAATGTTCCAGGATGCCGAGCATGGCGTTGAGGTTGTGGAGGAAGGCTTCCACCACGTCTGGATCGAAGTGCTTGCCGCTGCCGTCACGAATGAGCTCCACGGCCTGTTCCGGGGGCATGGGTTCCTTGTACACGCGCCGGCTGGACAGGGCGTCGAACACGTCAGCCACCGCCATGATGCGGGCGGGAATGGGGATGCCGTCGCCGGACAGGCCGTGGGGGTAGCCGGAGCCGTCCCACTTTTCGTGGTGCCACAGGGCAATTTCCTTGGCCACGGCCAGGAAGGCGAGGGGAGTCTGGTCGAACTCCTCCATGGAGGACTCCAGGGCCTGGCCTCCCAGAGTGCAATGACGCTGCAGCACCTGAAACTCGTCATCGTTGATTTCTGCCCGCAGAGCCGCCTCGATGGCGTCGCCGCCGATGGCGCTGTGGTTTTTCATGATGGCGAATTCTTCCGGAGTCAGCCGGGCGGGTTTGAGCAGGATGTGGTCGGGGATGCCTACTTTGCCGATATCGTGGAGGGGGGCTGCCTTGGGGATCAGCTGGGCCATGGAGGTGGTGAGGTAGCCGGAAAACCTGGGATGGAGGCGCAGGTGCCCGGTCAGTACCTGCACGTAGGCCTGGGTGCGCTTGATGTGGTTGCCTGTTTCCATATCCCGCACTTCCGCCAGGTTGGCCAGGGCGCGGATGCTGACGTCCTGCATGAGGAGGTTTTCCCTCAGGCGGCGGGCCACTTCGTTTTCCAGCCAGGCATTTTGATCGGACAACCAGTCGCGGGCCTTCTTGAGCTCCAGGTGGGCTTTTACCCGGGCCATGACGATGGCAGGCCGGATAGGTTTGGCAATGTAGTCCACGGCGCCCAGGGATATCCCTTTCTCTTCATCTTCATCGGTGTCCATGGCCGTGACGAAAATGACCGGGATGTCGCGGGTGGAGGGATCGTTCCGCAGATGGGCCAGCACCATGTAGCCGTCCATCTCCGGCATCATGACGTCCAGCAGGATCAGGTCCGGCCTGGGGCTGCGGGCGGCGATGGCCAGGGCCCGCTGGCCGCCATTGGCTACCTGTACCCGGTAATGGGATTGCAGGACGCCACCCAGCACGGCCAGATTCTCCGGAGTATCGTCCACCACGAGAACGGTTGGGGGCTGGTCTTGGTTAGGCATGGTGTTTTTCTTGATCGAGGTGGCTGTAAGAGGTTGTGTTCAAGTCCCCTATTCTTGTAACGGCAAGCGCTTTTACAACTTTAGCCATATTTAAATAATCGCCGACCGGTTGGTCTTTTCATACCAATTCCGGTATCCGTGTCCCGGGACAGGTAGCCATGGACTGCGTTCCAGGCTGCGGAATGACTGGATCGTGTCCTTTGATGTTCAGTAAGTCATTGTATTAGCGGGTACTTATATGAATTTTGCGTGTTGACTGGAGTCATCCTGGGGCTTAGGTTGAAAGCCTGATAAAGAGAGGGCATACCATGACGCACGCGACAGGCAGTACCGGTCGGACACTGATTCCAGCGATGGTCATCGCTTCCCTTGCCTTCTTTCCCCTGGGAAATGCATGTCAGGCTTCCGTGACTCCCCAGGCCCTGATCAAGGCCGGCGGCACGACGTCCCAGACGGTACGTGCCAAGCGGGCGGTGAAGAAATCCAAGCGTGTGGTGGCCAAGGCGGCTCCCCGGGTTGTATCGCCCGCCGTTGCGGCATCCATGGCGACCGGGGCTGCCGCGGTCATGGCTCCTGCCGCGGTGGCCCTGAAACCCAGTGCCGTCCTGGGCGCCGCCCCCCCTGCGGCCGCGCTGGCCCCCGCGCCTGCGCCGGCCAATTCACCCCGGGTCAACCCCTATCTGGTGAACCAGGTCCAGTACGGCGCCGCGCCGGCGGCCCCGGTAGCCGCTGCGGAGAACACCTCTCCCATGGCCGGTGGCGGCTTCAAGCTCGCCATGCCCCAGATTCCCCTTTTCGAGCAGGCCATCCTGCCCAAGATCCAGACCGTTTATCCCACCGGGGAAAAGCCCCTGGTGGTGGTGACCTTCAAGTGCCCCACGGAACTGGTGGGCATCGACACCCCGTCCACCGTGATCCTGCACAAGGCGGTGAACGGCGGCATGGACCTCATCAACAAGACCAACCTGCTGTCCTTCAACATGCAGCAGGTTTGCCAGTAAGCGCCTTCGGCTGATCGAGGCGGCGGGCTTGATGCCCGCCGTTTTTCATTGCCCGTTCTCTTGGCGTTCAGACAGGCGCTTGAGGATGCCTGCGGCCCATTCCCGCCCACCCAGGCCGAAGGCCAGGGCGAAGGCCAGGCAGATGGCGCCGAAACCCAGCTGGAAGGCTGTATGCAGCAGGGAGGTGCTGATCTGCAGCTGCTCCAGGGCCATGAACACCACGAACACGGTGATGGCGTATTCGGCGAAGGTGCTGACACCCAAGGCGCCTTCGAAGCGGGCGTTGCGCAGGAAGGCGAACAGCAGCCTGTTGACGAAGCGGGCTACCAGGATGCCCACCACCAGCACGATGATGGAGGCCACCACGTTGGGCAGGTAGAGCGCCGCCTGGTTGAACAGGCCGGCCACCACCGCAAGGCCCAGGCTGTTGGCGGCCATGACGATGGTTATCAGCATCACGAACCAGTAGGCCAGGCCGGATAACAGACCTGCGAGGGAGACGGATACGCCGCCTTCCCGCAGAAAGGCCTCGACGCCTGAGCGCTGGGCCAGGTTGTGGAACCGCACCAGGTAAAGGATGCGTCCCACGCCGGCCTTCACCAGCTTTGCGATTACCCAGCCCAGCACCAGCAGAGCCAGGGCTCCCAGCACGCTGGGCAGGGTCTGGGCCAGCTGGTTGAGGAAGGACTGGAGGGATTGAAGAGTGAGGTCCAGGGGTTGGATGTTGATAGGCTCCACGGCTTGCTCCAGGTGGGTGGATCGGAATGAAAAAATGACCGGCCGGAGTTGGCGCGGGTGCACACTGGCTGGCTATTGCTTCACACTAGCGACCTTGTTTTGTGCACAGCATCAGGGGCTTAAATTGTATGTGCCAAATTAGTATTGATCAAAACCATTCTTGTGCAGACATAAGGTGACCACCGTGAGCCAGATCCGAGAGAAGACTCGCAAGGCCAGCCCGGACAACGACAATCCCGCTCATGCGGCCCTGGGCAAGTTCCGCATCATTGTCGGCGCCATCCGCCAGCACTTTCGTGAAGTGGAGAAGGCCTGTGGCGTGTCAGGCGCCCAGGTCTGGGTCCTGGCCACCCTGGAGGAGTCGCCGGGCCTGCGGGTGACGGAACTGGCCGAGGCCCTTTCCATCCACGCCTCCACTGCCAGCAACCTGCTGGACAAGATCGAGAAGAGTGGACTGATCCGGCGGGAGCGGGGCACCCAGGACCAGCGCGTGGTGCGCCTGTTCCTCACCGAGGCGGGGGAGGCTGCTCTGGCCGCCGCCCCCAAACCCTTCACCGGCGTGCTGCCCCACGCCCTGGCCCAACTGCCGCCGGAGACCCTGGCCAGGCTGAGCCAGGATCTGGACACCCTCATCGGCTTCATGGACCTGACCAATTCCAAGGACGCCCAGCGTCCCCTCTCGGAGCTGTAATTTGCCGGCTTACCTGCCAGCCTGGCCGCCGGAACTGAATGGCTTCCTCCTGTTCGGCGCCCTGATCCTCATCGGCGTTGCGGGGGGGCACCTGGCCCACCGTACCGGGATCCTGCCCCGCATCACCGGTTTCATCGTCACGGGTTTCATCCTGGGGCCCAGCGTGCTGGGGTTGCTGACCCCCGCCATGCTGGACATGTCCCAGCTTTTCGTGGATCTGGCCCTGGGCCTCATCCTTTTCCAGCTGGGCCACCTCCTCAACCTGCCCCTGGCCTTTCGCGCCAAGGGGCTGCTGGGGGCCTCCCTGCTGGAGTCCACCCTGTCCTTCGCCCTGGTGTTCGGCGTGCTCCACACCCTGGGTATCGACCCCCTGCCCGCCGCCCTGGCGGCGGCCATCGGCATCTCCTCCTCCCCCGCCGTGGTGCTCATGGTGGTGAAGGAACTGGATGCCAGCGGACCTCTCACGGACCGCACCCTCATGCTTGTGGCCCTCAACAACATCCTTTCCTTCCTGGCTTACACGGCCTTGCTCCCTTTCCTGCACTATGCTCAGGCGGCAGACTGGGACACGGTGCTGCTGCAGCCCGTGTACAAGCTCTCCATGTCCGTGCTCCTGGCCTGGTGCCTGGCCAGGATCCTGTTGTGGCTGGCCCGCCTGGTGGGCGAAAGCGAAGGTCTCCAGTTCGCGCTCCTCATCGGTGTCATCGTCGGGGGCATCGGCCTGGCCAAGGCCCTTGGGGCCTCCCAGCTGCTCACCCTTCTGGCGGTGGGGGCCTTCGCTCGCCACATGGACCGGCGAAAGGCACTGATGGATGTGGACTTCGGCCATGGGGGCCAGTTGTTCTTCGTCATCCTGTTCGTGGTGGCGGGGGCCAGACTCCATGTACACGACCTGATGACGGCGGGCTGGGCCGCCGTGGGCTTCGTGGTGGCCCGCTTCGCCGGCAAGACCCTGGGGGCCCTGATGCTGGTGCGCACCGGGTTGCCCCTGGAAAAGGCCGGTCTGGCCAGCCTGACCCTGCTGCCCATGGCGGGCATGGCCATCGGCCTGACCCAGAGCACCGCAGCCATGTACCCCCAGTTCGCCACCACCCTCACCGCCATCGTCCTGGGGGCCATCGCCATTCTGGAGACCATCGGGCCCATCGCCACCGAGTACGCCCTCAAGCGCAGCGGCGAGGTGAACCCGGACGCGGACGTGTCCCACTGAGGCATGGCCATGAAGCTCATCGACACCCACAGCCACCTGGATGCGGGGGAGTTCGACCCGGACCGGGACGCGGTCTACGACCGGGCCCAGGCGGAGGGGGTCAGGGTGCAGGTAGTGCCCGCCGTCACCCGGGCCAATTTCGATGACGTGGCCGCCTGCTGCCTGCGCTACCCTGGCTGCATGCCGGCCTGGGGTCTGCATCCCATGTACATCCACGTGCATCAGGAAAGGGATCTGCAGGCCCTGCGGGAGCAGATCGAGGCCTGGCGTCCCGTGGCCATCGGCGAGATCGGCCTGGACCTGTTCGCCCCCGGCCTGGATCTGCCCACCCAGGAGCATTACTACGTGGAGCAGCTGCGCATCGCCAGAGAGTATGACCTGCCGGTGCTGCTCCATTGCCGCCGGGCCAACGACCAGATCCTCAAGCAGTTGCGCCGCTTCAAGGTGAAGGGCGGCATCGCCCATGCCTTCAACGGCAGCCGCCAGCAGGCGGATGCCTTCATGGCCCTGGGCTTCAGGCTGGGCTTCGGCGGGGCCTTCACCTGGCAGCGGGGCACCCACCTGCGCCTGCTGGCCACTACCCTGCCCCTGGAAGCCATCGTCCTGGAGACCGATTCCCCGGACATCCCCCCCGAATGGGTGGGCAAGGGCCGCAACGAGCCCGGCGAGCTGGCCCGCATCGCCGCCACCCTGGCCGAATTGCGGGGCATTGAGGTGGAGGAAGTGGCGCGGGTGACCAGCGCCAGCGCCCGGGCGGTGTTGGGGCTGAGTAGCGGGGACTGAGCAGCGAGGACTGGCCAAGGGCTGGACTTCTGCCCATCCCCCATCCCCCGCTCACCCGCTCACCCGCTCACCCCAAATCCATGTCCTGGATATTCCTGGCCCTGCTCTGCGCCCTGGCCCTGGCCCTGGCGGATACCGCCAGCAAGCGCTGGCTGCCCCATCTCACGCCTGACACCCTGACCCTGGTGCGCTCCGGCCTGCCGGGTGTGGTGCTGCTTCCCGCCCTCCTCTGGATCGACCTGACCGGATTGCCCTGGCGCTTCTGGGTCTGGGTGCTGGCAGCCATGCCCCTGGAAATCCTGGCCATGGCCCTTTACACCAGGGCCATCCGCGGGAGCCCCCTGTCCCAGACCCTGCCCTACATGGCCTTCACCCCGGTGTTCGCCATTCTCACGGGCTGGGTCCTGCTGGGCGAGACTGTCTCCGGGCCTGGCCTGGCCGGCATCCTGCTGGTGGCGGCGGGGGCCTGGGGCCTGAACCTGGAGCACGCGGGCTGGCATCCCCGCACCTGGCTGCTGCCCTTTCGCGCCATGCTGGTGCAGCGGGGCGCCCGCCTGATGCTGGTGGTGGCGGCGATCTATGCCGTGACGGCCGCCCTGGGCAAGGGCGCGGTGGGCTACATGGACGGGGCCGAGTTCGGCGCCCTCTATTTCATCGTCCTGGGGGTGTGCGCCTTCCTCTACTACGGCCTGAGAGCGCCCGGGGCAGTGGCAGGTGCCCTGAGTGCAGGGCCCCACGCCTGGCTGGTGGCGGGATTGCTGGCCTTCATGGTGATCACCCATTTCCTGGCCCTGGCCCAGGCGGGCACGGCTTATATGATCGCGGTGAAGCGCACCTCGGTGCTGTTCGGCATCGTCCTGGGGGCCTGGGTGTTCCGGGAAGAGCGCCTGCGCCAGCATCTGGGCGCCGCCGTCCTGATGGTGCTGGGGGTTGCCCTCATCGTGGGCTGATGTGGCGCCAGTGCAACCGTGGCATGGCCATTGCCAGGATGAAGGTGGGGAGTGTTCCTTTCGTAATGCAGTCCTGACAAGTTGGTAGCCGTCACTCTGCGGAGAATGTAATGCGATTTCTTGTGCGTCATCTGTTGCTGCTCTGGCTGCTGGCCGGCCTGGGGCTGGTGGGCCAGGCCCGGGCCGAACCCGAGCAGGCCATGCTTACCCAGTCCCTGCCGGGCAAGACCATGGAGCAGGCCATCCAGGACGTGAAAAACGCCATCGCCAGCCACAACTACACCTTCGTGCGGGAGCAGGCCATCGACAGCCGCCTCGTGCCCCAGGGCTGGGAGGCCGGGTCGGCGTACATCGTCTATTTCTGCAATTTCGCCAAGATGAACCGGGCCCTGGCCATCGACGTGCGGGCGGCCCAGTTCCTGCCCTGCCGCGTCACCCTGCTGGAAACACCGGCCGGAGTGGAATTGGTGGTGGTGAACCCGGCCTGGGTGTCCGAGTCCCTGGGCAATCCCCTGCTGCACCTGGATTGCCTGCAACTGAAGGCGGACTACCTGGCCATTCTTGAAGAGGCGGCCCTGTGAGACGGATTTTTCTTTGCCTTTGCCTGCTGGCGGCCGGCCCCGTGGTGGCGGCGCCCCTCATGGCCAGCAAGAACGTGGACATGCGCCAGGCCATGGACGACCTGACCTTGGCTGCCATGAACCACGGCATGCAGCTGGTGAAGGTGCAGCCCATCGATTCCGCCCTGGTGAAGCGGGGCTTCGACAACCCCCATGTGCGCATCGCCTTCATCGGCAGCGAGACCGCCGTGCGCTGGGCCGAGGCGGCGGACTCCCGCCTGCTGAACCTGCTGCCCCTGCGCCTGAGCCTGGTGCAGCGGGGGGATCAGGTGGTGGTCATGAGCGACGACCTGGCCCCCTGGAAGGAGGAATTCAAGGACTCCCCGGGCCTGCAACTGCTCCGGGCCTGGGAAGTGGAATTGGGGGAAGTGCTGCGGGACTTCGCCGGCCAGTAGGGCAGGCCGCGGCACCGAGAGAGGCTCAGACAGCCGCTTCGCCGGATTCCCCGGTACGGATGCGGATCACCTGCTCCACGGCGGTGACGAAGATCTTGCCGTCGCCGATCTTGCCCGTGCGGGCGGACTTGACGATGGCGTCCAGGGCGGCTTCCACCATGTTGTCCGCCACCACCATCTCCACTTTCACCTTGGGTAGGAAATCCACCACGTATTCCGCGCCGCGATATAGCTCGGTATGGCCCTTCTGGCGGCCAAAACCTTTCACCTCGGTGACGGTAAGGCCGCTGACACCCAGGGCGGAAAGGGCTTCGCGCACCTCGTCCAGCTTGAAGGGCTTGATGATGGCTTCGATCTTCTTCATGGCGTCTCCTGTGGTCTAGAAGGGGGCTTTGTAACGGTTCGTGATGGGGTAGCGGCGGTCCCGGCCGAACCCCCTGGGGGTGATGCGGATGCCCGGGGGCGACTGGCGCCGCTTGTATTCCGCCCGGTCGATGAGGCGCACCACCTGGGCCACGTCCTCGGCGCGGAAGCCCGCCGCAATGATATCCCGGGGCGCCATGTCCTGTTCCACGTAGCGGGCCAGGATGGCGTCCAGCACCTCGTAGGGGGGCAGGCTGTCCTGGTCGCACTGGTTGGCCCGCAGTTCGGCGCTGGGGGGGCGGGTGATGATGCGTTCGGGGATCACCGGGGAGAGGGTGTTGCGGTAGCGGGCCAGGCGCCACACCAGGGTCTTGGACACGTCCTTCAGCACCGCCAGGCCGCCGGCCATGTCGCCGTAGAGGGTGGCGTAGCCGCTGGCCATCTCGCTCTTGTTGCCCGTGGTGAGCACCAGGGAACCGAACTTGTTGGACAGGGCCATCAGCAGCACGCCGCGGATCCGGGCCTGGATGTTCTCCTCGGTCTGGTCGAAGGGCAGGTCGTCGAATTCGTCCGACAGTTCCTCCATGAAGGCGTCGTACATGCGCTTGATGGGCTGTACGTCGTAGCGTACCCCCAGGTTCTGGGCCAGAACCTCCGCGTCCTCCAGGCTGATGCCGGCGGTGAACTGGGAGGGCATCATCACCGCCTGGACCTTGTCCGCCCCCAGGGCGTCCACGGCCACCACCAGGGTCAGGGCGGAATCGATGCCGCCGGAGAGGCCCAGCAGGGCGCCGGGGAAGCCGTTCTTGGCCACGTAGTCGCGCACCCCCAGCACCAGGGCCTGGTACACGGCCGCCTCCAGGGGAGGCAGGGGGGTCACGCCGCCGTGGAGGCGGTCGCCTTCCACTTCCACCATATAAAGGCCCTCCTGGAACAGGGGGGTCTGGGCCACCACCTGGCCCTGGACATCCAGGGCGAAGGAGGCGCCGTCGAACACCAGTTCGTCCTGGCCCCCCACCAGGTTGGCATAAATGATGGGCAGCTCGTGGCGCTTGACCTGGACCCGGGCCACCTCGTGGCGCTGGCCCACCTTCTCCAGGTGGAAGGGGGAGGCGTTGAGCACCAGCAGGACCTGGGCGCCGGCGGCCTTGGCCCTGGCCGGGGCCTCGCCGTCCCAGATGTCCTCGCAGATGTTGACGCCGAACCGGATGCCCTCCCACTCGAACACGCAGGCGTTCTCGCCGGCACGGAAGGTGCGCACCTCGTCGAATACGGCGTAGTTGGGCAGGCGGTACTTGCGGTAGGTGGCGGCGACGCAGCCGTCGTGGATCACCGACGCGGCGTTGTAGCGGGCGCCGTCCTCCATGAGGGGGTGGCCCAGCACCATGCAGAAGCCGGCGGGCAGGCGGGTGGCCAGGTCCTGGAGCACCCGGGCGTTCTCGTCGTAGAAGTCCGGACGCAGGGCCAGGTCTTCCGGCGGGTAGCCGCACAGGGCCAGTTCCGGGGTGAGCATGAGAGTGGCCCCCGCCTTGAGGGCCTGGAAGGCCATCTCCACCAAGCGCGCGGCATTGCCTTCCAGGTCACCGACCGTGGCATTCATCTGGGCAAGGGCGATTTTCATGGCCGCTATTCTACGGACGGCACGCCTCGCCGCCTACGGCGCCCGCAGCCGAAACGGCGACAAGCCAGGGTTCAGGTACGGAACTGCCGCACCAGGTTCTCCAGCTCCGTGGCCAGGGTTGCGAGTTTCTCGCTGGCATGGTGGCTGTCCCGGGCATCGCCCGCGGCCTGGCGGGCCACGGCGGCGATGTCGCCGATCTTGTGGCTGATGTTCTCCGCCACGGTGCTTTGCTCGCCGGAGCTGACGGCGATCTGGTTGTTCATGCGGGTGATGACGCCCACCGAGCCGGAGATGGTGGCCAGGGCCTCGGCGCTGGCTTCCACGCTGTCCACGCTGAAGGTGGTCTTCTGCTCCGCGGTCTGGATGGTGTCCACCGCGTCCTTGGCCCGGCCCTGGACCTTGACGATGATGGTCTCGATCTCTTCCGTGGCGGCCTGGGTACGCTGGGCCAGGGTGCGCACCTCGTCGGCCACCACGGCGAAGCCCCGGCCCTGTTCGCCGGCCCGGGCCGCTTCGATGGCGGCGTTGAGGGCCAGCAGGTTGGTCTGCTCGGCGATCTCCCGGATCAGGCCGATGACCTTGCCGATGTCCCGGCTGTCGGTGTCCAGCACCTGGATCACGCGCACCGCCTGCTCCAGTTGCTCGGACATGGCGGAAATGGCGGACAGGGCCATGGTGGCGGTGCTGGCGCCGTCCTTGGCCTGCTGGTCTGCCTGGTGGGCCGCCCCGGCCGCCTCCCGGGTGTTGTGGGCCACTTCCTGCACGGTGCTGGCCAGCTGCCGCAGGGTGCTGGCCAGGTGTTCCGTGTCGGAGAGCTGGTTGGCCACGCCCCGTTCCGTGCGGGTGGAGACCGTCACCATCTGGCCCGCCACCTCGTTCAGGTTGTGGGTGGCCTGGCCCACCTGCCTGAGGGTGCCGGCGAAACGCTCCAGCATGGCGTTGAAGGCCTTGCCGGCGCAGGCGATCTCGTCCTTGCCGCTGACGGGCACTCGCAGGGTCAAGTCCGACTCCTGCTCGATGCGGGTCATGGTGCCGGCCAACTGGTTGATGGGCCTGGAGATGATGCGCTTGAGGGCGCCCTGCATGAGGATCATGCCCAGGGCGAAGAGGCCCACGTAGAGGCCGGAATTGATGAGGGCGGCGTTGCGTATCTGGGCGTCGGCGGGGCCCAGGTCGTAGTGCACGCGGATGACGCCCAGGACGGTGCCCGGCTCCACCGCGTGGCAACCCATGCAATTGACCCCCCGGGTGTTCTCCGTGGCCTTGTAGGGACGGGCCACCACCAGGCGGCGTCCCCGGTCGGTCTGCTCGATGGTGGCTTGCTCCTCCCCCGCCAGGGCCCGCAGGTCCAGATCGCCTTCCGCGGCTTCGCCAGGGAGGCCCGGGCCGTACTGCTTGGATACTCCCTCGCCACGGGTCACGTGGGCTGCAACCACGTTGGGCGTCGCGACGATCTCCGTGTGGAGCTTCTCCCGCTCCCCCATGCCGCCTGTGAGCATGAGCTTGTTGAGACCGTCGAAGTAGCTGTCCGCCACGGTCTTGGTCTGCTGGGTGGCGAATTCCTCGGCAATGCGCCGTTGGGCAAAGAAGCTGTAGATGAGGGAGACGATCAGCATCACCAGGAACAGGAATGCGGTCAACGCCATGATCTTCGAGGCCACCGTGCCGGTGCATTGGCGCAGGCTCATTGGGTCATCTCCAGTGTCGTCTATAACTTTCGGCCAATATCGGCTTTGAGGCGTGGAACTTTAGGTGTTCACTGGGTTATTTCACGCCATCGCTTCTCCAGCCGCTTCACGGAAACGGGCATGGGGGTCTTCAGTTCCTGGGCGAACAGACCCACCCGCAGTTCCTCCAGCAGCCAGCGGAAATCCTCCAGGGCCTCGTCGGTGCGGTCCTGGCCTGCCCGGCCCGCAAGGGCTTCTTCGCGCTGGCGCCATGCCGCCAGCAGCGGTGCCATCTCGTTCATGCTGCCCTGGTCCCGGGCCAGGTGGTGGGGCAGCTTGCCCAGGCGCAGTTCCATGGCCTTCAGGTAGCGGGGCAGTTGGGGCAGGCGGGAAGGGGGATGCCTTGCCAGGAAACCGGGAAAGACCAGGCCGCCCAGCTGGGCCCTCAGATCCGCCACGGCGTTCCTGCAACCGCAGGGCGCCTTGTCCAGGGCCTGGCCGATACGGTGGGCCGTCGCCAGGCAATCCAGGGTGATCCGGGCCAGTTCCTGGACGGTCCCTTGCAGGCGCGGGCGTGCGGCCTCGCAGGCGGCGCGAAAGGCCGCTTCGGTACGGATGGGCCCTGGTCCGCCCATGCAGGCCAAGGCGGCGGCCACCGTCGCGTCACGCACCAGGGCCTCGCACTGGGCACCCTTGAACAGCAGGCCGTACTGCAGGCAGGCGGGTTTCAGGCGGCTCGCCAGGTCCCTTTCCGTCTGCTTCAGCAGGTCGGGAAAGGCCAGCCAGATGAGCCGGGCCGTGCCCAGGCGGTGGTCGGTCCGAGCATTGGCAGGGCTGTCCGCCAGGCCCAGGCTCACGCTGCCGGCAGGCGTCATGCGCAGGGCGGGAAAGGCACTCAGGTTGCCGCCCTTGCCAGGCATCGGGAGGGGAACGGATTCAGGCAGGTCGCCGAAATCCCACCGGGTCACGGACTCCCGCTCGAAGGCGGTGGGGGCGGCGGAGGTGGTGCGGGCCATGGCCTGGCTGGCCTGCAAGCCCAGTTGCCGGCGTAGTTCCGTCAGGTCCCGGCCTTCTGCCACGGTGCGGCCTTTCTCGTCCTGGATGCGGAAGTTCATGCGCAGGTGGTTGGGCAGGGACTCGGGACGCCACGCGTCCCGGGGCACGGCCTGGCCCGTGCGCCTGGCCAGGAAGACAGCCAAGGCATCCTGGAGAGTGGGAAGTGGGGAGTGGGGAGTCGGGGTACCCCCGTTTTTCCCACTTCCCACTTCCCAATTCCCACTCCCCAACGCCTCCGCCGCAGCTCTTGCGAATTCGGGCACGGGCACGAAGTTGCGACGGATGCCCTGGGGCAGGCCCTTGAGGAGGGCGGCGATCTTTTCCTCCAGCAGACCGGGCACCAGCCATTCGCAGGCGGTGGCGGGCACCTGGTTGAGAGCGGCGAGAGGTACTTGAAGTGTGACGCCGTCGTCCGCCGCGCCGGGCTCGAAACGGTAGCTCAGGTTGAAGCGGCTGCCGTGGTGGTCCAGATGGGGCGGGAAGTCCCGGGCCTGGGCTGGGGTCTGCGGGCCCAAGAGGGCTTCCCGGGACAGGAACAGACGTCTGGGCTGGACTTTCTCCATCTCCCGGCGCCACTTCTCGAAAGCGGCGCCGTTGTGGATGCCTGCCGGCACCAGGGCGTCGAAGAAGTCGTACACCGCCTGCTCGTCCACTTCCAGGCGGGCGTTGCGGGTGCGCTGGGCCAGGTCTTCGATCTCGTCGAACAGGCGGCGGTTGTGCTGGAAGAAGGGGGCGCGATTGTCCCACTCCCCCTGGACCAGGGCGGCGCGGATGAAGATTTCCCGGGACAGCTTCGGATCGATGGGGCCGTAGTGCACGGCGCGGCCGTTTACCACAGGCAGGCCGTATAGGGTGGCCCGCATGGCCGCCGCCACGTGGGCCGGTTTCTTGGCCCAGTGGGGGTCGCTGTAGCTCACCTTGAGGAGGTGGCGGGCCTGGTGCTCGATCCACTCGGGCTCAATTTTTGCAATGGTCCTCGCATAGACCCGCCGCGTTTCCACGATCTCCGCCGCCATGAGCCACTTGGGTTTCTTCTTCACGCCGGAACCAGGAAAGGGCAGGAACTTCATATCCCGGGCCCCCAGGTAGACACCGTCCTCCGTGAGCATGCCCAGGTTGCCCAGGAGGCCGGTCATCAAGGCCTGGTGTAGGGGGGCATAGATGTCAAGGGGGAAGGGGGATGGGGGAAGGGTAGAAGTGGGGTGCGCGGAGTCTTCCTCACCCTTAACCCTTAACCCTTCCCCCTTTACTTCCACCTTCCACCCCAACTCCTTCACCTGCACCGTCAACTGGCCGTACACGTCCCGCCATTCCCGTACCCGGTTGGGGGAGATGTATTCCTTCTTCAGGGTTTCTCGCAGCTTTTTCTGGCTCTTTCGGTGGGTGTTCAGGTGGTCCAGGTAGTGCCACAGCCTGAGGATTGAGAAGAAGTCTGAATTGGGGTCGGCGAAGCGTTGATGCCGCTCGTCCGCAGCCTGCTGGGCCTCCAGGGGGCGTTCCCGGGGGTCCTGCACCGAGAGGAATGAGGCGATGACCAGGGCCTCGTGCAGGACGGCCTTTTCCTTGGCGGCGATGAGCATGCGCCCGATGCGGGGGTCCACGGGCAGGTGGGCCAGCTGCTTGCCGACGGCGGTGAGACGGTGGTTCTCGTCCAGGCCGCCCAGTTCCGTCAATAGCTGCTGGCCATCCCGCACCCGCTTGGGCTCGGGGGCGTCCAGGAAGGGAAAGGCGTCGATCTCCGGCAGACCCAGGGACTTCATGCGCAGGATCACGCCCGCCAGGGAGGAGCGCAGCAGTTCCGGCGTGGTGTAGCGGGGGCGGGACTGGAATTCCTGCTCGTCGTAGAGGCGGATGCAGATGCCCTCCGCCACCCGGCCGCAACGGCCCGCCCGCTGGTTGGCGGAGGCCTGGGACACCTTCTCGATCTTCAGCTGTTCGATCTTGTTGCGGATGGAATAGCGCTTCACCCGGGCCAGGCCCGCATCCACCACGAAGCGGATGCCCGGCACCGTGAGGGAGGTCTCCGCCACGTTGGTGGCCAGGACGATGCGCCGGCCAGGATGGGAGGCGAATACCTTTTCCTGCTCGCTCACCGACAGGCGGGCGAACAGGGGCAGGATTTCCGTCTGCGGCGGATGGTGTTTGCGCAGGTCCTCCATGGCCTCGCGAATCTCCCGCTCTCCCGGCAGGAACACCAGGATGTCGCCGGGCCCCTCGGCGGCCAGTTCATCCACGGCATGAAGCAGGCCGGTGGAGAAATCAGGTTCTTCCGGAGTAGGTGGAGCAGGTGGAGCGGAGCCGACATCGCTCCCACCCTTCCCCCTTCCCCCTTCCCCCTTCACTTCCACAGGCCGGTAGCGCATCTCCACCGGATAGGTGCGCCCCGACACCTCCACCACTGGTGCGCCGTTGAAATAGGCGGAGAAACGGTCCGCCTCAAGCGTGGCGGAGGAGATGACGAGCTTCAGCTCCGGCCGCCGGGGCAGCAGGGTCTTCAGGTAGCCCAGGAGGAAGTCGATGTTCAGGCTGCGCTCGTGGGCCTCGTCCAGGATCAGGGTGTCGTAGGCGCGGAATTCCGGGTCCGACTGGGTTTCCGCCAGGAGGATGCCGTCGGTCATGACTTTTATCCGTGACCGGTCGCTCACCTGGTCGGTGAATCGCACCTGCCAGCCCACCAGGCCCCCCAGCTCGCTGCGGGTTTCCTGGGCGATGCGTTGGGCCACGGTCTTGGCGGCTATGCGCCGGGGCTGGGTCATGCCCACCATGCCGCCTTTCACCGCCGACTCGCCGATACGCCCCCGGCCCGCTGCCAGGGCGATCTTGGGCAGCTGGGTGGTCTTGCCCGAGCCGGTCTCGCCGCACACGATGACCACCTGATGGGCGGCCAGGGCGGCGGCGATGTCTTCCCTCCGGGCAGACACGGGCAGGTGCTCGGGAAAGTCCAGGTGGGGTATCGTCGCGCTGGTTTGGGGGACGTTAGTTTCGTTATGGACGTTGGGGGCGTTGGCATCTGGCATGGGGCAGGAAACTAGCATGAAACTTTTCTGGTGGGCCGTGGTGGTGGTGAGCATGAGTTGTTCTGCCCGGGCGGAGCCCATGCGCGTGCTGGACCTGAGCCTTAGCCCGGATCCTGCCTGGCAGCGGGGCACGCCCCGGCAGGAACAGGAAGACGATGCCCTGGTGCTGTCCTGGCCGGTGCCGGAGGGGGTGGCCCTGCAGGTGCTGGTGCCCCGGGAGCCGCCCCTCATCAAGTCCGATGCGGACACCTTCTACCGCAACCTGACCCGGAAATGGTCCGCCCTCTATGGCAAGCAGGCGGCCGTGGGCTGGATCGACGCCGAACCCAAGGGCCAGGGCGGCGTCCGCTGGCTGAGTTGCCGCCGGCCTGCCAGCACGGGAGACGGGGTGGTGTTCCACCTGGCCACGGTGCACGAGGCCCGGGCCTACAGCCTGCTGGTGTTCGCGCCGCCCAAGACCGGGACCTTGCCCCAGGCGGTGCACCAACTGGTGGCCGGCGCCGGCTTCCATGTCATGCCCACGCCATGGCGCCAAAGCCGGGCCCTGGCCGTGGCACCCCAGGGCGACGTCCTGGAGGCCCTGGCCCAGGCGGAGGCGGAGGTGCTGGGCGACCGGGGCATGATCACCGGCTATGGCGTCAGGGCCGAGGACCCCGCCGGCCAGGCCTCGGGGGGCGGGCTGGGACTCCAATGGTTCCTGGAGGGCTTCCTCTGGGACAGGCAATACGGCCGGGATGGTCGGCTGCCCTTCGAGGCCCGGGGCCAACTGGTGGCCGAGGCCCCGACCCTGCTGGAGGAAGGCGTCCTGCACCTGGGCCTGAAGCTGGGCGGCGCGGAGGGTGCCCTGACGGCCCAGGCCCGGCTCCATACCTATTGCGGGCCCCGGGGGCCCTGGAACGAGGCCCTGGCGGACCTGGCCCGGGGCGCCCGGGGGCCCTTGGCCCGTCTTGGCCGGGATCATGCCTGTCCCGGGCAACCCGCGGATCCCACCCTGGCCACCCTGGAGGCGGTGCCGGGCCAGACGGTGGCCCGGTCCGTGCCCCTGAAACTGCCGTCAGGCAGGGTGGACCTGTTGTGGCTGGAGGTCAGGCTGCTGCCCCGGGAGGGTACCGTGGGGGAAGGTATGCTGGATCGGCTGGGGCTTTACTTCGTGTATGGGCCGGATGGCTGAGGACGTTGAGTCCGCCCCGCATGAAGCCGTCCGGGAGGCGGCTAGCTGGCCGCCCAGACCTTGGGCCAGTCCAGGGGGGAGTGGAACAGGGGCAGGTAGGTGTAGTCGCGGATGGCGTAGTCGGGGCGCGTGGTATCCCGTACCTGGTGGTGGGCAACCGCGTTGCCGGTGGGGCGCAGCAGGCTTACCACCTGGGCGGGGCGGGTGCGTCGGTCGAACCAGCGGGTGACCAGGGCGGTTTCCCGGTTGGCCAGGCGCACCACGGTGCCGGGAGGGTAGTAGCCCATGGCCCGGCGCAGGGCCAGCATGGTGGCGTCGTCCAGTTTGCTCCGTTCGCGGCGGAACAGTTCCCGCAGGGCCTGGCGGGGGTAGCGGCAGGTGCGGTTGTGGCGATGGCTGAGGAAGGCGCACCAGACGTCTGCCGTGCGCAGGACGCGGGCTTCCAGGGTGATGGCCGGGCCGACGATGCCGAAGGGATAGCCGCTGCCATCCATGTTCTCGTGGTGCTGGCTCACCGCCAGCATCCAGCGGGCATCCTTCACGCCCATCCTGGCCAGGGACTCGGCGCTGTGCCAGGCATGCATGCGCAATTGGGTGCCTTCCGCCGCGTCGGGTTTGCGGGAGGACAGGGATAGCCGGTCCTGGAGATCGTGGCTGCTCAGGTTCATGGTGAGGGCAGCGCAGGCGACGGTCTGCTGGGCGGCTTCCGACATGCCCAATTCCCGGGCCAGCAGCAGGCCGACGGTGGCCACGTGGAAGGAGTGGCGGCGGGCCAGGCTGGGCATGTCCAGCAGGTTGGACATGCCGATGCAGAGCTCGGGATGCCCCTGCACCAACTGGCGCAGGGCCTCCGCCAGGGCTTGCAGGGACGGGATATCCAGGTCGTGGGGGGTGGCCAGCAGGGCCTCGTACTTGCGGGCCATCTGTTGCAGGGCCTGGTAAGGCGGGGCCTGGATGGCATCATCCATCTCGCTTGGCCGGTACAGGCGCAGGGCCCGGAGCTGTTCCAGCCGGGCGGGATCGGAGATGACGCTGCCGCCCCGCACCACCAGTACCCCCTGCTGGTTGTACAGGTCATGGGGGAGTGGAGCGTCGAGCAGATGCTGGCCGATCTCGGTCGGGATGAAGCTGGGCATGCCCTGTTCTTTTCGGAACGATAGACTAATTCTAGAACAGTCGACGTCGTAACGTGTTGGATTGACGAGGATTTTTTTTGGATTTCTGTGTATCGAGGCGATGACTGGATGGGTGAAGATCGGACTAGTCGTGGGAAAACCCAAACCAACGCAGGTCCCTGGTTTCGGTGTCCAGCAGGGCGTAGCCGGGGTCCTGGTCCTTCTATTGCCTTCATTGCCCCGGGGAGCGGGTTGGCTAGCGGTTGAGGTAGCGCCGGTCGTCGAAAGTGGCCACCCATTCCGGCCGCCACACCACCATGAGCGTCACCATCATGCCCGTGGCGAAGGCCTCGCCCCAGGCGATGAGCAGGTAGTAAGGCAGGTATTCCTCCAGCAGGTAATCCAGGGTGTAGGCGCCGGACAAGGCGATGTAGCCCGTGGACACGAAGCCCAGCAGCATGATGGCGATGGCTCCGCCGAAGAAGGCGTTGAGGAAGATGTAGACGAACAGGTGGTTGGGCAGCTTGCCGTCCACCAGGCGGTAGATGGCCCAGCTCACCCCCACGGGCAGGGCGCCCATGAGCAGCCAGTTGGCGGCAAATGCTGCGTACTGGCCCTGCCACAGACTGATGGCAGCAGTGATCAGCCCCAGGGCAAGCAGGGCGAACATCGGGCGGAACATGAGGGTCAGGGCCGTGGCCCCCAGGAGGTGGAAGTTCAGCCCGGGCTTGATGCCCGCCTTGATGAGCCACAGGCCCAGCACCGCCACCGTGGCCCCCAGGAATATGTTGAGATTGGCCCGGTCCAGCAGCATGGACCAGGCCGTACGCCGGATCAGGAGGATGGTCAGGCCCAGTGCCCCCAGCCAGAAAAGCCAGAGCCAGAGGGTGGGGATGTGGGCGGAAAGCAGGTTCACGGTGGGGGATACTGAAAAATTGCCACAATGCAGCGTCGAGTAAAATGCCGGCTCATTTTATTAGAAAGTGCTGATGGAGCCCCCATGCGTCTTGCCCTTTTTGACCTGGACAACACCCTGCTGGCCGGCGATTCGGATTTCGAGTGGGCCCAGTACCTCATCGAGCAGGGCGTGCTGGACCGGGAGGTGTACGAGGCCCGCAACCAGGCGTTCTACGACCATTACAAGGCGGGCACCCTGGACATCCACGAGTTCCTGGATTTTCAACTGATGCCCCTGGCCCGCCACAGCCGGGAACAGCTGGATGCCTGGCACCGGGACTACATGGCCCGCAAGGTCATCCCCATGGTTGCCCCGGGCACGGCAGCCCTGCTGGAAAATCACAGGGACCATGTGCAGGTCATCGTCACCGCCACCAACAGCTTCGTCACAGCCCCCATCGCCCGCCATTTGGGGGTGGCGCACCTCATCGCCACGGAGCCCGAGCTGCGGGATGGCCGGTTCACAGGCAAGGTGTCCGGCATCCCTTCCTTCAAGGCCGGCAAGGTGGCTCGCCTGGAGGAATGGCTGGCTGCCCAGGGCAAGACCTGGGCCGACGTGGCGGAGAGCTGGTTCTACAGCGACTCTCTCAACGACCTCCCCCTGCTGGCCCACGTGCACCACCCCGTGGCAGTGGACCCGGACCCCACCCTGAGGGCTCACGCCGAGGCCCGGGGCTGGCCCGTCATCAGCCTGAGGGGCGCGTAGCGGACAAGGTGGCGATTGGGGGGTGATGGAGCAAATGAAAAGGGAGGTTAAGGGAGGACGCAGGGCTGGGTTATAGAATGGCGAGGTTTTTTCGTTTCTTTACCTTGCCCCCGCCCGAACATGAACAAGATCCCCCCCAAGACCCTCATCGCCGCCTTTGTCTTTCTGGGCATGGGCGCCTTCGCCGCCAGCGTGGTGCCCAGCGCGGAGATCGCCGTAGTCATGGGGATACTGTTGCTTACCGTGTTCCTGTTCGCTTTCGAGGTGGTGGGCGTGGACGTGGCCGCGGTGAGCGTCATGGTGCTGCTGGGGCTCGTCAGCGGGTTCAGCGACCAGTTGGGACTGGCCAGCCCCCTGGTGCCTTCCTCCGAGCTGTTCCGGGGATTTTCCAGTAACGCGGTGATCTCCATCATCGCGGTCATGATCATCGGCGCCGGCCTGGACAAGACTGGTCTCATGAGCCAGGTGGCGGGCACCATCCTGAAGCTGGCGGGCCAGACCGAGGCCCGCATCATCCCCGCCATCTCCGGTACCGTGGGCTTCATTTCCAGCTTCATGCAGAACGTGGGCGCCGCCGCCCTGTTCCTGCCGGTGGTGGGCCGGATATCCTCTCGCACCGGCCTGCCCATGTCCCGCCTGCTCATGCCCATGGGGTTCTGCGCCATCCTGGGGGGTACCATCACCATGGTGGGTTCCAGTCCGCTGATCCTGCTCAACGACCTGATACTCACCTCCAACCAGGCCCTGCCGCCGGCGCAGCGGATGGAGACCTGGTCCCTGTTCTCCGTGACCCCCATCGGCGTGGCCCTGCTCATCGCCGGCATCGCCTATTTCGTCCTGGCCGGGCGCTTCGTCCTCCCCAGCGGCAACAACGAGGGCGTCACCACCGGCACCAACACCATGAAGTATTTCCAGGACCTGTACGGCCTGGACTACGGCCTGTTCGAGGTGGTGGTGCCCGCGGGTTCACCCCTTATAGGCAAGCTCTTCGACGAATTGGAGACCACCTGGAAGGTGCGCGTCATCGCTGCCCAGCGCAGTAGCGAGGAACTGCGGGTAGGCCCAGGCAGCCTGGCCCGGGACCTGGGCATCCAGGCCGGAATGGTGATGGGTATCCTGGCTTCCCCGGAGCACATGCGGGCATTCATCGCTGACAACGCACTGGAGCTGAGGGATGAATTGAAGACCTTCGCCGAGTCCCTGGCGGCCACCAGGGCCGGTATCGCCGAGGTGGTGATCCCGCCCCGCTCCAGCCTCATCGGCAAGAGCGCCCGGGACGTATGGATGCGCAAGACCTACGGCATCGCCATGGTGGCCCTGCACCGGGGGGGCGAGACCCTGCGGGAAGGAAATGGCATTCGTGATCTGCCCCTGAAGGCCGGCGACGCCCTCATCGTGCATACCACCTGGGAGGCCCTGGCCCACCTGGAGAAGGACCGGAATTTCGCTGTCATCACCACCGAATATCCCCACGAGGAGCTGCGTCCCCACAAGGTGGTCCCGGCCCTGGTCTTCTTCGGCGTGGCCCTGTTCATGCTGCTGTTTACCGACATTCGCCTGTCCGTCGCCCTGATGACCGGCGCCATCGGCATGATCCTGTCCGGGGTGCTGCGCATCGAGGAGGCCTACCAGGCGGTTAGCTGGAAGTCCGTGTTCCTGCTGGCCAGCCTCATTCCCCTGGGTCTGGCGGTGGAGACCAGCGGCACCGCCGCCTGGATCGCCCAGCAGACCCTGTCCCTGCTGGGGGGCGTGCCCACCTGGGTGCTGCAACTGGCCATCGCCGTGCTCGCCACCTTCTTCACCCTGGTCATGTCCAACGTGGGCGCCACGGTGCTGCTGGTGCCCCTGGCGGTCAATATCGCCATCGGGGCCGGCGCAAACCCGGCGGTGTTCGCCCTCACCGTGGCCCTGGCCACCTCCAACTCCTTCTTCCTGCCCACCCACCAGGTCAATGCCCTGATCATGGGGCCCGGGGGATACCGGGTGGTCGATTTCATGCGCGCTGGCGGCGTCATGACCGTGCTGTTCCTGGCGGTGATGATGCTGATGCTGAACCTGGTCTACTGAGACGTTTCTCCGCTTCGAGCTCCTGAAAGAGGAGATTCCCCCTCGGTGCGGGCGATGGCCACGGCGCCACAGGCGTCGGAAAATACGTTGACGCTGGTACGGCACATGTCCAGCAGCCGGTCCGTGGCCAGGATGAGGCCGATGGCCTCGGCGGGCAGGCCGAAGTGGGTCAGTATGAGGGTGATGGCCACCAGGCTGGCCGCCGGGATGCCCGCCACGCCGATGGAGGTGACCAGGGACAGAATCACCACGGTGAGTTGCTGCATGAAGCTCAGGTCCACGCCGTAGGCCTGGGCGATGAACAGCACCGCCGCGCATTCATAGAGGGCCGTGCCGTCCATGTTCACCGTGGCCCCCAGGGGCAGGATGAAGGAGGAGGTGCGTTCCGAAACCCCCGCGCGCTTCTCCACGCAGTCCATGGTGAGGGGCAGGGTGGCGGAGGAGGAGGCGGTTGAAAAGGCCGTTAGCAGGGCCGGGGACATGGCCTGGAAATGGCGCAGGGGACTCACCCCTCCCACGAACTTAAGCAGCAGGGGCAGCACCACGAACATGTGGATGGCCAGGGCCGCCAGTACGGTGAAGAAGAACCCTGCCAGGGGGCGGAAGGCCTCCAGGCCCGACGTGGCCACCACCTTGGCTACCAGGCCGAAGACGCCCATGGGGGCGAACTTCATCACCAGCTCGGTGATCTTCAGCATGACCTGGGCGAAGCCCTCCCAGAAGCTGCGCTGGCTGCGGCCCAGTTCCTCGGGCAGGCGGGTGATGAAGTAGCCGAACAGCAGGCTGAAGGTGATGAGGCCAAGCATCTGCCCCTCCGCTGCGGCACTGACGATGTTGGGGGGCACCATGCGCAGCAGGATCTCCACCAGGTCGCCGCTGTCCCGGCCCGCCACCTTTTCCATCACCGCTCCGGTCTCGGCGGCCAGGCCCAGGAGGTCCTTGGCCGGTTGGCCGTCCACCAGGCCGGGCTGCACCAGGTTCACTGCCAGCAAACCCACCAGCACGGCCAGGGCGGTGGTGGTCAGATACCAGGCAAGGGTCTTGCCCCCCAGGCGGCCCAGGCCGGCGGTGGTCCGGTTGTTGGCCAGGCCGGCGATGATGGACGCCACAATGAGGGGCACGATGAGCATTTTCAGGGCGTTGAGGAAAAGACTGCCCAGGAAGTCGTAGATGGCCAGGGGCGAAATGCCAGCCAGCAGGCTGTCCGGCCGGGTGGCGCTGCCCGCCAGCACGGCCATGGCGAGGGCGATGAGTACCTGCCAATGGAGCTTCATGCGGATCATGGTGTTCCTTATTGGTGCAATTCGGGCCTATTATGACTACTCCGACTACCGGGGTTTGAAAGGAGATAAGACATGAAAGTGCGCAATATCCTCGTCAAGCTGGCCCTAGTCACAGGGTTGGCCCTGGGTCTGGCAAGCCCCGCTGTTCAAGCCGCCGAACCCATCGTCATCAAATTTTCCCACGTGGTGGCGCCCAACACCCCCAAGGGCAAGGCGGCGGACCACTTCAAGAGGTTGGCCGAGGAACGCACCAAGGGCCGGGTGAAGGTGGAGGTCTACCCCAACTCCCAGCTCTACAAGGACCGTGAGGAAGTGGAGGCCCTGCAACTGGGCGCGGTGCAGATGCTGGCTCCCAGCCTGTCCAAGTTCGGTCCCCTGGGCGTGCGGGCCTTCGAGCTCTTCGATCTGCCCTACATCTTTCCCAACAAGGAAACCCTGTACCGCGTGATGGATGGCGACATCGGCAAGAAGCTGTTCAGCCAGCTGGAGCCCAAGGGCATCGTCGGCCTGGCCTTCTGGGACAACGGCTTCAAGCACATGAGCGCCAACCGGCCCCTGCGTACCGTGGCTGATTTCAAGGGCCTGAAGATGCGCATCCAGTCCTCCAAGGTGCTGGAGGCACAGATGCGGGCCCTGGGGTCCAATCCCCAGGTGATGGCCTTTTCCGAGGTCTATTCCGCCTTGCAGCAGGGGGTGGTGGACGGCACCGAGAACCCCATCTCCAACCTCTACACCCAGAAGATGCATGAGGTGCAGAAGCACCTGACCCTGTCCCAGCACGGTTACCTGGGCTACGCCGTCATCGTCAACAAGGCCTTCTGGGAGGGGCTGCCCGCCGATGTCCGCAAGGTCCTGGAAAAGGCCATGGTGGACGCCACGGAGTATGAGCGCGACATCGCCAAGAAGGAGAACGACGATGCCCTGGCCGCCGTGCGCAGGGCCGGCACTACCCAGGTCCATGTCCTGTCCTTGGAGGATCGCATCAATTGGTGGAAGGCCCTGTTGCCGGTGCACAAGGAGTTCGAGGACAAGATCGGCCGCGACATGATCCAGGCCGCCTACCGGGTGGCGGCAGACGTGGAGAAGGCAGGCAAGGGCAAGTAAAGCGGTCAGGCCATGATCAACCGTGTCCTGGACCACCTGGAGGAGTGGCTGATCCTCTCCTTCATGGCGGCGGCCACCCTGACGACCTTCGTCTCGGTGGCCATGCGCTACCTTTTCGGCACCGGCTTCACCTGGGCCACTGAGCTCACCATCTACTTGTTCATCTGGATGGCCAAGTTCGGTGCAGCCTACGGCGTGCGCACCGGCATCCACGTGGGCGTGGACTACGTGGTGAACAAGGTGGAGGGTGTCAGGCGTCGTGCGCTCATCATCACCGGCATTTCACTGGGCATCATCTTCACCGGCGTCATCGCCTTCTTCGGCGCCCGCTGGGTGGTGTTCATCCACGGGACCGGCCAGATATCCCCCGACCTGGAGTGGCCCATGTGGATCATCTACCTGGCCATCCCTTTCGGCTCCGGCCTGATGTGCTATCGCTTCATCCAGTCCCTGGTGCGTTTCCTGTTCCGGGGCGAGGTGGTCTCCGCCGGTCCCACCGCCGACCTGCGCGAGGGCGCGTTGGATAACGTGCAAACGAGCGCGAAGGAGCTAGCCAAATGACCGCCGCGATCATCATGGGCATCCTCACCCTGATGCTCATCACCGGCACGCCCATTTCCATCGCCCTGGGCATGACGGTGCTGGTGTTCCTGCTGGGCTTCTCGTCCTTCGACATGCAGACGGTGAACATCATCTCCCAGCGCCTGTTCACCGGCCTGGAGAGCTTCTCCATCATGGCGGTGCCGTTTTTCGTGCTGGCCGGCGCCTTCCTCACCGACGGAGGCGTGGCCAAGCGCATCATCAATTTCGCCGTGAACCTGGTGGGGTGGATGCCCGGCGGCCTGGCCATGGCCTCGGTGGTGGCCTGCGCCTTCTTCGCTACCCTGTCCGGTTCCAGCCCGGCCACGGTGATGGCCATCGGTTCCCTCATGCTGCCGGCCATGGTGCAGCAGGGCTATCCCAAAGGGTTCTCCACCGGGGTCATCGCCTGTTCCGGCTCCCTGGGCATCCTCATCCCGCCCTCCATCGTGCTGATCATCTACGCGGTGGCTACTTCCGAGTCCGCCGGCAAGTTGTTCGTCGCGGGAATCGTGCCCGGCATGATGCTGGGCATGCTGCTCATGGGGGTGACATTTCTCTACGCCAAGAAGCACAAGTTCCCCACGGTGCCCCGGGCCAGTCTCAAGGAGGTGTGGAAGTCCTTCCTGGATGCCTTCTGGGGCCTGATGCTGGTGGTCATCGTCATGGGCGGCATCTATGGCGGCATTTTCACCCCCACCGAGGCGGCGGCGGTGTCGGCGGTCTACGCCTTCCTCTGCGCCACGGTCATCTACCGCACCCTGAAGCTGCGGGACGTGCCCAAGGTGCTGCTGCACGGCGCCAACACCTCGGCCATGCTGTTGTACATCATCACCAACGCCATCCTGTTCAACTTCCTGCTCACCTCCGAGCAGATCCCCCAGGCCCTGGCCGAGTGGGTCACCCACATGAACCTGGAGGCCTGGCAGTTCCTGGTCATCGTCAACATCACCCTGCTGCTGGCGGGCCAGTTCATGGAGCCCAGTTCCATCATCCTGATTCTCGCCCCCCTGTTCATGCCCATCGCCGTGGCCCTGGGCATCGACCCCATCCACCTGGGTATCATCATGACTGTGAACATGGAGATCGGCATGCTCACCCCGCCGGTGGGCCTCAACCTTTACGTGGCCAGCCACCTGTCCCACATGGGCCTTACCAGCGTGTCCAGGGCAGCCCTGCCCTTCGTGGGGGTCATGCTGGTGTACCTGATGCTCATCACCTACGTGCCGGAGATTTCCCTCTGGCTGGTGGATCTGCTTTACCCGTCCTCGCCCACTCCGGTGCCTGGCGGCGCCGTGTTTGACTGACGACAAGGTGGTTAAACTGTTTTTTGCCTAAATTATCGAATGCGCTGTGAAACCTCTCACAGACCTGTCATGGTTTGAGAGGTAATGTAGGCGCCTGTAAAATCCTTCCCCTAGGGAACGTTCATCTGCCTGCCCGAATTCCCGGTCGGGCATCTTCAGTAACCCACAAAACGCAGGAGGAAGTCATGCGTGTGTCCCTTGTTTCCTTGAGTTCCCTGGCAGCGGCCCTGGTCTGGGCGGGTGCCATTCAGGTCCATGCGGCCGAGCCCTACTACAACCCTGCCAACCCTGCCAGCGCCAGCGGCAAGACAACGGGCTACGAGTTGTACCAGACCATCGGTTGTCCCGGTCAGGCGCTGCTGAACGGCAAGTGCCCCACCGCCCCGGAGGCCCGGGCAGCCAAGCCGGCGCCGAAGGCCGCTCCCAAGGCGGCTGCTCCCGCGGATCCTTGGCTGCGCAGCTACCTGTACGTCCCCACCGGGGTGAAGGAGTCCAGTGGACTCATGGTGGAACGTCTGATCCCCCGGGAGGTGGTGGCAGGTCAGCCCTTCGACTACCTGCTCAGGGTTACCAACCTGACTCCCTCCGCCCTCAAGGATGTATCCGTTTCCGACGCATGCGGCGACAGCTTTGCTCTGGTCAGCAGCACGCCTCCCACCACCCAGTCCAACGGCAACAACCTGCAATGGGACCTGGGCGAGATGGCCGGCAAGGAAACCCGGGACATCGTCGTGCGTGGCTCCTATCCTGCCGGCGCATCGGCCAAGAGTTGCGTCAGCGGGGCCTATGACGTGGCCTCCTGCCAGGTCTTCAACGTGGTGGAGCCCAAGTTGAACCTGACGGTGACCGCCCCCGTCGAGGTGATGCGCTGCGAACCCATCCCCGTACGCTATGTGGTCAGCAACCCGGGCACCGGCACTTCCAAGGACGCGTCCCTCACCGGCAATGCGCCGGACGGCCTCATGGCCAAGGACGGCACTGTATTGGGCGTGGCCGCCTTGGGCGACCTGGCCCCCGGCACCAGCCGCACCGTGGATGCCATGTTCGCTGCCAAGTCCCCGGGCACGTATGAATTCAAGCCCGTGGCCAGCGCCAGCCCCGAGCTTAAGGCCGAGGCCGCCGCCAGCACCAAGGTCACCCAGCCCGTGCTGGAAGTCTCCAAGTCCGGCCGCGATGAGATCCTGCTGGGCCGCGACGTGGCCTACACCATCAAGGTGGCCAACACCGGCGATGCCGTGGCCAAGGATGTGGTGGTGGAAGAAATGCTGCCGGCCGGTGCTTCCCTGGCCAGCGCCAGCGATGGCGGCAAGGCCGAGGCGGGCAAGGTGGTATGGCGTCTGGCCGACCTGAAGCCGGGCGAGAGCAGGGAGCTGAACGTGGCCCTGGGCGTAGGCAATCTGGGCATGGTCACCAGCACCACCCGTGCCACCGCCTATTGCGCCGACGCTGCTTCCGCCAGCGCCAAGACCGACGTGAAGGGCATCCCCGCCGTGCTGCTGGAGGTGGTGGACATCACCGACCCGGTGGAAGTGGGCAAGGAGACCACCTACGTCATCACCGCCACCAACCAGGGTTCCGCCACGGACGTGAACCTGCGCATCAAGGCCGTGCTGGAGGACAGCATGGCCCTGGTGGGCTCGGAAGGGGCCACTGGGGGCACCGCCACCGGCAACACCGTGGAGTTCGCGCCCCTGCCGGCCCTGGCCCCCGGCGCCGCGGCCACCTGGAAGGTCACCGCCAAGGCGGTGAAGCCGGCGGATCACCGCTTCTTCGTGGAAATGACCAGCGACCTGCGCAGCCGTCCCGTGCAGGAGACGGAGGCCACCACGCTGTTCAAGTAACCTGGCAAGCCTCGGCGGGGATTTCCCGCCGAACCCTGAAGCGGCACGGTCACCCAGTGCCGCTTTTTTTTCGCCTGGTAGCAATGGAGGTTTGAAGCACTATCGGTAAATGAGAAAATCCTTATTTACTATATTGGCCGCTTGCCTGTTTCGGCGGCCAGCAGTTGGAACGACAAGACATGACACAAGGCACCTCCGCCCTTCACGAAGAGGTCCGCACCACCACCTGCTACATGTGCGCCTGCCGCTGCGGCATCAAGGTGCATTTGCAGAACGGCCAGGTACGGTTCATCGAAGGCAACAGCGAACATCCCCTGAACCAGGGCGTGCTGTGCGCCAAGGGCTCTTCCGGCATCATGAAGCAGTACTCCCCCGGCCGCCTGACCCGGCCGTTGCGCCGCAAGCAGGGCGCCGAGCGGGGCGCCGGCGAGTTCGAGCCCATCTCCTGGGAGGAGGCCTTCAGCATCGTGGAGGAACGCCTGGCCAGGATCCGCGCCACGGACCCCAAGAAATTTGCCCTGTTCACCGGCCGGGACCAGATGCAGGCCCTGACCGGCCTGTTCGCGCGCCAGTTCGGCACCCCCAACTACGCGGCCCACGGCGGCTTCTGCTCCGTGAACATGGCGGCGGGCCTCATCTACACCATCGGCGGTTCCTTCTGGGAATTCGGCGGGCCGGACCTGGACCGGGCCAAGCTGTTCGTCATGATCGGCACGGCGGAGGACCACCACTCCAACCCCATGAAGATCGCCCTGTCCAAGTTCAAGCGCAACGGCGGCCGCTTCATCTCCATCAACCCGGTGCGCACGGGCTATTCCGCCATCGCCGATGAATGGATTCCCATCAAGCCCGGCACCGACGGCGCCCTGCTCCTGGCCCTGATCCACGAGATCATCAAGCAGGGCCTCTACGACCGGGACTTCCTGGTGCAGTACTCCAACGCCGCCGAACTGGTGAACCTGGACCCGGACAGCCCGGAGCACGGCATGTTCGTGCGCTTCGAGGTGCCGCCGGAGGAAGGCTGCTTCGACCCCCAGAACAAGCTGTGGTGGGACCGGGAGATGGACCGCCCCGTGGGCACCAACACCCCCGGTGTGGACCCCCGCCTGCTGGGGGAATTCACGCTGTCGGACGGCACCCCCGTGAAGCCGGCGTTCCAGCTGCTCACCGAGCGGGTGGAGCACTACACGCCGGAATGGGCCGCCAGCATCACCGGCATTCCCGCCGACACCATCCGCCGCCTGGCCCACGAGATGGGCGTCACGGCCCGGGACCAGAAGATCGAGCTGCCCATCGCCTGGACCGACGTGTGGGAGAACGAGCACAAGAGCGTCACCGGCAACCCGGTGGCCTTCCACGCCATGCGGGGCCTGGCCGCCCACTCCAACGGTTTCCATACCATCCGGGCCCTGGGCATCCTCATGTCCATCCTGGGCACCATCGACCGGCCCGGCGGCTTCCGCCACAAGGCGCCGTTCCCCCGGCCCATCCCCCCGTGTCCCAAGACGCCCAAGGGTCCGGAGGACGTGCGGCCGGACACGCCCCTGAACGGCATGCCCCTGGGCTGGCCCGCGGACCCGGACGACCTGTTCGTGGACGCGGACGGCGAGCCGGTGCGCATCGACAAGGCCTTCTCCTGGGAATACCCGCTCTCGGTGCACGGCCTGATGCACAACGTCATCACCAACGCCTGGCGGGGCGATCCCTACAAGATCGACACCCTGCTCATCTTCATGGCCAACATGAGCTGGAACTCCACCATGAACGCGGTGGAGGTGCGCAAGATGCTCAACGACAAGGACGAGAACGGGGAACACAAGATCCCCTTCATCATCGTCGCCGATGCCTTCCAGTCGGAGATGACCGCCTTCGCCGACCTGATCCTGCCGGACACCACCTACCTGGAGCGTCACGACGCCATGTCCATGCTGGACCGGCCCATCTCCGAGTTCGACGGCCCGGTGGATTCCGTGCGCATCCCCGTGCTGCCCCCCACCGGCGAGTGCAAGCCCTTCCAGGAGGTGCTCATCGAGCTGGGCTCCCGCCTGAAACTGCCCGCCTTCGTGGACGCCCAGGGCAAACGCAAGTACCGGGACTACCCGGACTTCATCACCAACTTCGAGACCGCGCCGGGTTCCGGCATCGGCTTCCTGGCGGGCTGGCGGGGCCTGGGGGGCGAGAAGTCCATGAAGGGCGAGCCCAACCCCAACCAGTGGCAGATGTACGAGCAGAACAACTGCGTCTTCCACTACCACATGCCCAAGTCCTACCAGTACATGCGCAACTGGAACCAGGGCTACCTGCAATGGGCCCAGGCCCACGGCATGACCCGGCACGCGGAGCCCATCAACATCCACATCTACTCCGAGGTGCTGCAGAAATTCCGCCTGGCCGCCCAGGGCAAGGGGGACGGCCGCCAGCCGCCGGAGCGGCTGAAGCAGCGCATCGCCACCTACTTCGATCCGCTGCCCTTCTACTACGAGCCCCTGGAGGCCACCCTCTCGGACAAGCACAAGTATCCGCTGAACGCCGTGACCCAGCGGCCCATGGCCATGTACCACAGCTGGGATAGCCAGAACGCCTGGCTGCGCCAGATCCACGCCTACAACTACCTGTACGTGAACCCGAAGACGGCGGCGGCCCAGGGTATTGCCGACGACGACTGGGTGTGGGTGGAATCCCAGTGGGGCCGGGTGAAGGGCATGGCGCGGCTGTCGGAGGCGGTGGAGCCGGGCACGGTGTGGACCTGGAACGCCATCGGCAAGGCCGCCGGGGCCTGGAACCTGGACCCCAAGGCCAACGAGTGCAGGCAGGGCTTCCTGCTCAACCATGTGATCTCCGAGGAACTGCCCGCCACCGAGGCGGGGGAGCACCTGTCCAACTCGGATCCGGTCACGGGCCAGGCCGCCTGGTACGACGTGCGGGTGCGGCTCTACAAGGCCGCCCATGACGAGCAGGGCGAGACCTGGCCCCAGTTCCCGGCCGTGCCCTCCGCGCCGGGCACGCCCAAGCGGCAGAAGTGGCTGAACTACTTCGCCGGCAAGTTCATGAAAGGAGGCCTGTGATGAGCGGCCCCCACACTCATATTCATTCGCTGCCCCCCGAGGGGGTGGTTGCCTCCCTTGAGGCGGTTCTACGGGAGGTAACATGACCCAGTTGGCCCTGGTCATCGACCTCAACGTCTGCGTGGGCTGCCATGCCTGCGTGACCTCCTGCAAGCAGTGGAACACCTCCGGCCAGGCCGGCCCCCTGTTCGACGACAACCCCTACGGCAAGGACCCCACGGGCACCTTCTTCAACCGGGTGCAGACCTTCGAGGTGGGCGAGTTCCCCTGCACGGAGACCATCCACTTTCCCAAGTCCTGCCTCCATTGCGAGGACGCCCCCTGCGTGCCGGTGTGCCCCACGGGCGCGTCCTACAAGCGCCAGTCGGACGGCATCGTCCTGGTGGACTACGACAAGTGCATCGGCTGCAAGTACTGCTCCTGGGCCTGCCCCTACGGCGCCCGGGAGTTCGACGAGCAGCAGAAGGTGATGAAGAAGTGCACCCTGTGCGTGGACCGCATCTACGACGTCTCGATTCCCGAGGACCGGCGCAAGCCCGCCTGCGTCATCTCCTGCCCCACCAGCGCGCGGCTGTTCGGCGACGTGCACGACCCGGATTCCGAGGTCTCCCTGGCCATCCGCGAGAACGGCGGTTACCAGCTCATGCCCGAGTGGGGCACCAAGCCGGCCAACCATTACCTACCCCGGCGCAAGACCAAACTGCGCATCCACGAGGACGAACTGGTGCGGGCCGACAACCCCCTCAAGAAAGAGGACATCCGCCACGAGGTCAGCAAGGAAGCCACCCTCGACGATTGGCTCATGTAAAACCAAGTCGGCAGCAGGCAGTCGGCAGTTATCAGCAACGACAAACTGCATTTCTGCCGACTGATGACTGCAGACTGACAACTGTTTTTGGAGTAAAGATGCATCCGGCATTCTCGGTAATTTTTCTGACCACCCTCATCGGCGTGGGCCAGGGCCTGTTCCTGGCCCTGTTTTCCAGCCAGGCCTACACGGTGGTGAATGTGCTGCCGGCCCAGGGGGGCGATTACTACGCCCTGGGCGGGGCCATCGCCCTGGGCTTCCTGGGCCTGGGTCTGGTGGCCTCCTTCTTCCACCTGGGCCACCCGGAACGGGCCTGGCGGGCCGCCGCCATGTGGCGCACCTCCTGGCTGTCCCGTGAGGTCATCGTCCTGCCGGCGGTCATGGGCCTGATCTTCCTCTACGTGATGGTGAATGGCCTGGGCCTGGAGATGGATCTGTACGGCCTGGGCCTGCCCGGCCAGGTGGCCCTGAGCATCGGCGTGCTGGGGGTCATCGCCACCCTGGTGCTGTTCCTGTGCACGGGCATGATCTACGCCGCCATCAAGTTCCTGCAGGAATGGGCCACCCCCCTCACCCCCTTCAATTACTTCCTGCTGGGTACCGCCTCCGGCTTCAGCTTCGCCGCCGCCTTCTCCGCCCGTACCGCCCCCGAGCTGATGCCCTTCCATGCCGGCTGGGCCATCACCCTCACCGTGGCGGCCCTGGTGTTCCGGGTTGCGGCCCTCATCCGCAACGCCCGCCTCAAGGCCCGGTCCACGGTGCAGAGCGCCATCGGCGTGCGCCACAACAAGGTGCAGCAGCGCTCCATGGGCATGATGGGTGGCTCCTACAACACCCGCGAGTACTTCCACGGCCGCACCCTGGCCTTCATGAAGTCGGTGAAGTGGATTTTCCTGGTGCTGGTGTTTCCCGTGCCCGTGGCCCTCATCTGGGCCGGCATGCTGGAGGATGCGCCGGCCCTGCTGGCGGCGGGCTTCGGCGTGCAGTACCTGGGCCTGCTGTTCGAGCGCTGGTTCTTCTTCGCCCAGGCCAACCATCCCCAGAACCTGTACTACCAGGTGGTGGGCTGAGCATTTCGCCCCTGAGGCGGCAGCCCGCCTGGCGCGGAAAGTGGTACGTTACATCCCTCCCTGATCATTGAAGCGAGGGGCCGTGACCAGCATTGTCCAACTGCTGCACGCCATGGTGCAGAAAGAGGCGTCCGACCTGTTCATTACGGCGGGTGCCAAGGTCAGCCTGAAGATCGATGGCCGCGTGCGGCCCACCAGCCTGCCCGAACTGTCTGCCGACGACGCCAGGCAACTGGCCTATGAGCTCATGAACCCGGAGCAGATCCGGCGCTTCGAGGAAACCCGGGAGATGAACTTCGGCTACGGCATTCCCGGCGTGGGCCGCTTCCGCGTCAACGTGTTCCAGCAACGGGGGTCGGTGGCCCTGGTGGCGCGGCGGCTGGACCCCGTCATCCCGGCCCTGGCCGATCTCGGCATGCCGGCGCCACTGGAACGCCTGGCCCTGGAGCGGCGGGGGCTTGTCCTGGTGGTGGGGGCGGCCGGTTCCGGCAAGACCACCACCATGGCCTCCATGATCGAGCACCGCAACACCCTACTGGAAGGCCACATCCTTACCGTGGAAGATCCCGTCGAGTACGTCTTCAGCCACAAGAAATCCCTGGTGAACCAGCGGGAGGTGGGTACCGACACGGACTCCTACGACGTGGCCCTGATCAACGGCTTGCGAGAGTCGCCGGACATGATCATGGTGGGGGAGATCCGGGAACGGCACACCATGGAGCAGGTGATCGGCTACGCCAATACCGGCCATTTCTGCCTCTCCACGCTCCACGCCATCAACAGTTACCAGGCCCTTACCCGGATCATCAGCTTCTTTCCCCTGGAAACCCGCGGCGCGGTGCTTTTCGACCTGGCTTCCTGCCTGGTGGCCATCGTGGCCCAGCGCCTGGTGCGCACCAGGGAGGGGGCCCGCATCCCCGCCGTGGAGGTGTTCAGCGTGGATTACCACCTGAGGGAACTGATCCGGGACAACCGCATGGGAGAGATCCGGGAGATCATCGAGGAAGGCCACTCGCCCGAGTTGCAGAGCTTCGACTACGCCCTCATCCGACTCTACCGGGAGGGACGGATCGATTTCGAGGAGGCCAAGGCCAATTCCGATTCCCCCAGGCAACTGCACCTGCTGGCGGAGCGGGGGGACGAGGAAGGTTTCACTACCTCAGCTTCCACGGCCCATGGCCGGGGCGGGGCACCGGCCATCGAGATTCCCACCATCGATCTGCCCTGAGCCGGGGCAGTAACGGGGCCGGGTTCAGGCGGCGGGACCTCCCCTGGACCCGCGCCAGAGGCCCAGGGCCTCCTCGGCCTGCGCCAGGTCAGGCAGCAGGCGGATGCCCTCCCCCTGGTGGGCGAGGCGTGCGGTGCCGGCGCCACCGGCCCAGATCTCCACCTCAGCGGCCAGCCGCTGCCTCAGTTCCGCCAGGGCGGCGGGAATCCGGCGCCGGGCAAAGGCGGCGCTGAAGGACAGCACCACGGCGTCCACTTCGTGGGCCCGGGCCGCCTTGCGGATGTCGTCCGTCGGAGTCTGGGCCCCCAGGGATATACAGTGGGCACCCCCCAGGACCAGCACCGAGGCCACCATGAGCAGGCCCAGGCTGTGGGCCTCGCCAGGCAAGGTCGTGAGCAGCAGGCGAGGTCGTCCCTCCGGGTCGTTGAGGGGGTTCTGGGCACCCCGCAACAGATCCTGAACCACCTCCGTGTACAGGTGTTCCTCATGGATTTCCAGGTTTCCCCTGGACCAGGCCTCTCCCACGGCCTGGGACAAGGGGCCAACCTTGTCCTGGACAAAAATTCGAAGTCCTTGCTGTTGCAACTGCCGGGAGAGCAGTCGTCTGAGGGCCTTCAGATCGTGCTGTCCGAGCAGGTCCAGGGCCTCGGAGATGAACGCCTGTCCGGGTCCTTCGGGTTCGGCTGCCATGACAGGGCGTGAGCTCAGGGCCTGGAGTTCCTCGTCGGGGCGCCCCACCAGCTTCGAAGGCCTCAAGCCCGCATCCATGAGCCGCTTGATGAGGCGCAGGCGCACCACCTGGTCCGTCGGATACAGGCGTTCGCCGTTGGCGTCCCGCAGAGGCGTCGGGAAGCCGTACCGGGTTTCCCACTTGCGCAGCACGTCCTTGGAGATTCCGGTTTCCCGCTCCACGGCGGTGATGTTCAGGGATGGCGCTTGGGTATCCATTTGTCCTGGACAAATTAATTGACAATTGATTTTGATGTGCCTATCTTAGAGTCAATTGCACTTTTGTCCAGGACAATCAAATGAAAACACGCTATTTGTCCAAGCTGGTCCCGCTTCATCACCTCACTGCGGTCCCCTACCTGGCTACCTTTGTGCTGCTGTTGGCGGCGACATTGCTGGCATTCCAGGCCCGGGCCGGGGATTGCCCCCAGGTGCTGCGTCATACCTTCGGCAGCTTGCAGACCGGCGAGTCCCAGGATTTGTGTCGCTACGCGGGCAATGTGGTGCTGGTGGTCAACACAGCCAGCTACTGCGGCTTCACGGACCAATATGCCCCACTGGAGGCCCTCTACCGGAAATACAAGGACCGGGGCCTGGTGGTGCTGGGCTTCCCCTCCAACGACTTTGGTGGCCAGGAACCGGGCAGCAACAAGCAGATCGCAACGTTCTGCCGCCTGACCTACGGGGTGGAATTCCCCATGTTCGAGAAGACGAGGGTGGTAGGGAAGGGGCGCAGCACCCTGTATGCCGAACTGCACCGTCGCACCGGCCAACAGCCCCGCTGGAATTTCCACAAGTATCTGATCGACAGGGACGGCAACCGTGTACTGAGCTTCGAGTCCGCCGTCGCTCCTGACGACCGGCGCCTGATGCAGGAACTGACCCGGATGCTGGATGCCCGTCGCGTGGTGAAGCGGACCACCTGAACCCATCACGACATCCTGGACCAACGGAAAGACAAGGAACGCCCATGACCACAGCCGCACGCATGGCCATCAGCTGGGTGGAGCAGGGTCTGGTCCCCGATACGGTGATCCGCCAGGGCATACGGCGCTTGCTGGCCCAGCGCCTGGAAGAGATCCAGGCCGGGGACTGCGGCGTCGCCGCGGAGGCAGCCGAGGAGCTGATCCGGGGCATGGATGCAGGCCCCATAGCCCTGGTGCCGGAACAGGCCAACGCGCAGCATTACGAGGTGCCGGCAGCCTTCTTCGAAAAGGTGCTGGGTCCACGACGCAAGTACAGCGCCTGCCACTGGGGCGAAGGCGTGACGGACCTGTCCCAGGCGGAGGCGAAGGCCCTGGCCCTGACCTGCGAGCATGCCGGCCTGGCCGACGGCCAGGACATCCTGGAACTGGGATGCGGCTGGGGGTCCCTGAGTCTCTGGATGGCGCAGAGCTATCCTGCCGCCCGCATCACCGCAGTTTCAAATTCCCGCTCCCAGAAGGCATTCGTCGAGTCCCGGGCCAAAGCCATGGGCTTGGCCAACCTGCGGGTGGTCACCGCGGACATGAACGACTTCGACATTTCGGAGCGTTTCGACCGCGTGGTCTCGGTGGAGATGTTCGAGCACATGCGCAACTGGCGCGCCCTGATCGCCCGGGTGCATGGCTGGCTGCGGCCGGAAGGACGGTTCCTCCTGCATGTGTTCTGCCACCGGTCCACGCCCTATTTCTTCGAGGAACAGGGGCCCACGGACTGGATGGGTCGCCACTTCTTCAGCGGCGGATTGATGCCCAGCGACGATTTGCCCCTGCGCTTCCAGGATCACATGAAACTGGTGCGACGCTGGCGCTGGGACGGTCGCCACTACGAACGCACGCTCAACGCCTGGCTTGAGGCCATGGACAGCCATAGAGCAGCTGTCATGCCCATCCTGGCCGAGACCTACGGCACCGAACAGGCCCAGCTTTGGTGGCAGCGCTGGCGCATCTTCTTCATGGCCTGCGCCGAACTGTTCGGCTATGACCAGGGACAGCAATGGTGGGTCGGGCATTACCTGTACCTGCGCCCGGAGGGGCGCGACTGATGTTCGCCGACGGACTGCGCCGGAACGCGGCCGTGTACCCGCCGGCCTGGCTGGTCAACCTGATGGCTTTCCAGGCCGGCTGGTGGGCCGTGGTGCTCACGGCATCCAGGGGACAGCCAGAGTGGGGGCTGGTAGTGGTGTCTGCCCTGGTGACCGGTCATCTGCGGTGGGTGCGGCCATACCGAAGCGAAGCGATCCTGTTGGGCCTTGCCATGCTGGCCGGCCTGGCCTTCGACAGCCTGCTCCAGGCCAGCGGCTGGGTGGCCTTCGCCGGCGAAGGCATGGCTGTATGGATGGCCCCCATGTGGATGGCCGCCTTGTGGGCTAACTTCGCCACCACCCTGAACGTGTCCCTGCGCCCCCTGCAGGGCCGTACCTGGCTGGCCGCCGGGCTCGGCGGCGTGGGCGGTCCCGCCGCCTATTGGGGTGGCGCGGAGCTGGGGGCCATGACATTCCTGAATGCCCCCGTCGCCCTGGCCGTGCTTGCGGCCGCCTGGGCCCTGTTGACACCCATGTTGTTGTGGGCCGCATCGGCCTTGGCTCGGGTGGACGAGCCATGAACGCCGGCTTTGCCTGGAATATTGCCCTGCTGGCCCTGGGCTGGATCGTCCTGGCTGCCGTGGCTACCTGGCTGGTGAGCCTCCCGCGGCGTGATGTGAGCATCGTCGACAGCCTCTGGGCGGTGATGATCGCCCTGGGCGGCTGGGCCTACGCCCTGGCCGCGCCACAGGTCGGCCCCCGGGAGGCGCTGGTCCTGGGGCTTTCCACCCTCTGGGCCCTGCGCCTGTCCAGCCATATCACCTGGCGCAACCGGGGGCATGGGGAGGACCGTCGCTACCAGGCCATCCGCGCCCGCAACCAGCCCCGTTTCGCATTCAAGAGCCTGTACCTGGTGTTCGGCCTGCAGGCGGTGCTGGCCTGGGTCGTGGCCCTGCCCCTCATGGCCGCCCTGTCCGGGGATGCGCCCCTGGGTCCCCTGGACTGGGCTGGGGCCTGTCTTTGGCTGTTCGGCCTGGCCCACGAAGGCCTAGCGGACTGGCAACTTGCCCGCTTCAAGGCCGATCCTGCCAACGCGGGCCGGGTCATGGACCGGGGCCTCTGGCGCTATAGCCGCCATCCCAACTATTTCGGCGAGTTCTGCGTCTGGTGGGGCGCCTGGCTTGTCGCCCTGGCAGCCGGCGGTCTCTGGACCATCGTCTCGCCCCTGCTGATGACCGTCTTGCTGCTGCGGGTCTCGGGCGTGACCCTGCTGGAGCAGGACATGGTGGAGCGGCGTCCCGCCTACCGCGACTATGTCGCCCGCACCAGCGCCTTCTTCCCCTGGCCCCGCCGGAGTGAACAGGCGAAATCCGTTGGGGAGGCCTTGAGATGAAACCCTGGGTGGCCCTCGTGGGCGCCGGACTGCTGGCCGGCTGCCAGACCACGCCCCTGCCGCCCATGGAACCGGTGGCCCAGGTGGACCTGGAGCGTTTCATGGGCGACTGGTACGTCATCGCCCATCTCCCTACCTTCCCGGAACGCAATGCCTGGAATGCCGTGGAGTCCTACAGGCTGAATACGGACGGCTCCGTGGTCACCACCTTCACCTTCCGGGAGGGCAGCTTCGACGGCGAGCCCCGCCGCATGACCCCCACCGGCTTCGTGGTGGAAAAGACCGGCAACGCGGTGTGGGGCATGCAGTTCATCTGGCCCATCAAGGCGGACTACCGCATCACATACCTGAGCGAGGACTACGGCGTCACCGTCATTGCCCGCCAGAAGCGGGACTACGTCTGGGTCATGGCACGTGCCCCCCTGATTCCCGAGGCACAGTACCGGGACATCGAGGCGCGCATCGCCGCCTGGGGCTACGACGTCACGAAACTGCGGCGCGTCCCCCAGCGGGGAGGCTACGCGCCATGAAGATCGCCATCGTCGGCAGCGGCATCGCGGGATTGACGGTCGCCCACCACCTGTTTCCGGAGCATGACTTCACCGTGTTCGAGGCCGGCGGCCACGTGGGCGGCCACGTGCGCACCCATGACGTGGACCTGGGCGGGCGGCACTACGCCGTGGACACCGGCTTCATCGTCTTCAATCACCGTACCTACCCCCATTTCACCCAGTTGCTGGCGGACCTGGGGGTGGAAAGCCAGGACAGCGACATGAGCTTCAGCGTCAGTTGCGGAAGCTCCGGCCTGGAATACAACGGCACCGGCCTGAACGCCCTGTTCGCCCAGCGCAGCAACCTGCTTCGGCCCCGCTTCTGGGGCATGCTGGGGGATGTGCTGCGCTTCAACCGGGAGGCCCCCGACCTGCTCAAGGCGGACGGAACGGAGGTGAGCCTGGGGGCGTACCTGGAGCGGGGGGGCTACGGGGCCATGTTCCGGGACTACTACATCATGCCCATGGGGGCGGCCATCTGGTCCACGGATCCGGCCCGCATGCTGGATTTCCCGGCGCGGTTCTTCGTGGGCTTCTTCATGAACCACGGCCTGCTGTCTGTCACCGACCGGCCCGCCTGGCGGGTGATCCAGGGCGGGTCCAGGTCCTATGTGGAGCGCCTGGTCGCGCCCTTCCGGGAACGGGTGCAGACCCGCAGGCCCATTCGGGCCGTAAGCCGTTTTCACGACCACGTGTCGCTGCATACGGACCAGGGCACCGAGCGCTTCGATGCGGTGTTCCTGGCCTGCCACAGCGACCAGGCTCTGGCCCTGCTGGCCGACCCCACGCCCGCGGAGCAGGCGGTGCTGTCCGCCATTCCCTACCAGGCCAATGACGCGGTGCTGCACACCGACACCCGCTTGCTGCCGAAGCGACGACTGGCATGGGCGGCCTGGAACTACCTCATGCCCGAGGGGCCTGGCGGCCGCGTCAGCCTCACCTACGACATGAACATCCTCCAGGGCCTGGATGCCCCGGAGACCCTGTGCGTCACCCTGAACGCCACGGAGCGCATCGATCCGGACAAGGTGATCGCCTCCATGACCTACCACCACCCCCTGTTCACGCCCGCCGGGGTGGCCGCCCAGCTGCGCCACCGGGAGATCGACGGCACCCGTCGGACCTACTACTGCGGCGCCTGGTGGCGCAACGGCTTCCACGAGGACGGGGTGGTGAGCGCCCTGGATGCCCTGCGCCACTTCGATGAGGATCGCCTGCACCTGCGGGTTCGACAGGCGGCGTGAACAGGACCATGTCTCCGGCAGCCGGCTCCCCTGAAATTCTGCACAGCGCCATCTACGAAGGCTGGGTAAGGCACCGCCGTCACGCGGTGGAAGGCCTTTCGCCACGGCCCCATGCCTTCGCCTACCGCCTCAACCTGTTGTGGCTGGATCTGGCGGAACTGGACCGGGTTTTCGCGGGCCGCTGGCTATGGTCCGTGGACCGGCCCAACCTGGCCTCCTTCCGCCGCGCCGACCACCTGGGCGACCCGGCCCTGCCCCTGGACGAGGCGGTGCGACGGGAGGTGGCCCGCCAGACCGGGCGTCGCCCCGGCGGCCCCATCCGCCTGCTCACCCATCCACGCTACTTCGGTTATGGCTTCAACCCGGTGAGTTTCTATTACTGCTACGGCGAGGACGGTGAAACCCTGGAGGCCATCGTCGCAGAGGTGACCAACACCCCCTGGAAGGAGCGCCACGTCTACGTCCTGCCCATGGATGCCAGCGGGGGCACGCCGGACAAGCCCCGCTTCCGCACCCCCAAGGCCTTCCACGTCTCGCCCTTCCTGCCCATGGACCTGGAGTACGCCTGGCGCCTGACCCGGCCCGGGGTCAGCCTGGTGGCCCACCTGGAGGACCTGGACCGGGGCCGGCGGGTGTTCGACGCCACCCTGAGCCTGCGCCGGCGCCCCCTCACCGGCGCCAACCTGGCCCGGGCCCTGGCGCGTTTTCCCTTCATGACCGGCCAGGTGGTGCTGGGCATCTACTGGCAGGCCCTGCGGCTGTGGCTGAAGGGCACGCCCGTGTTCGACCATCCGTCTCCCACCCCTTCCAGCAGCGAGCGGCCCGCATGAACGAAGAGACCCTTCACTCCAGCGCCCTGGATCACCACGCCCTGTCCGGCCAAGGGACCGGTTCGGGCAAGGACGGATTCCTTGCCAATCTGGCCAGGCGGGTCGTGCTGGCCCGCCTGGCGGGGATGCGCACGGGACGCCTGGTGATCAGGGAAAACGGAAAGACTTGGCGCCTTGGCGTCAGTGGTCCTGAGTCCAGGGTGGAGGTGCTGGACCCCGCATTCTGGGGCGATGTGGCCTTCGGCGGCAGCGTGGGAGCGGGTGAGGCCTACATGGATGGCATGTGGCGCTGCGACGACCTGGTCGGGCTCATGGGCCTGCTGCTGCGCAACAGGGCAGTGCTGGACGGCATGGAAGGGGGGGTGGCCCGACTCTCCGCCCCCCTGCGTGGCCTGCTGCACCGGTTCAATCGCAACACCCGCGCCGGCAGCCGCCGCAACATCGCCGCCCATTACGACCTGGGCAACGACTTTTACCGGCTTTGGCTGGACGAGACGATGATGTATTCCTGCGCCGTGTTCGAGGCACCGGACTTGGGCCTGGCCCAGGCCTCCGTCGCCAAGCTGGAGCGCATCTGCAGGAAGCTGGACCTGGGGCCGGATGACCACGTACTGGAAATCGGCACCGGCTGGGGCGGCTTCGCCCTCCATGCCGCTGGTCGCCATGGTTGCCGTATCACCACCGCCACCATTTCCCGTCGGCAATACGACCTGGCGCGAAGGCGGATCGCGGCGGCAGGGCTGGAAAGCCGAGTGAATGTGCTCCTGACTGACTATCGCGACCTGGAGGGGCAGTACGACAAGCTGGTGTCCATAGAAATGGTGGAGGCGGTGGGGGCGGAGCACCTGGGGACTTACTTCCGGCAATGCAGTCGCCTGCTCAAACCCGAAGGGGCCATGCTGCTGCAGGCCATCACCATCGCCGACCAGCGCTACGAGCAGGCCTTGCGGGGGGTGGACTTCATCCAGAAGCACATCTTTCCCGGCGGCTTCCTGCCCAGCGTGACTGCCCTGGCCAACGCCATGACCCGGGCTTCGGACCTGCGCGCCGTGCATCTGGAGGACATCGGTCCCCATTACGCGGAGACCCTGGCCCGGTGGCGCGCGAGCTTCCTGCAACAACTCGACGCCGTGCGCGCCCTGGGCTTCGACGAGCGCTTCATCCGCATGTGGGACTTCTACCTTTGCTACTGCGAGGGCGGATTCCGGGAGCGGGACATCGGCACGGTGCAGATGCTCCTGGCCAGGCCCGGCTGGCGAGGCGGCTCGCCGGTGCCTCCTAACACCCACCCCAGAAAGGAATCGCCATGATGACCGTGACCAAGGACCCCATCACCCTCAACGACGTCACCGACCTGGCCCACGCCCCCTTCGTCATCGAAGGCCAGGGCAGCGGCGAGATGAAGATCTATTTCGAGTCCGAGGCCAACAAGGCGGAATATCTGGGCACCGAGATGCATGGCGGGGTGAACTCCGCTGGCCTCAAGGCCATCTTCGACGACATCGCCGACAACCCCATCACCGGCAGCATCAACTGAAGGAGGGTCCCATGGGACACCGGCACCTGCTCATTGTTGCCCACGGCAGCCGCCGCGTCGCGTCCAACGACGAAGTGCGCGCCCTGGCCCAACGGGTGCGGGACCTGCGCTCGCCTGGCATCGACCACGTGGAGGCCGCCTTCCTGGAGCTGGCCGAGCCCTCCATCCCGGCGGGGCTGGAACGCTGCGTGGCCCTGGGGGCACGGGAGATCATCGTGTTTCCCTACTTCCTGGCGGCGGGGACCCACGTGGCCGTGGACATTCCCGAGGCCGTGCTGGAATTCTCGGAACGCCATCCCCAGGTGAACGTGCGCCTGGTGCGCCACCTGGGCGCCGTGGCGGGCATGCCCCGCACCATCCTGGACGCGGCCGGGGAGGCGGGCCATGGATGACGAGACACCTGATGAAGCCAGGGACGGCGCCGTGAACGTGCTGGGCTTCCCCCTGGAAACCTGTTCCCTGGAGCCCCTCACCGGCTTCACCCGCAGCGGATGCTGCGACACCGGCCCCGAGGACCGGGGATCCCACACCGTGTGCGCCCAGGTCACCGCCGAATTCATCGCCTTCAGCCGGGCCCGGGGCAATGATCTGGCCACGCCACGGCCCGAGATGGGATTTCCCGGCCTCAAGCCCGGAGACCGCTGGTGCCTGTGTGCCGCCCGCTGGCTGGAGGCCCTCAAGGCCGGGGTGGCACCCCCCCTCCTGCTTCAGGCCACCCATGCGCGGGCCCTGAACACCGTGGACCTTGCCATGCTCAAGACCCATGCCCTGGACCTGAACTGACGGGCATGGCTTTGGGAAAAAACTTCGAAGCGATGCGTCTATCGCTCTTCGACATTTTCCTCCAGCAGAGAGAAGAACACCCCCAGCACGCGCTGGGTACTGGGGGAAGGGGCGTCCCGCAGGTTCAGCAGCCTCTGCACGTGGTCTGCGTCGTCCGTTTCCCCATGGCAGGGGCCGTAGCCCATGCTCCAGTCGGCGAAATGGCGCCGCTCCAGGGGTTCCCGGTAGAGCACCCGCAGGTCGAAGTGGCGGGGGTCGGCCAGCAGCTTCGCCAGCAGGCCGTCCAGGGATGCCGCCGGGCCTTCCAGCACCTGGAAGAAACAGCCGCCATGGCACTGCAAGTGGCCCGTGATGCGGGCGGCCGGGTTGTTGCGGCGGGATTGCTCCAGGATCCGGCGGATCTCGTCTTCAGTGACGGTGGGGGCGGCGGTGCTGAGGTAGGCGAGGTGCTCGATGGCCATGGCAGGGAGGGATTTCTTGCGGTCGGGCGCGAGCATGGGGCATCCCCGGCATCCGGGCAAGGAGGGCTGTTCGTCGCTCCCGTCGCTCCCGTCGGCCTCGTCTCTTCGAGCGCGATGGGCGGGAACCTGGACGGGGCAAAACCTCACCAATGGCACAGTTCGGCACTTCGGCCGAACGACCATTTTGCGTTTCAAGGAGAGTGAACATGTCTTACCGCTTGCAGACCTCCCTGGGCCGGGGCCTGGCCGCCATGGCCGTCACCCTGGCGCTGACGGCACCCGCGGCCGCCGATCATTGGCGCGGCTACCCCGGCATGGGCTATGGCCATCCCGCCTGTCAGGGCTACCCGGGCCATCACCCCGGCATGGCCGATTGCCCCCACGCCAGGGGACCGGCCGAGGTGCCGCCCATGGCCGGCAAGGCCCTGGGCGTCTACATCAGCGACCTGCCCAACGCCATGCTGGACGCGGCGAATGTGGGCTACGGCGTGAACGTGGAGAAGGTGCAGGCCGACAGCCCTGCCGCCGCCGCGGGGATCCAGGCCGGCGATCTGATCACCGAGTTCGCCGGCAAGCCGGTGCTGTCCGGCGACCGCCTGCGCTGGCTGGTGCGCAAGGCGGAGTCGGGCAAGAGCCTGGACGTCAAGCTGATGCGGGAAGGCAAGCCCGCCACGGTGAGCGTCACCCTGCCGGCGCCCGCATCCAAGGGCAAGTGCGATCCCGCGGGCGCCCCGCGCCTGGGCACCTGAGCGGCGCCAGTGAATCCGGCAGGCATGGCCAACCCCGGCGTGTCTGCCGAAGACCGCAGCTTGACCCTCTCCCGGCGGGAGCGGGCGGCGAGGCTGGGCGAGGGCGGGGGCGGGTTCTGACGGCCGCCTGTCCCCCCGCCCCCCCGCCCCTGAGCTATCCCCCATGGAGAGAGAAGGAAAGGTTGTTTCGTTGCCGATCCATCAGATCCTTCGTGTTCGCCTTCCTGCCGCTGTGCCTGGGCACAGCGTTTCCCGCCATGGCTGAAGCCCTGATCATCGAGGACCGCCGCCATCCCGGCCTGGAGTCCGCCCGGGGCACCGCCTGGCGGCTGATCTCCGACCGGGTGATGGGCGGCGTGTCCGACGGCCGGCTCGTCCCGGCAACCCTGGACGGCCGGCCCTGCCTGCGGCTTTCCGGCTCGGTCAGCCTGGAGAACGACGGCGGTTTCCTGCAGGCCAGCCTGGACCTGGATCCCTCCGGTACCCTGGACGCCCGGGGATGGGCCGGCATCGAGCTGGAGGTGCGCGGTAACGGCGAGGGCTACAACCTCCACCTGCGCACGGCCGATACCCGCATCGTCTGGCAGTCCTACCGTGCCGGCTTCGTGGCAGCGGACCGCTGGCAGACCCTGCGCCTGCCCTTCAGCGCGTTCCGGCCCTACCGCATCGACCGGCCCCTGGACCTGGGCAGTCTGAGGCGGCTGGGCCTGGTGGCCATCGGCCGGGAGATGCAGGCGGACGTCTGCCTGGCCCGCCTGGCCCTGTATCCGTGACTGCCTCAGCGCCCGAGCAGGGGCCTGAGCTGCCTCCAGACGGTTTCCAGGATCAGGGGCTGGGCCGCGGCGTTGGGGTGAACACCGTCATCCAGGAAGTACTCGGGCCGGTCGGCGAAGCCTTCCAGCAGGAAGGGCGCGAAGGCGGTGCGGTGCTTCCCGGCGAGGGCGGCGAAGGACGCGGTGAATTCGCGGGTATAGGCCGGGCCGTAGTTGGGCGGCATGCGCACGCCCAGCAGCAAGACCTTGACCCGGCGCCGCTGCGCGGCCCGGATGATGCCGTCCAGGTTGGTCTGCATCTGGGAGACGGGCAGTCCGCGCAGGCCGTCGTTGCCCCCCAGGGCGAGGATCAGGAGCGCCGGTCGATGCTGCTCCAGCGCCCGTCCGATGCGGGACAGGCCGCCGGCGCTGGTCTCGCCGCTGATACTGGCATTGACGACGCGGTGCGTGAACTTATCCTGCCGCAGGCGTTCCTCCAGTAGCGTGACCCAGCCCTGCTGGCGGGGCAGGCCGTAGGCCGCCGAGAGGCTGTCGCCGAACACCAGGATGGTGCCTCCCGCGGCATGGGCCGCCGGGATGGCAACCAGGCAATAGAGCCAGAACAGGAAGATGCGCATGGACATTGGAGAACAGGATCGGGCAATCGTTCAGACGCGGGGTCTCGCCAAGGTGGTGCCCGGCGGCGCGGCCCCCCTCACCATCCTGGACGATATCAACTTCAGCGCCCGTGCGGGAGAAGCGGTCGCCATCGTCGGCGCCTCCGGGTCCGGGAAATCCACCCTGCTGGGCCTCATGGCCGGGCTGGACATTCCCAGCGCCGGGCAGGTCCTGCTGGACGGCACAGACCTGGTGGGCCTGGACGAGGACGGCCGCGCGGCCCTGAGGGCGCGGCTGCTCGGCTTTGTCTTCCAGTCCTTCCAGCTGCTGCCCGCCTTCACGGCCCTGGAGAACGTGATGCTGCCCCTGGAGCTGGCCGGCGGCGCCGATGCCGAGGCCCAGGCGCGGCAGATGCTGCGGCGGGTCGGCCTGGGCGACCGCCTGCGCCACTATCCCAAGCACCTCTCCGGGGGCGAACAGCAGCGCGTGGCCCTGGCCCGGGCCTTCGTGGTGCGGCCCCGCCTGCTGCTGGCCGACGAGCCTACCGGCAACCTGGATGCCGGCACCGGCGCCGGCATCATCGACCTCATGTTCGAATTGAACGCGGAGGCCGGCACCACCCTGGTGCTGGTCACCCACGACGAGCATCTGGCCGCCCGCTGCCACCGCCTGGTGCGTCTGGCCGCCGGCCGGATCGTGGCGGGGTGATGCCGTGAGCCTGCTCCTGCGCTTCTTCCTGCGCGACTGGCGTACCGGGGAACTCACCGCCCTGGCGCTGGCCCTCGTCGTGGCGGTGACCAGCGTCACCAGCGTGGGCTTCTTCGCGGACCGGGTGCGCCAGTCCCTGGTCATGAATGCCCACCAGCTGCTGGGGGGCGACCTGCAGATCACGGCCGACCGTCCCCTGCCGGCCCGGTTCCGGGACGAGGCCAGCGGCCGGGGATTGCTGGCGGCCGAGGGCCTGTCCTTCATCAGCATGGCCCGGGGCCCGGGCGGCGCCCAGCTCGCCGCGCTGAAGGCGGTCGGCCCGGGCTACCCGCTGCGGGGCAGGCTGCGCATCGCGGACTCGCCGGCGCTTGCCGGCGACGAGACCGGGCGAGGACCGGCCCCGGGCGAGGTCTGGGTGGACCCCCGCTTCGTCGCCCTGACCGGGACGAAACCGGGCGACCTGCTGGAACTGGGGGAGGCGCGCCTGCGGGTCGCGGCCATCCTCACCCATGAGCCCGACCGGGGCATGGCCTTTTTCAACCTGGCCCCCCGGGTCATGCTGCACCTGGACGATGTGCCCGGCACCGGCCTGGTCCAGCCGGGCAGCCGCGTCAGGCACCAGCTCTATCTGGCCGGCGACGCCCGCGCCGTGAAGGCCTACCGGGCCTGGGTCGAGCCGCGCCTGGACAGGGGACAGAAGCTGCAGACCCTGGACGATGCGGGGCCCGAGGTGAAGGGCGGGCTGGAGCGGGCCCAGACCTTCCTCGGCCTCACCGCCCTGCTGGCCGTGATCCTGGCCGCCGTGGCCGTGCATCTGGCGGCCCGGCGCTACGTGGAGCGCCACTACGACGGCTATGCCGTGATGCGCTGCCTGGGCGCCGGGCAGGGCCGGCTGGTGCGCCTGTTCGTGGGCCAGTTCCTGCTGCTGGGCAGTATCGCGGGCGCCCTGGGCAGCCTCCTGGGCTACGGTGCCCAGGCGGTGATCGGGCTGCTGCTGGGGGACCTGCTGGCCGTCGACCTGCCGCTGCCCTCCGCCCTGCCGGCCCTGCAGGGCTTCGCCACCGGCTATGTGCTGCTGCTGGGGTTTGCCTCGCCGCCCCTGCTGCAGCTGAAGTCCGTCCCGGCCCTGCGCGTGCTGCGCCGGGAGGCCGGCACTCCCGGCCCGCGCCCGCTCCTGGCCTATGTCCTGGGCCTTGCAGCCCTGGCCGGCCTGCTGGTCTGGCAGACCGGCGACCCGAAGCTTTCCGCCTATGTGCTGGGCGGCTTCCTGGCCGCTTTTGCCGTCTTCGCGCTGGCCACCCTGGCGGTCCTGGGCCTGGCGGTCCGTGGCGGGCGCCGGAGCGGATTTGCCTGGCACTACGGCCTCGCCAGCCTGCGCCGCCGCAGCCGGTCCAATACCGTTCAGGTCGTGTCCCTGGCCGTGGGCATCACCGCCATCCTGCTGCTGGCCTTCACCCGGGGCGACCTGCTGGACGCCTGGCGGGCCAAGACCCCGGCGGACGCCCCCAACCGCTTCGTGCTGAACATCCAGCCCGAGCAGCGCGACGCGGTCCTGGCCTTCTTCCGGGAGCACGGCCTGCCGGAGCCGGAACTCCACCCCATGGTGCGCGGCCGCCTCATGGCCATCAACGCGCGTCCGGTGCGGGCCGGGGACTACCGGGAAGACCGCGCAGCCCGCCTGGTGGAACGGGAGTTCAACCTCTCCTACATGACCGAACTGCCCCAGGCCAACGCAGTCGTGGCGGGCCGCTGGTCTGGCCTCCCCGGCGCCGATGGTCTGTCCATCGAGGAGGGCATCGCCCAGACCCTGGACATCCGCCTGGGGGACCGCCTGAGCTGGTCCGTGGGCGGGGAGACCTTCAGCGCCCCCGTCACCAGCGTGCGCCGCGTGGACTGGGACTCCATGCGGGTGAATTTCTTCGTCATCGCCCTGCCGTCGCTCCTGGCGGAGTACCCCGCCAGCTACATCACCAGCTTTCGCGTCTCGCCGACCCAGTCCGGCGCCATGACCGGGCTGGTGCAGGCCTTCCCCAACCTGACCGTGGTGGACGTGACGGCAGCCCTGAACCAGGCCCTGTCCCTGACCGAGCGCATGATCGGCGCGGTGCAGTTCGTCTTCCTGTTCGCCCTGGGAGCGGGCGTCGTGGTGCTCTACACGGCCTTGCTCAACACCCAGGGGGAACGCGTGCGGGAGGCGGCCCTGCTGCGCGCCCTGGGGGCCAGCCGGCGGCTGGTGGCGGCGTCCCAGCGCAGCGAGTTCCTGGCCATCGGCTTGCTGGCGGGGTTGCTGGCCTCGGCGGCGGCGGCGGCCATCGGTGCGGCCCTGGCCATTGGGGTGTTCGAGTTCGCCGCCTACGTCCCCGACCCCTGGCTTTGGGCGGCGGGGCCGGCCCTGGGCCTGGCGTGCGTGGGCCTCAACACCTGGCTGGGCGCCCGCGCTGCCCTGGAGGCGCCCCCCATGGGGGTGCTGCGGGAGATCTAGGCGCTCCTATTCCGCTGCGGGGAATTCCGCCAGGCGCCGGCGGGCCTGGGCCAGCAGGTTGTCCACCATCTCCTCGCCGGGGCCGGAAAAGACGTCGTAGTGGTCTTCCAGCCGGTCGATGACGTCCTGGACCTGCTGCCGGCCGCAGGCCTTGCGCAGGGCCTCCATCAGATTCATCAGCCACTTGTCATGGTCCATGGGACGGCTCCCTATGCCGGTGGGCGGTGTGCCTTCATGGGTTCAGCCCAGCAGCCGCTCGATGTCCGCCGCCAGCTCGGCGGGCGGGGTGGCGGGCGCGTAGCGGCGCGCCACCCGTCCGTCCCGGTCCACCAGGAACTTGGTGAAGTTCCACTTGATGGCCTGGGTGCCCAGCAGGCCGGGAGCGGCGCGGGTGAGATGGCGGAAGAGGGGGTGGGCGTGTTCGCCGTTGACCTCGATCCTGGCCGACAGCGGGAAGCTCACGCCATAGCGCATGGCGCAGAAGTGTGCAATCTCCGCCGCGTCGCCCGGTTCCTGGTGGCCGAACTGGTTGCAGGGAAAGCCGATGACCACGAGGCCCCGGTCCCGGTAGGTCTGCCACAGGGCTTCCAGCCCCGCGTACTGGGGCGTGAAGCCGCACCGGCTGGCGGTGTTGACCAGCAGCATGACCCGGCCCAAGTAATCAGCCAGGCGCAGGGTTCCCCCCTCCAGGCCGGGCACCGTGAAGTCGTGGAGGGGCGCGCTCACAGCACCAGGGGCCCCACGTGGGCCACGGCGGTGGGATCTTCGCGCCAGAGAGCGGGGTCGGCGTCCACGTAGAGCTCCACCACCAGGCCGTCCGGATCCCGCAGGTAGAGGGACTGGCTGACGCGATGGTCGGACTGGCCCAGGAGGGGTATGCCCAGTCCCCGCAGCCTGTCTCGCCAGGCCCGCAGCACATCCAGGCTGTCGCCCACCTTGAAGGCCAGGTGGTGCAGTCCCGGTGTGTGGCGTGGCGGGGTGCCGGCCTGGCCGCCTGCCTCCACGAGGGCCAGGTCGTGGTGGCGTTGGCCGCCGCTCAGGAAGACCATGTCCCCCAGGCGCGCCACCTCCCGCAGTTCCAGGGCGTCGCGGTAGAAGTCCAGGGCCCGGCCCAGGTCGCCCACCTTGAGCACGGCATGGCCCAGGCTGGGCGGGGTCATGGGCTCTCCCCGGGCGCGACGGGGATCCTGGCCCGCAACAGGGTGGCCACGTCCACCCGGGCGCCCAGGCGGGCGCAGAGCAGGAACAGACCGGCGAGCTTGCGGTGCAGGAAGATCAGGTCCGCCGGGGGCGGGCGCCAGTGGCCCTGGTCGAAGCCCAGGACATAGCTGGAGTCGCGCAGCCGTACGGTCAGGTCGGAGGCGCCGAAGTCGTAGGCGCCAACCTGGCGCGCCGGCTCGCACACCAGGAGGAACAGTTCTGTGATCGCATGGCGGCGGGCGGGCGGGTCCGATTCGGCCAGGTAGCCCAGGGCCTGGGCGGCCATCTCCACACCCGCTTCGTCCCTGCGGTAGGCGGCGGCCATGAGGCCGCGCAGTTGGGCCATGCGATCCGCCGGGTAGGCGCGGGTGGCACCGAAGTCCAGCAGGGCGATGCGCCCGGATTCGGCATCGTAGCGGTAGTTGGCGAAGTTGGGATCGGTCTGCACCAGACCGAACTCGAAGAACTCCCGGAACAGCAGGCCGATGAGCAGCCCCGCCACCCGGTCGCGCAAGGCCGGCTCGGCCTGCGCCAGGGTCTCCACCGGGACCCCGGGCACGAAGCTCATGGCCAGCACGTGTTCCGTGGTGAGCTCGTCCACCACCCCGGGCAGCAGGAAATCGGGATCCCGGCCCAGCAGGGCGTTGAACTCGCGGATGTGCCCGGCCTCGCGCCGGTAGTCCGCTTCCGCGTGGAGCTGGCGCTTGGCCTCCGCCAGCAGCTCGTCGAGCCGGGCCTCTCCGGGCAGCAGGGGCAGCACCCGCAACAGGGCGGCCACGTTGTCCACGTCGCTGTCGATGCCCCGGGCCACACCCGGGTATTGCACCTTGATGGCCAGATGGCGCCCGTCCTTCAGGCGGGCCTCGTGCACCTGGCCGATGGAGGCCGCCGCCAGGGGGGTGAAGGCGAAGCGCTCGAAACGGGTCTCCCAGCCTTCCCCCCAGGACGCTTCCAGCACCCCGGCCACCTGTCCGAGGGGCATGTAGTGGGCGTTTTCCCGCAGGCGAGCCAGGATGGCGGTGAATTCCGGCGGCAGCAGGTCGCCCGCCTCCATGGACAACAGCTGCCCCACCTTCATGGCCGCGCCCCGCAGGCGGGATAGCTTGTTCGCCAGACGGGCGGCATTGGCCGGGGTCAGCAGCAGGTCCCGCCCCCGGGGCAGTTCCCCCTGGACCACGCGGCGGGCGCCCTCCGCCAGCATGCCGCCGGCCAGCCCCGCCGCCAGGCCGCCCAGGTGCATGAGGCGGCTGGCGCGGTGGGCGGGTACCGGAGCGCTGGGGGGAGCGGGGGCGGCCGGCATGGACTAGGCCTCTTGCGTCTGCGCCAGTGTGGGGTAGTCGGTATAGCCCGCGGGACCGGGGGTGTAGAAGGTGGCTGGGTCCGGCACATTGAGGGGGGCGCCTCGGCGGATGCGCTCCGGCAGGTCCGGGTTGGCCAGGAAGGCGGTGCCGAAGGCCACGGCGTCCAGGCTGCCGGCGGCAACGGCGGCTTCAGCCTCTTCCGGGGTATAGCCCATGTTGCCGATCAGGGAGCCCTGGAAATGCGCACGGGCGGGCGTCACCACATCGGCTTGCTGCAGGCCGAAGAAATCTGCCCGCATGACGTGCAGGTAGGCGAGATTGAAGGCGTTGATCTCCGTCGCCAGCCAGGCGGTGAGGCCCACGGGGTCGCTGTCCCGCATGTCGTTGTAGCTGTTGAGGGGGGAGATGCGCAGGCCCACCCGCTCGCCGCCCCATACGCCGCTCACGGCCTCAAGTACCTCGAGCAGCAGGCGGGCGCGGTGGGATAGGGGGCCGCCGTAGGGGCCCTGGCGATGGTTGGCCCCGTCCCTCAGGAATTCGTCCAGCAGGTAGCCGTTGGCGCCATGGACCTCGACGCCGTCGAAGCCCGCGGCTTTCGCGTTGACGGCGGCGGCGCGGAAGCCCGCAACCATGCCTGGCAGTTCCTCGTCCCCCAGGGCCCGGGGTTCCACGTGGGGCACCTGGTTGCCGTCCGGCGTGTATATGCCGTCGCCCTGTATTGCCAGGGCGCTGGGGGCCACCGGCTGGGCGCCCTCGTTCATGAGGGGGTGGCAGGCCCGGCCGCCGTGCCATATCTGCAGGAAGATGCGCCCCCCGGCAGCGTGCACGGCATCTGTGACGAGCTTCCAGCCTGCCACCTGGGCGGGCGAGTGGATGCCCGGTTCGGACCAGAACGCCGAGTTGCCCTCCATGACCATGGTGGCCTCGGCGATGATCAGGCCGGCGCCGGCGCGCTGGGCGTAGTGCTGGGCCATGAGGGGGCCGGGCACATGGCCGGGTTCGGCCCGGCAACGGGTCAGGGGGGCCATGAGGATGCGGTTGGGCAATTCGATGGCACCCAGTTGGAGGGGGCTGAAAAGTGTGGGCATGGGCGGCTCGCGGTAAACGATGGGGGGCTAGGGTGTCAGCTGGGATTGTCGCTCAATACGGCCACCAGTCCCTGATTGCCAGGCAGGGCGAGCAGGACTTCCACCATGCGCTTCAAGGCCATTTCCTCTCCTCCTTGACGAACCTCCACATGGTCGTCCGGGGGCATGGGGGCACACTTTGAAAGGGGAATCGCCGAGGCTCTGCCCAGGCCGGTCATGCGGCCGCCGTCGGTTACCAGGTAGTAGCTGCGATAGACCTCGCGGTCGTCAGGGCCTTGTCCATGCATCTTCAGAGTCATCATTTCCATGGGCGGGGATTCTGGTTCCAATTATTGCCAAGGGCCGATGCGCCCTGGGGACGCACCGGTGTGATGGAGGCAGCCCCCTCGGGGGCCCGTGTCGGAGCACTCAGTACTGGTCCGCGGCCCACTCGTCGATGGGGATGCAGGCACGTGCGGTAGGGGAGTTGGAGTCGCCCAGCATGGGGGTCAGGCAGATGTATTCCTGTCCGTCCTGGGCCACCAGGTTGCGTATGGGCAATTGATCCACGGTCTCGAAGCCCCGGGTTTCCGTGACGACGAAATCGAATTCGTCGCCCACGTTGATCTCCAGCCGGCCGCCGTTGCCCGCGCCGTATTTTTCCCACCAGCTGCCGGGGTCGGCTCCATTGTAGCTGGGGGACATGGCATGGCTGCTGCGTTGGTGCCAGGCAAGGACGGCGGGCTCCTGCATGCGCTGCTCCATGGCCGCGCCCCTGGCCAGCTGGAGCGCCTTGGCGAAGTTCAGATCGTTGCCCTGGTAATCGATGCGAATGGTTTCCATGGTGTATCTCCTCTCGGGGTTGTGCCGGTTTGGCCTGCGGGTCGACGGAATTCCGTCCATATTTTGTCTAGGACAAAATAAAAAAAGTTCAAGGATTTCGTCATCGACCAGTCAAGGTGCCACCCAGGTCGTCAGGAGACTTCGTGGGCTTCCCGTAGCTGCAAGCGCCACATCTCCGCGTAGCGTCCATCCCGGGCCAGCAGGGTGTCGTGGCTGCCCCGCTCCAGGATGCGGCCGGCTTCCAGCACCAGGATCTCGTCCGCGTCCACCACCGTGGAAAGGCGGTGGGCGATGACCAGGGTGGTGCGGTTCTCCGAGACACGGGCCAGTTCGTGCTGGATCGCCTTTTCCGTGGCGGTGTCCAGGGACGAAGTGGCTTCGTCGAACACCAGGATGGGCGGGTTCTTGAGGATGGCCCGGGCGATGGCTACCCGCTGCTTCTCGCCGCCGGAGAGCTTGAGGCCCCGCTCCCCCACCACGGTGTCGTAGCCGTCGGGCAGGGTGGCGATGAAGGCGTCCAGATGGGCGGCCCTGGCCGCCTCCAGCACTTCCTCCCGGCTGGCGTCGGGCCGGCCGTAGGCCAGGTTGTGGTAAAGGGAGTCGTTGAACAGCACCGTGTCCTGGGGAACCATGCCGATGGCGGCCCGCAGTGAAGCCTGGGTCACGGCGCGGATGTCCTGGCCGTCGATGAGGATGCGGCCGCCCGTCACATCGTAGAAGCGGAACAGCAGGCGGGACAGGGTGGACTTGCCCGCACCGCTGCTGCCCACCACCGCCACCTTGTGGCCGGCGGGAATGGTGAAGTCGATGCCGTGCAGGATGGGGCGGCGCTCGTCGTAGGCGAAGTGCACGGCCTCGAAGCGGACCTCGCCCTGGGTGACTCCCAACGGCTTGGCGTCGGGGGCATCCACGATCTCCGGCGTGCGGTGCAGGATGCCGAACAGTTTTTCCATGTCCGTGAGGGCGTTGCGTATTTCCCGGTACACCGTGCCCAGGAAGTTCAGGGGGATGAAGAGCTGCAGCAGGTAGGCATTCACCAGCACCAGGTCGCCGATGGTCATGGTCTTGTGGGCCACGCCCTGGGCCGCCAGGCCCATCATGGCGGTAACACCGCAGGCGATGATGAGGGCCTGGCCGCCGTTGAGCCAGGCCAGGGAGATTTCCGAGCGCACCGCCGCGTCCTCCGCCGCATGCAGGTCGGCCTTCAGCCGCTTCGCCTCATAGGTCTCGTTGTTGAAATACTTCACCGTCTCGTAGTTGAGCAGGCTGTCCACGGCCCGGGCCTGGGCCAGGGCGTCGGTCTCGTTCATGGCGCGGCGGTGCTTGAGGCGCCAGTTGGTCACGGTGACGGTGAAGGCGATGTACACCACCAGGGTCATGAGGGTGATGCCGCCGAACCAGGGGTCGTACTTGACGAACAGCACCCCGGCCACCATGAGGATCTCCAGCAGGGTGGGGGCGATGTTGAAAAGGGAGAAGTTGATGAGGAAGCGGATGGAGCGGCCGCCCCGGTCGATCTCCGCCGCCACGCCGCCGGTGCGGCGCTCCAGGTGGAAGCGCAGGGACTGGGCGTGGAGTTTCTGGAACACGTCGTGGATCACGCCCCGCATGGCCCGCTGCAGCACCCGGGCGAAGAGGCCGTCGCGGATCTCGGTGAAGGCGGTGTTGCCGAAGCGCAGCAGGCCGTAGAGGAGGATGAGGAAGATCGGCAGCAGCAGCGCCGTGTCCGGATGCTGCAGGCCGTCGACGATGTCCTTCAGCACCAGGGGCACGGCCACGTTGGCCAGCTTGGCGCCCAGGAGCAGGGCGAAGGCGGCCAGCACCCGGCCCTTGTATTGCCATACGTAGGGGAAAAGGGCCAGGGCCGCGCGCCACTGGCTCAGGGTGATGCGGGGGCCCATGGTGTCGGAACGGATGCGGTCGTGGGCCATGGTCGGGCAGGGATCGGTAAAACAATGGCTGGAGATTAACCCACAGCCGGGTCCTGCGCGGAAGTCAGGTGATTTTCTGGCCGGCCAGCAGTTCGGTGGCCTTTTCCGCGGCAACCGGCCTGCTGTAGTAGAAGCCCTGATAGGCGTCGCAGCCCAGTTCCCGCAGGTAGTTGAGCTGCTCCACGGTTTCAACGCCCTCTGCCACCACGTTGAGCTTGAGACCCTTGGCCATGGCGGTGATGCCAGCCACGATGGTGGCACCACTGTGGTGGCTGGAGAGGTCATGGATGAAGCTGCGGTCGATCTTCAGGGTGTGGACTGGCAACCGCTTCAGGTAGGAGAGGGACGAGTAGCCAGTACCGAAGTCGTCGATGGATATGTCCACGCCATGGTCCGCCAGTTTGCGCAGCTTGCTGATGGCGCCTTCCACGTCCCGCATGAGGGCGCTTTCCGTGATCTCCACCTCGATGCCAGCGCCCCGGGCGCATCCACCGAGCATGGTTTCCATGAAGCGCTCCACGAAGCGGGGGTGTTCTATCTGCCGCGCCGAGATGTTCACCGCCAGGGTGGGGGTGGGCAGGCCCGCCGCCGTCCACAGGTTGGCCTGGCGGCACACGGAGTTCAACACGAAGTCGCTGATGGGGTTGATCAGGCCGCAGTCCTCGGCGATGGAGATGAAGTCGTCGGGCTGCACCAGACCCTTGCGGGGGTGGTTCCAGCGGATCAGGGCCTCCATGCCCCGTATGCGCTGGGTCTCGATATCCACCTGGGGCTGGTAGTACACCTGGAACTGGCCCTCCTGGAGGCCGTGGCGCATGTCGTTTTCCACGGACAGGCGGCCGGACAGGGCCTTGTTCAATTCGCTCGTGAAGAATTTGAAGTTGTTCCGGCCATGGTCCTTGGCGTGGTACATGGCGATGTCGGCGTGCTTGATGAGGGCTTCCCGGTTGTCGCCGTCCTCCGGGTAGAGGGCGATGCCGATGCTGACGCCGATGAAGATTTCATGGGTGTCGATGTTGAAGGGCGTTTTCAGCGCGGAAAGAATCTTCTCGGCGATGAAGATGACGTTATCCCGGTTGCGTATCTGGGGCAGCAGGAGCATGAACTCGTCGCCGCCGATGCGGGACAGGGTGTCGCCTTCCCGCAGGCAGGCCTTCAGGCGCTGGGCCACGGCCTGGAGCAGGGCATCGCCGACCTGGTGGCCCAGGGTGTCGTTCACCACCTTGAAGCGGTCCAGGTCCAGGAACATGACAGCCATGCTCTGGCCGTGGCGCTTGGCCTGGACCATGGCCTGGCCAAGACGGTCGTGGAAAAGGGTGCGGTTGGGCAGGCTGGTGAGCTGGTCGTGGTAGGCCTGAAAGGTGATGGTGGCTTCCGCCTGCTTGCGCTCGCTCACATCCCGGGCCACGCCGTAGGTGCCCAGGAACTGCTGCTTGCCGTCCGGCAGTGAGCGGTACATGCCCATGGCGGAGAGTTCGACGATGATCTGGTTCTCGCCGGAGGGGGTTAGTTCAGTGAGCAGATCGTCCTTCCGGCGCAGGCGTAGCTCGTGGTTGCGGGTGGCCCGCTCGCCGGTGCGGCGCTCGTTGAGTCGGTTACGGGCGTTGTCCGTTTCCCCGGGGGGCACCAGGACCAGGTAGTCCTGGCCGATGAGTTCCTCGGGTCCGTAGCCCAGGGTGCGTTGCACACTTTCGCTGAGGAAGGTGAAGGTGCCCGTGGCGTCCAGGGTGTAGATGATGTCGGGGGAGATGTTAACCAGCAGCCGATACCACTCCTCGGAATGCTCGATCTGCTCCTGCAGGCGAAAGTTGTCCCGCTCCAGTCGCACCCGTCCAACCGCGTTGCGCATGGTCTGGATGAGCTCTTCCGGTTCGTAGGGCTTGCGCAGGTAGTCATAGGCCCCCATGCGCAGGGACTTGATGGCGGACTCGATCTGGTCGTCGGCACTGGCGATGATGATGCGGCAATGGGGCTGGTGTGCGCGTAGCCAGGCCATGATCTCGTGGCCATTGGCGTCGGGCAGGTGCAGGTCCAGCAGGGCCACGTCGTATTCCCGCTTGTCCAGCTTGCTGAAGGCCTGGGCCCCGTTGAGTGCGGTGTCGATGCTGTCCACCACGTGGGACAGCAGCATGCGCGTGCTGTCCAGGTAGCGCGGTTCGTCCTCCACGATGAGCAGGCTCACCTGGGGATGATGGGGGTGCGCTTCTGGCAGGGATTGCATCTCCGGCTCGATATGGGGCTTGAAAGGTTCCAGGTTGTTCAACTAGTGCGCGCTTTCATGCAAGGGGCAATGATATCTGGAAGGTGGTGCCCGAAGTGTTGCTCTTGTAAGTGATATTTCCCTCCAGGGATTCGGTCAGGTTCTTGACGATGGACAAGCCCAGGCCGGCATGGCCTTCGCCCTTTTCCGTGTGCACCGGTTCGAATAGCGCGTCCATGCGCTCCGGGGGGATGCCTGGGCCGGAATCGGCTACCTGTATTTCCAGGAAACGTTCCCGCCGCTGGTTGGTGACGGCGGCGGTTTCCAGTCGCACGGTGCCTCCGTCCGGAGTGGCCTCCAGGGCATTGAGCAGCAGGTTGAGAATGATCTGCTTGAGCTTGTCCCGGTCATGGGGCAGTCGGGGCAGGGCGGGGGCCAGCGCGGTGTCGATGCGTACCCCCTTGGCATGCCAGGTGGGGGCGGTGACCTTGACCATGTCATCGATGAGGGTATTGATGTCCGAATCTTCGCTCAGGTCACCAGGTTCCACGTCCTCCTGCAGCATGCCACGCACGATGCGCACGATGCGGTCCAGTTCCTCATGGATGATGCGCAGTTCATCGACGATGGGGGCGTCGTCCCCCAGCTTCACCTTGAGGATGGCCAGGTAATTCTTGATGATGCCCAGGGGATTGTTCACCTCGTGGGCCGCGCGCCGCACCCGGCCGGTGAGGACGTCCACCGCACCGCCAGTGCCCGCTTCCACCACGATGGGGGCCACGGGGGCCTTGCCGGCCAGTTCCCCCAGGCGCGTGTAATGCCGCGGGTCCGAGGCCAGCTTTTCCAGGGCATCCCGGTCGCCGCATACCAGCAGCACGCCGCGGCTGCCGCCTTCCCCCACGGGCAAGGCCGCCAGGCCTTCGGCATTGGCCTGTCGGATCAGCTGCAGGTCCAGCAGGGCCGTGTCGCTGGCGTCGGCGTAGGCCACCACGCAGCTGCGCGTGAACAGGGCGCGCACGGCGGCGGTGTTGCTGCCTTCCATGCGCAGGCTGATGGCTGGCGGGACCAGGTTGCCCAGGGGCTGGGACACCAGGCTGCTGGTGCGCTTGTCCAGGGCCAGGTAGGTGGGGTCGTACAGGCCTTCCTCCGCGGCCAGGCTGCTGGCCAGGGCGGCGATGGCGGCCAGGGTGCCGCCGCTCCGGGTGTCCGCCGCCGATTCCAGGCGGCCGTAGCGCAGGATCTCCGTAGCAACTTCATCGGGCGGGATGGCCTGGATCGTCTTGGTGAGTTCTTCAGTGTTCTTCTTGGCGTTATGCAGCATTTCCCTAAGCGTTTCTGTAGATAAGGGTTGGGACAGGAAAACCCCGTCGGCCGGGGGGGAAATGGGATCCCGGCTGAGACCGGGCAACAGCCGGTGGGCCGCCAGGGCGCAACGTACCAGCAATGCCGCATCCCGTAGCCGTTCGGCAGGTTCGTCCAGGTAGCGCAGCACGTCCGGCAGGAAGCTGCGAAGGGGGATGCGTTCCACCTGGGCCAGGCAGGCCAGGCGGGCGGCCTCCGGGTTCTCGGCGTTGCGTGCGAAGTTGGGTAGGTGGGTCAACAGGCCCGCCAGCCAGGCCTCTTGCAGGTTGCTGTAGCCCTGGGCCTCGGCCAGGTCCCGGCACAGCACGGCGGTGGCCACGGCCTGGTGCCAGACCTGGTCCAGGCTGCCTCCCTTGTCGCCCCCGGCCATGAGTTGGGCTACCGCCCCGCCCAGGGCCAGCTGCTTCAGGGTATGGGTGCCAAGCCGCTCCAGGGTCCTGTCCAGGTCCATTTCCGCCAGCAGGGCGTTGGGATGGATGCCCGCCACTGCGCGGAGGGTATGGAGGCAGAGGGCGGGGTCCAGGAAAAGCAGGCGGCGGAGCTCCTGGGTCATGGTCTGGCTGCCTCCGAGCCCGGCCAGGAGGTGGGCCAGCACGCCAGGATGGCTGACGCACCTGAGCTCGGCAACGGGCGAAGCGCCTGCTAGGAGCTTGGTGGATGATCTAGCCATGGGAAGGAAATGCTTCTAAGGGTGTGCCCCATGACAAAGCAAGCTTTGTGCCTTGTTTTGGCGCAGACAAAAACCAATGGGATCAGTGGTTTATGTGCGCTCTCGGGGGGGGCTGGGTGGGGGTGTAAAGAATACCGACAAGTGTGGTGGCCTTTCAGTCGACCTTTTCCCTGGCCACGTCCCGCAGCAGCCTGAAAAGAGCCCGGCTGGACTTGGGCGGCTTGCTTTCCGCCGCTTCCCGGCGGGCATTTCGGATGAGCTGGCGCAGGGGTTGGGCGTCGGTGTCCGGGTACAGTGCGAGCCATTGGGTCACGGCCTCGTCATCCTGAAGGAGCCGGTCCCGCCATTGCTCCAGGGCATGGAAGGCGGCCTTGGCAACATTGGATTCGCCCCGGATCTCGGCCAGTTGTTCGGCAATGGCGTCCGCGTCCACGTCCCGCATGAGCTTGCCGATCAGCTGCATCTGGCGGCGGATGGCGCCGTGGCTGGTGATGCGCTTGGCTTCCATCACCTCGGCCCGCAGGGCATCGGGAAGATCCAGTTTTTCCAGGCGGTCCCTGGATAGCTTGACCAGTTCCTTGCCCATGTCCTGCAAGGCGTTGGCCTCCCGTTTGCGCTGGCTCTTGCTGGGGCCGCTGTATTCCTGGAAATCCTCGTCTTCCATGGCGAAGGGCTGAAATGTGAAGGGTTGGTATGATAGCGACCTTCTCATCCACCACCCGGATTTCACCGTGTCCGACACCCCATTCAGCTTCACGTCCCAAGCCTTGACCGATCTGGCCCGCCAGGTGTTGGACCTGGCCCGCCAGGGGGGGGCGAGCGCCGCCGAAACGGAGGTGTCGGAAGGCAGTGGCCTTTCCGTTTCCGTTCGCCAGGGCCAGGTGGAGACCATCGAGCACAACCGGGACAAGGGCGTCGGAGTGACCGTCTATCTGGGCCAGCGCCGGGGCCACGCCTCCACCTCGGATTTTTCCGCCGATGCCCTGGCGCGCACGGTGGAAAAGGCCCTGAGCATCGCCCGTTTCACCGCCGAGGACGACTGCGCGGGCCTGGCTGATGCGGAACTGCTGGCCAGGGATACCACGGATCTGGACCTCTTCCACCCCTGGGCCATAGGCGTGGAAGAGGCCACGGAACTGGCCCGGGCCTGCGAGGCGGCGGCCATGGAGGTGGACCCCCGCATCAACAATTCCGAAGGCGGTTCCTTCTCCAGCCAGAACTCCCGCTTCGTCTACGCCAACAGCCTGGGCTTCGCGGGGGGGTACCCCACCAGCCGTCAAAGCCTCTCCTGCGCCGTCATCGCCGAGGATACTGGCAACCCCGGCGGCGGCATGCAGCGGGACTACTGGTACACCACGGCCAGGGCCGCGGCGGACCTGGATGCCGTGGCGGCCGTGGGCCGCCGGGCGGGGGAGCGCACCGTGCGGCGCCTGAATGCACGACAACTGTCCACCCGCCAGTGTCCCGTGCTGTTCGAGGCCCCCATTGCCACGGGCCTCATCGCCAGCTACGTCTCGGCGGTGTCCGGCGGCCATCTGTACCGCAAGTCCTCCTTCCTGCTGGACAGCCTGGGCAGCCAGGTCTTCCCCGCCTTCATGCAGATACAGGAGCGGCCCTTCCTGCCCCGGGGCCTGGCCTCGTCCCCCTTCGACTCGGAAGGCGTGGCCACCCGGGACCGTGACGTGGTGCGGGACGGCGTGGCGGAGGGCTATTTCCTCTCCAGCTACAGCGCCCGCAAGCTGGGCATGGCGAGCACCGGCAATGCCGGGGGCAACCACAACCTCATCGTCCCCTCCACGGGGGAGGACTTCGGCGCCCTGCTGAAGAAGATGGGCACGGGCCTGCTGGTGACGGAACTGCTGGGCCACGGCCTCAACATGGTGACGGGAGACTACTCCCGGGGCGCGGCGGGCTTCTGGGTGGAGAACGGCGAGATCGCCTATCCGGTGGAAGAGATCACCATTGCCGGCAACCTCAAGGACATGTTCCAGGGCATCGCCGCCGTGGGCTGCGACGTGGAAACCCGGGGTTCGCGGCGGGTGGGCTCCATCCTCATCGACCACATGACCGTGGCGGGCAACTGAACCGGCGGCTCCGAGCTTGGGCATCGCGGCATACCGCTTCCTGGCCTGGCTGCCGGGGTTATTCCTGGCCGGCCTGCTGGTCGCCTGCGGCGGCTCCTCGCCCCGCCTGTCCCCCCTGGCCCAGGGGGATGTGGTGCTGGCCTTTGGCGACAGCCTGACCCGCGGCACGGGCGCTGCCCTGGAAGAGTCCTATCCGGCCCAGCTCCAGGCCATCATCGGCCGCCCGGTGGTCAATGCCGGCGTGCCGGGCGAGACCACGGCGGAAGGCCTGTCCCGCCTGCCCGGGGCCCTGGCGGAGCACAAGCCCCGTTTGCTGTTGCTCTGCCTCGGCGGCAACGACATCCTGCGTCGCCAGGATGGAGCCCTCACCGCGGACAACCTGCGTGCCATGGTGCGTCTTGCCAGGGAGCGGGGCGTGGAAGTGGCCCTCATCGGCGTGCCCGAACTGGGTCTTTTCACCGGAGCGCCGGCCTTCTATGCCGAGATCGCTGCCGAATTCGGCCTGCCCTACGAAGGTGACGTGTTCAACGAGGTGCTCAAGGACCCCAGACTAAAGTCCGATCCCATCCACGCCAACGGCCGGGGCTACAGCGTGGTGGCCCAGCGCCTGGCCGAAATGCTGCGCAAGGCGGGAGCGGTCTAGCCCATGGATTTCCTGCTCAAGATTTCCCGGGGCATCGATGCCCTCAACGAGCGGGTGGGGCGCCTGGTGATCTGGCTGGTGCTGGCCGCCACCCTCATTTCGGCTGGCAACGCCATGGTGCGCTACGGCCTCAACGCCAGTTCCAACGCCTGGCTGGAGATCCAGTGGTATCTGTTCGGCCTCATCTTCCTGCTGGGGGCGGGCTACACCCTGAAGCACAACGGCCACGTGCGCATCGACGTTCTGTATGGCCGCTTCACCCCCCGGACCAGGGCCTGGGTGGACCTGCTGGGGGGGCTGCTGTTCCTCCTGCCCATGAGCGGCATCATCGCCTGGCTGGGATGGGATTTCTTCCTGGCCTCCTATGCCGTGGACGAGACCTCTCCCGACGCGGGGGGGCTGCTGCGCTGGCCCATCAAGCTGGCAGTTCCGCTGGGCTTCTCCCTGCTGTGGTTGCAGGGGGTGTCCGAGGTGATCAAGCGGGCCGGCGTGTTGTGGGGCGGCATGCCCTTGCAGGAAGAGCATGGCGAGGAGGTGGCATGAGCTTGGAGTTCATGGCCCCCCTGATGTTCTTCGGCCTGGTGGTGTTCCTGCTGCTGGGCTACCCGGTGGCTTTTTCCCTGGCGGCCAACGGTCTGCTGTTCGCCTTCATCGGCAGCCAGATGGGCTTCCTGGGCTTCGAGCAGATGCAGGCCCTGCCGGACCGGGTGTTCGGCATCATGTCCAACGCCACCCTGCTGGCCATTCCCTTCTTTACCTTCATGGGCCTGATCCTGGAACGCAGCGGCATGGCGGAGGAACTGCTGGACAGCCTGGGCCAGCTGTTCGGGCCCATCCGGGGCGGGCTGGCCTACGCGGTGGTGTTCGTGGGGGCCCTGCTGGCGGCCACCACCGGCGTGGTGGCCGCTTCGGTCATCGCCATGGGCCTCATCTCCCTGCCCATCATGCTGCGCTACGGCTACGACAAGCGACTGGCCACGGGGGTCATCGCCGCTTCCGGCACCCTGGCCCAGATCATTCCTCCCTCCCTGGTGCTCATCGTGCTGGCGGATCAGCTGGGGGTGTCCGTGGGGGATATGTACCGGGGCGCCCTCATGCCGGCCCTGGTGCTGATGGCCCTGTATTTCGCCTATGTGTTCGCGGTGAGCCTGGTTCGACCCGGGGCCGCGCCGGCCCTGCCGAAGGCGGCCCGCAGCTTCCAGGGCGCCGCGCTTTGGAGCAAGGCCCTGGCGTCCATGGCACCGCCCCTGGTGCTCATCTTCCTGGTGCTGGGCACCATTTTCCTGGGCATTGCCACGCCCACCGAAGGGGGCGCCATGGGGGCCACGGGGGCGCTGGTCCTGGCCCTGATGAAGCGCCGTCTGAATCTGGATCTGCTCAGGCAGGCCATGGATTCCACCGCCCGGCTCACCAGTTTCGTCATTTTCATCCTCATCGGCTCCACCGTGTTTTCCCTGGTGTTCCAGTTGCTGGACGGGGACACCTGGGTGGAGGGACTGCTCACCGGCCTGCCCGGCGGCGAACTGGGCTTCCTCATCGTTGTGAACCTGCTGGTGTTCCTGCTGGCGTTCTTCCTGGACTTCTTCGAGATCGCCTTCATCATCGTCCCCCTGCTGGCGCCGGTGGCCGCCAAGCTGGGCATCGACCTGGTGTGGTTCGGGGTTCTGCTGGGCATCAACATGCAGACCTCCTTCATGCACCCGCCCTTCGGCTTTTCCCTTTTCTACCTGCGCAGCGTGGCCCCCCGGGAGGTGAAGACCACGGACATTTACTGGGGCGCCATTCCCTTCGTGTTGATCCAGATCGTCATGGTGATCGTCGTCATGAACTTCCCGGAGCTGGTGCTGGACGAGCGGCCCCAGGCGAAGGCGGCCCCGGTGGAGTTTCACCTGGATGTGCCGGACTCCAGTTATCTGCCGCCAGGCACGTGATGTGAAAAAATTAAAGATATTGTGGGAATATGTCGTTAAGTTAGACTGGAATCAGTGACTTACATTTTGTAAATGAGGTGAGGCATGAAAACACTCGCATTAGTGACCGCCCTGGGCGCTATCCTGACCACGGGCTGCGCCACCAAGGAATACGTGCACGAATACGTGCACGGCCAAATGGGGCCGATGAAGGAAGAAGTGAAGAACGTGGATAACCGGGTGGACCGCACTGCCGTGGCCCTCAAGAACCTGACCACTTCCCAGGCCGCCACCAACGCCGAGTTGAAGGACTCCCTGGGCAACCACGACGGCCGCATCAGCAAGAACGAGGCCGACATCGCTCAGCTTTCCAGGACTGCCCGGGAAGCCCTGGACCGGGCCACCGAGGCTGGCAGGCTGGCGGAAGGCAGGCTGGTTTACGAAGAGGTCATGACCGATGACATTCTCAAGTTCAAGTCGGACAGCGCGGCGCTGGACCAGGAGGCCATGGCTGCCCTGGATGAGTTCGCCACCCGTCTGAAGAGCGAGGACAAGAACGTATTCATAGAAATTCAGGGTCATACCGACAGCCGTGGCGAGGAAGCTTCCAACCTGCGCCTCGGCCAGGCCCGGGCGGACGTCGTGCGCAATTATCTGAACATGAAGGGCGGCATCCCCCTGCACCGCATGGCCACCATTTCCTACGGTGAAAGCGCGCCCGTGGACAGCAACTTGAACCGGGCGGGCCGTAGCCAGAACCGCCGCGTCGTCCTGGTGGTATTGCAGTAATTTTTCTAAACCGCGGCGCGGCGGGGGATCCCGCCGCGCCATTTTTCTTTTTGGAGTGTTTTCATGTCCGAAGTTACGACATCCAGCGGTCTGGTCATCGATGATATGGTGGTGGGCGAGGGCGCCGAGGCCGCCAAGGGGAACCGGGTCACCGTGCATTACACCGGCTGGCTGACCAGTGGCAGCAAGTTCGATTCCAGCGTGGACCGCAACGACCCCTTTGACTTTCCCCTGGGCCGGGGCCATGTGATCCCGGGCTGGGATGAAGGCGTGGCGGGCATGAAGGTGGGCGGCAAGCGCAAGCTCACCATTCCCCCCCACCTGGGTTACGGGGCCTACGGCGCCGGTGGCGTCATCCCCCCCAATGCCACCCTGGTCTTCGAGGTGGAATTGCTGGCAGTGGAATGAAGCTGGCAGTGGATTGAGCCTGAAGCCAACACTGCAGGCAAAAGGCCCGGTGACCCGGGCCTTTTGCATTGGGGGCTGGAGCCCGGAAAGGGTCAGCCGCCCAGCTTGGCCATGTAGGCTGCCAGGGCGTCGATGTCCTCCTCGCTCAGGTTCTGGGCGTTGGGGGCCATCATGGCGGTCTGCTGGCCCATCTGCTTGCCGGCCTTGTAGTCCCGCAACTTGGCGGCCAGTACCTCGGCGGACTGGCCCGCCACTTTCGGGAAGATGCCCTGGCCTTCGCCGTTCTTGCCATGGCAGCCGGCGCATATGCCGCCGTATTTGAGGCGACCGGTTTCATTCCCCGAGGCCGCTGCAGCGGTTTCTGGCGTGGCCGGGGCTGAGGGGGCCGCGGCCAGGGGCTCGGGCGCGCTGGCCTGTTCGGCCGGTGCGGCGGGCTCGTCCTTGCCGCAGGCGGCCAGGGTGGCCAGGGCCAGGAGGGATAGCAGGATCTTGATGCGCATGGGAGTTCCTTTCTTCAACGGCTGTAATAGAGAAAGTTGGCGTAGCTGGCCTCGGCCACCTTGAACCATTGCAATTCCGCGTTGCGGAAGGCCTTCCAGGGAGCGTAGATGCGGGCGAAATCCTGATTTTTCGCGGCCTCTTCCTCGTAGAGATCGAAGGCGGCCTTCTGGGCGGCTTCCAGGATGTCCCTGGGGTAGGCGTGCAGCTTCACACCCTTTTGCACCAGGCGCATGAGGGCCTGGGGATTCTGGGCGTCGTACCGGGCCAGCATGCCCACGTTGGCTTCCACGCAGGCAGTTTCGAAGGCCTGCCGGTAGGCTTCCGGCAGTTCGTTCCATTTGGCCAGGTTGACGAAGAAGGAGAGCTGGGGCCCGCCTTCCCACCAGCCCGGGTAGTAGTAGTGGGGGGCGATCTTGTGGAAACCCAGTTTTTCGTCGTCATAGGGGCCCACCCACTCGGCGGCGTCGATGGCACCCCGTTCCAGGGCCGGGTAGATGTCTCCGCCCGCCAGGGTCTGGGGCACCGCGCCCAGTTTGGCCATGATCTGGCCACCGATGCCGGGGATGCGCATCTTCAGGCCCTGCAGGTCTGACAGGGCATGGATTTCCTTGCGGAACCAGCCTCCCATCTGCACGCCGGTGTTGCCGCCCGGGAACTGGACGATGTTGTATTGCTTGAACAGGTCCCGCATCAGTTCGATGCCGCCGCCGTGGTACATCCACGCGTTCTGCTGCCGGGCGGTGAGGCCGAAGGGAACGGCGCAGTCGAAGGCGAAGGCCATGTTCTTGCCCACGTAGTAGTAGCTGGCGGAGTGGCCGCACTCGACAGTGCCGTTCTGCACTGCGTCCAGCACCTGCAGGCCGGGCACCAGTTCGCCGCCGGCATGGACCTTGAGCTGGAACCTGCCGTTGGTGATCTTGCCGAGCCGGTCCGCCAGCACCTCGGCGGCGCCGTAGATGGTGTCAAGGCTCTTGGGGAAGCTGGAGGCCAGGCGCCAATGGATGGTGGGCAACTCGCCTGCCTGGGTGGTGGCGGCCTGCTTGCCGCAGCCGGGCAGGGCCAGGGCCGCGGACGTGGCCAGGCCGGCGCCGGCACCCTGCAGGAATGCGCGTCTTTGCATGGGGGGCTCCCTAACGGTATTGAATGCGAATGTGCAACTTGCAACCCGACGTTACTGGGGCCGGATGCGCACGATCACGTCGATGCTTTCCGCCACCATGCCGGAGGGCATCAGGGGCATGCCGGAGAATTGCATCGCGTCGGCGGGTATGTCGGTCAATTCACCGCTTTCGAGGTTGTAGAAGTGGTGATGGGGCTGGACGTTGGAGTCGTAGAAGACCTTGCTGGGGTCCACGATGACCTCCCGTATCAGACCCTTTGCCAGGAACAGCTTGAGGGTGTTGTAAACCGTGGCCTTGGAAGTCTCGCTGTGGCGCGAGTTCACTGCCTCCAGGATCTGTTCGGCGGAAAAATGCTCGCACCGGGAGAACAGCACACTGGCGATCTGCACGCGCTGGTGGGTGGGGGCGATGCCATGGGCGCGCAGTCGGTCCGTGATTTCCGAGCGAAGCAGGGGCTGGTCTGGCGCGCTATGCATGGGTTCATTCCACTCAGTCGTTTAAGACGATTCTAGTAGGCTGAATAAACTGCGTCTAACCCTGGTGGGCTGGAATGCGCAGGGGGATTTCAATCTGCACCACGAATTCACCCCCGGCGGTGAAGTGGGTCATGCGGGCCTCCGCGTCGAAATGCAGGTCCAGCCGTTCGCGGATATTGGCCAGGGCCATGCGATTGCCGGGGCGGCGCGGCGCGGCTGGGAGAAGGGGGTTGCGCACCACCAGCAGCATCCGCTCGCCTTTCGCGAAGATATTGATATGGACCTCGCCGCCTTCGGGGTTGGGTTCGATGCCATGGATGACCGCGTTCTCGATGAGGGGCTGGAGCATGAGCTGGGGGACCTCCGCCTCCAGGGGCGCGCCGTCGCAATGCCAGGCGACCCGTAGCCGGTCGCCCAGGCGGATGGTCTCCACCTCAACATAGGCCTTGGCCAGTTCCAGTTCCCGTTCCAGGGGCACCAGGACGCGGGGTTCCGCCATGAGGGCCCGGAACAGGTCCGCCAGGTTCTCCAGCACGCTTTCCGCCCGCCGGGGGTCCTGCCGGATCAAGCCCAGCACGGTGTTCAGGCTGTTGTAGAGGAAATGGGGGCGGATGCGGGCCTGCAGGGCCATGAGGCGTGCATCGGACAAGGCGGGGGACAGGGCAAGCTGGCGCCAGTGGAAGTAGAAGAAGACCAGGGCGGCCGTCAGCGCGGCGAGCACGCCCGAGAGCAGAACCCCCTGGCTTTGCGGGTCGGGCAGGGTGAGGGAGAAAAAGCCATGCACGGCCATGGCCACCACGGCCGCCATGGCGATGCAGAGGCTCGCGGACTGCCGGAAAGCCATCGTTGCCAGGCGTGGGGAGGCCGCGAACAGCAGCAGCAGGGTGCCGAGCAGGGTGGCCTCGTAGAGGGGGACGCCCCCCGCCATGGCCAGCAGGGCCTGGACGGGGTTGCCCTGGGCGGCCAGGTGATGGACGAAGTGGACCGCTTCGGCCAGCAACATCCCGCGCAGCAGGATGCCCAGATTCCTGAAATCAGGAAAAGCGGTGGACCTGCCGTGGGGAAGAGCCCCTTGGCTAGGGGCGGCGCCACGCATAGGGCCTGGCTTCCAGGGTGGTGGGCTGGTCGAGCATGAGTTCCGTGAGCAATTCCGCGGAGGCGGGGGCCATGGTGACGCCGTAGCGGAAGTGGCCGCTGTTGACGAAGAGGTTCTCCAGGGAAGGGTGGCGAGAAACCGTGGGCAGGTTGCCGGGTGACCCGGGGCGCAGGCCGGACCAGTGGCGCACGACCTGAGCCTCCCGCAGGGGAGGGAAAGCCTCCAGCGCGAAAGACATCAGGGATTCCCTGGCCTCGTCGGTGCAGGATTTGTCGAATCCCGCCTCTTCCAGGGTGCTGCCCGCCAGGATGTGGCCATCCAGGCGGGGGACCAGATAGCGGCCTTCCCGGTAGACGATGTGGGTCAGCAGGCCCGGAGTGGCCTTGAACAGCAGGATCTGGCCCCGGACCGGCCGTATGTCCAGGCCCAGGGCCTGCTCTCCCAGCAGCTTTCCGCTCCAGGCGCCGCCTGCCACCACGTAGCGGTCTGCACGGATTTCGCCATCGGGGGTCCTGGCGCTTTCGATGCGGCCGTTGCCGATATGGAAGTCCGTCACGCCCAGGTTTGCCGAGACCTGGATGCCCATCTGCACGCCCACGGCCAGCAGGGCCTGGGCGACCCGGGGGTTGCGTGCCTGGGCGACCTCGGGCAGCCACAGGGCGGACATGTGGGGAGGCACCGTGATTTCCCCCCAGGCGGATACCTCCCCGCAGGGCCAGCCATGGCGTTCGCACCATGCCTTGGCCAGGTCCATGTCGAAATCTCCCATGGCCAGCATGCCGCAGGCCTGGTATTCGGGGTCGATGCCGCTTTCCTGCAGCAGCCAATGGGCGAGCTCGGGCCACAGGGCGCGACCCCGTTCGGACAGGGTGTTGACCACCTCGCCATAGTTCCACGGCAGCAGGGGAGACAGGATGCCTGCCCCGGCCCAGGTGGATTCCCGGGCGATGTCACCCTGGTCCAGCACCCGCACCTTGAGCCCCTGCCTCGCCAGATTCAGGGCTGAGAGGAGGCCGTTGATACCGGCGCCGACGACGAGGGCGTCCAGGTTGTGTGGAATCATGAGAACTTGCGATAAATTTCTGGTTCGACGAACTCAATGATATGCCCCCGGCCATTCAGCCAGAACAAACGGCCGTTTGTCAGTCGCCCGCTTTCCCCGGGCGAGAGGCGAACATAAGCTGATGTCGTGGGAAAAGGAGGACGAATGCATAGAGATGCTTGGGGGCGATCAAGGATGCGAAGAAGCGGTTCCAGGCCCCAGGGTGGTTTCACCCTGATCGAGTTGCTGGTCACCATCAGCATCGCGGCCATCATGATGACCCTTGCCATCCCCAACTTCATGGATTTCCTGCGCAACAACCGGCTTGCCGGGCAGGCTAACGATTTTGTGCTGGCCTGTGCCTACGCCAAGAGCGAGGCGGTCAAGCGCGGGTTGCGGGTGACGATATGCAGTCGCCAAGATGATGCCACCTGTTCGGGGGGGCCTACTTGGGATGCTGGCTGGTTGGTGTTCGTGGATAACGATGGAAGCGGTACGGTTAACGGAGCGGATGAGGTATTGCAGGTACGTGCACCTCTTGAAGGTGATAACACCATGCGCGCCGATGCCATACAGCGAATTAGGTTCCAACCGACTGGATTTAGCTCAGATGGAGATAACAACGATCCCTTCAGGATTTGCGACACTCGAGGTATGGCTGTGGCTAGGCAACTTGTTGTTTTGCCATTAGGAAGGGTGACTTCCTCAACCGGAACGGCGGAATGTCCATGAACCGACATTCCATAACTTCGTCAACAGCGAAGGCTTTCCCCGCCGCGAAGCAACAGGGCTTCACCCTGCTGGAGATTCTGGTAGCCATCGTGGTCATGTCCCTGGGTCTGCTGGGCTTGGCGGGCCTGCAAGCCGCCAGCCTGCGCAATAACCAAACAGCCTATTATCGGGGCATCGCGGCCCAGCAGGTGTATGACATGGCAGATCGTATCCGCGCCAATCTGGCGGGCGTGGCCGGGGGCAGTTACGACAACTTGGGCGCCAACACACCTGTAAACCCGAACTGTTTTAACGAAGATGTAGGGAACGTGGGTTGTACCCCCGCAACTATGGCGGTGACGGACCATCGGCAATGGAATCTAAACAACGCGTTCCTGCTGCCCGGCGGCGTAGGCACCGTGGATTGTATCCAGGGGCCCGGTGCTGCTTGCAGTGGCGGCCTAAATGCCCTTCGGGTATTTATTATTACCGTTCGTTGGCCCCAGGCTGGCAAGCAGTGTACGGATGAATTAGGCAACGTTCTCTTTGCGAACACCGATTGCTTCAGGACCGAGGTGTCGCCATGACCCATGGCCATTCCCTGAAACAAGCTGCGGCGCCTTTGGGACGACGTAGCCAGGTTGGCCTGTCGCTCATCGAACTCCTGGTCGCCATGGGGCTGGGTCTGATATTGGTACTGGGCATCGGCACCGTTTACCTGGGCAGCCGCCAGAGCTACCGTATGCAGGAGGCCAATGCCCGAGTGCAGGAGACGGGGCGGTTCGCCTTGGAGATCATCGGCCGGAGCCTGAGACTGGCCGGAGTTGACGCCAATATCACTGAAATCGTCAATGAAAACGCAGCTCAGTGTGACGAACTGGGAGGCGCTTGCACCGCCATCAACGGCACGGATGATTCCACCAACGGCACCACATCTGACACCTTTACTGTCCAATATTATGCAGGACTGGATCAGCCGGACAGCAATGGCGACGGCCTGCGAGAAAGTCGCAACTGTCTTGGCGACAACGCCGACGCCAATGTGCTGGTCCAAGAAGACTTTGCACTTGTTGGAAATGATTTGCAGTGCACTGGAACAGTAGGTGGCGTGGCGTCCGCGCCCCAGACCCTAGTGTCTGAAATCGAGGACTTCCAAATTATCTATGGGGTGGACTCCGACAATAACCAGTCCGCGGACATCTACACCTCCACGCCCACTGGGGTCCAATGGCCCAACGTGGTCACCGCGAAGGTGTGCGTCATGGTCCGTTCCGCCGACCAGGGCCTCGCGCCCAGCGGCCAGACCCCCCTGGACTGCCCCCATGCCCTGGATACCGAATTGATCGGTACCGTCGCGCTCCCCGCCATCAACGACACCCGCCTGCACCGGGCCTTCGTCGCCACCTACAACCTGCGCAACCGCATCTCCAACACGCCATGATGTCCATGAGCCCCCACCGCAACGGATACTCCCCATCGAGCAAGCGAAGGGCCGTCCCGGGCGTGCATGCCGCCTTCGGAGGGCGGGTCGGGCGCGCCCTGGCCCTGGGAAGCGCCATGGGGCGCCAACGGGGCGCCGCCCTGGTGGTGGGCCTGGTCATCATGGTGGTGCTCACCGTGCTGGGTATTACGGCGGCGCGCATGGCGGGACTGGAGGAACGCATGGCCGGCAACATGCGAGACCGGGCCCTGGCCCTTCAGGCCGCCGAAATGGCATTGAGAGACGCCGAAAGAGACCTTCTGGGAGTTGGTAGTCGATCAATTGTTGGCACTGAATCGTTTTGGCCAAATTGCAATCAGGACGGCAATGCCGGTACTGCCGACGATGGCCTATGTACCTGCGGGCAGCTTCAAAACCAGGGTTTCATAGCGGATAACGCTCGTTGTGTCGCCGGTGGGGTCGGTTATGTGAATCCCGTATGGACGGAGGCAAATATTTTGACCGGCACTCCTAGCGTGGCTTATGGAACATTTACAGGTGCCCAAGCTATCACAATGGTTTCCGCCCAGCCCCGATACATCATCGAGGGTTTCCGCAAAAACATTGCGGGTACCGGCGGCGATGTATATTTCTATCGGATCACGGCGCGGGCCCAGGGTGCCAACCCCAACACCGTGGTCTGGCTGCAGGAAGTATTCAAGCGCTGAGCTAGCGCTCAGGCACTGGAGGCAAGCATGAACGCCAAGAAATCTTTCCTGATCCTCGTCGCGGGACTGTCCAGTCTTATTGGAACGCCCGCCTGGGCCCTGACCCTGTCCCAGCAACCCCTGTTCATCGCCAGCACCCAGCCCAGGATCATGCTGTTGCTGTCCCGGGACCACGAGTTGTCCAGGAAGGCCTACACGGATTATTCGGACCTGGACAACGACGGGACGCTGGATACCACCTACAACGATGCGGTGGACTACTACGGCTATTTCGATGCGAAGCGGTGCTATGTCTATGACGGCGGGGACGGGCGCTTCGAGCCCTCCGCGGCGGCGGCGGGTGCCAACCTTCACGAGTGCGCCGGTGAATGGAGCGGAAACTTTCTGAACTGGGCGACCATGACCCGCCTGGACGTGGTCAGGAAGGTCCTTTATGGCGGTTTCCGGTCCACGGACGGTACGGGCACGGCCATCGGTACAACCGTGCTGGAACGTTCCTTCCTGCCGCCGGACGTGCATGCCTTCGCCAAGGTCTTCGCCCCCGCCGGGGGAGCGGTGGACGTGGCCAAGTTCACGCCTTATGCCCAGGCCGCCATCACCCTCTGCAACGTCTCCGACATGGGCAACAACGTGCAGGCGGGCAACATCAGCACGGTGAACGGCGCCAACACCAGCCCGGCCCCCCTGATCAAGGTGGCGGGCGGCGCATGGCCCACCTGGGCCATGACCGAGATCCTGCAGTGCCAGTGGGACGAGCAGACCGTGGAGCCATCCCCCCGCCCCAGCACCGCGGCCCACCGGCTGACCGGCGCTTCCGACCTGATCGCCCGTGTGACGGTGTGCGTGCCGGGTATGCTCGAAGAAAACTGCAAGTCCTATTACGACAACGCCAATCCCCGGGTGGAGACCGTGAAACCCACCGGCCTGCTGCAGGAGTACGGCGATGTGGACGCCGATCGCAGGGTTCGCTTCGGGTTGATGACGGGCAGCTACAAGAAGAATACGTCAGGGGGGGTGCTGCGCAAGAACGTCAAGCTGCTCGCCAACAACAACAATACCTCCCTCACCGCCGCCGCCGTGTGCGGCGACAACAATGCCGCCGACGAGATCGACGTGTGCACGGGGCAGTTCATCAACCAGGCGTCCGCTGACACCGGCATCATCGACACCCTGAACCGCATCCATATTTCGGGCTACAAGACCCCGGCGGCTGGCGCGATCACCGCTAACCAGGTCTGCTCCTCGGGCTACAACAACGCGGCCCCCTTTGCCTGCAACGCCAGCAACCTGCTTGCTGGAACCAACGGCACCTGCATCGACTGGGGTAACCCCTTGTCCGAGATGTACCACGAGGCGATGCGCTACTTCGCGGGCAAGATCAGCGCCACGGCGGCCTACGCGGTGGATGACGGCGCAGCCACCTCGGTCGTCGCCGGTCTCGGCCAGGACACCTGGAACGCGGCGTCCGACCCCCTGCCCGCCACCGAATGGTGCGCTCTGTCCAACATCATCGTCCTTTCCACGGGTCTCACGTCCCTGGACAACGCTTCCATCGTCAGCGACATCGCCGGGCTGGACCCGACGGCCTTGACCAATGCCGTGGGCGTGGCCGAGGGCCTGGCGGGCAACTACCTGATCGGCAGCAACGGTGTGGTGACCAACAACCTGTGCAGCGCCAAGGCCCTGAACAACCTGTCCAGCGCCAGCGGCATCTGTCCGGAACTGCCCCACATGAAAGGGGGCTACCTGATCGCCGGCCTGGCCAGCGCCAACCGGTCCATAGACCTGCGCCCCGGCTATGCCGCCAACCGGGCAGCCCGGTGGGACGGAATCAACCAGAACTGGGTGGACCGCCAGCCCCTGGGTACCTATACCGTCGGCCTGGCGGAGAACCTGCCCAGCTTCGAGCTCACTGTGGGGGCCGGAAAGGTAAGCATCGTGCCGTCCTGCCGCTCCAACGGTGCCACCATTTGCAGCATGACGGACCTGCGGGTGGAGAGTTACACCGCCACCAGCGGCAGCTTCCTCGTTTCCTGGGAGGACAACTCCGCGGGCAGCGACTACGACATGGACACTATCGCCCGCATCCAGTATTGCGTGGGGGGGGCCTGCGCAGTGCCAGCGGCCGCCGACGAGGTCAAGATCACGGTGTCCGCCGCTCAATCTGCCACGGGTTCGGGTATGGAACTTGGGTATACGGTGTCCGGCTCCTCTCAGGACGGTACCTACTTTCCCATCAAGATTCCCGGTACCGCTACGTGTAATCCGAATGACTGCCCGGCAGGAGGCAACGCGAACCGCAACTTCTTCAGCCACCTGACCGCACCGGCCGCCTTCCGCTGCGTCGATTTCAACACCGCAGGTCCCGCCGCCAGTTACACCTGCCCCGACGGCACGCGCATGCCGTCCGGCATCGTCAGCGCAGTGGGGTGTCCTGCCAGCCAGGCTGGCGGGGCCGGGGCCAATTGCGGTTGCCCCAAGACCTGGACCTTCACCCAGAGTGCGGCGCCGGCGGGCCTGCTGAAAAACCCCCTCTGGTATGCGGCCAAGTATGGCGCCCCCGCCGCCTCCTGGGACCTGGTCGACAATGACACCGGCGCGGCCGGGGCCGACGGCGAGCCGGACAACTTTTTCGAGGTCCGCAATCCCGCCAAGCTGTCCACCGCCCTCGGCGAGGTGTTCGACCGGGCATCCGAGCCAGATGCCTCCGCAGCGTCCGTGGCCACCAACTCCACCAACCTGAAGATCGAAAGCCGGGTCTACCAGGCCAAGTTCTCCAGCGCCGACTGGAGCGGCCAGTTGCTGTCCTACAAGATCAGCACTGCCGGCGACCTGAGCGCTATGGCCGAGTGGGACGCGGGCGTCAAGGTCAACGCGCAGAACTACCTGAATGGCAGGGCCATCATCACCAAGGGTGCCACGGGAGATGGCGTGGCCTTTGCCTACAACAACCTGACCGGGCCCACCGGCGTGGCCGGCACCCAGAAGAACCTGCTGGACAAGGTGACGGTGGGAGCCAATACGGTGGTGGATGGGTGTGGCCCAGAGCGGGTGGCCTACCTCAGGGGGGACGCCACGAACGAAGGCGACGCGGGGTCCTTCAACTGCGCCTCCGGCAATTCGGCGGCCGTGTTCCGGGAGCGCGCCACCAGCAAGCTGGGGGATATCGTCAACTCCAACCCCTGGTACGTGGGCAAACCCACGGCGGGCTATTCCAATGTGGACCACCCGGGCTACAGCACCTTCCGCACCAACAACCTGAACCGCACCGCCATGGTCTACGTGGCCGGCAACGACGGCATGCTCCACGGCTTTGATGCTTCCGTGCAATGGGACGCCACCGTGGACGTGGACGGGGACGGCAACGCGGATGGGGACTACGTGCCCACCGCCAATTCCGGGAAGGAGGTCATCGCCTACGTGCCTACGCCTGTGTACGCCAACCTCAGCAGCCTGACCCACAGCACCTACAACAAGAACCACAAGTATTTCGTGGATGGCTCCCCCATGATCGGGGACGCTGATCTGGACTCGGGCGCGGCGAACGACTGGCGTTCCGTGCTGGTAGGCGCCCTGGGGGCCGGCGGCAAGGGCTACTACGCCCTGGACGTGACCAACCCGGCCAACTTCAGCGAGGCCAACGCCGCCACCCTGTTCCTTTGGGAATTCACCGACAGCGACGACGCGGACATGGGCAACGCCTTCAACCACCCGCCGGCCCATTTCTCCACAGGCCAGCCTAGGCAACTGGTGAAGATGGCCAACGGCAAGTGGGCGGTGGTGCTGGGTAACGGCTACAACAGCACCAACGGCAACGCGGCGCTGTACATTGTGTTCATCGAGGAAGGCCTGGATGGGGTGTGGACCGCGGGCACCGACTACATCAAGATCGTTTCTGACAATACCGGCAATAACGGTCTGTCAACGCCCGTGCCTTTCGACATGGACGGCAACGGGGTGGTGGACGTGGTCTACGCCGGCGACCTGAAGGGCAACCTGTGGAAGTTCCTGGTGGGGGACGCCAACCCGGCCAACTGGCGGGTGGACTTCTCCGCCGCGGCGTGCGCGCCGAATTGCAACCCCTTGTTCCAGGCGGAGCACGGCGGCACCGCCCAGGCCATCATCTGGCCACCGGAAGTGAGCGTCCACCCCAGTGCAACGGGCGCCCTGGTGCTGTTTGGCACCGGCAAGTACCTGGAGGGCACGGACGTCTCCAACACGGACGTGCAGGCCTACTATGGCGTGTGGGACAAGAACGATGGCGCCACTAAGGTGGCGGTGGCGGACTTGGTGCAGCGCCACATTTCCACCGACACCATCCAGTATGATTCGGATGGAGATGGCGTCAACGACGGACAGGTGGACGTGCGCATTTCCTGCGACGCTGCCAACCGGACCATCGCCAACTGCCAGAAACCCGCCGTGAACTGGGCAGCCGACATGGGCTGGTATGTGGATCTGCCCACTGCGGGCGAGCGGGCCACTGGTATCACCAAGCTGTTGAACGGCGTGCTTTACGTCAACACCTTCATTCCCTCCTCCTCTCCATGCGATGCGGGGGGAACGGGCTGGCTGATGGCCCTGGATTACGCCTCCGGAGAAACGCCGGCCTTTGCGGTCTTCGATGTGGATAATGACGGCGACATAGATGCAGACGACGCGCCCATCGTCGGCTTGCAGGTGGGGGCCGCCCTGGGCGGGACCACCCTGATCCAGGGGGCGAACATCGATTCCCTGGGGGTGGGTGTTTCCTCGCTGACGTCCGGGGTCATGCAGACGAACCTGATCAACTTCGGTGCAGGGGTTCGGGGCCGCGTGAACTGGCGTGAAATCGTGCAATGAGGATAGGGGACATGGCTATGGTCTATCAGGGAGCAGGGAGGCACGTACAAGTGGGGATTACCCTCATCGAACTGCTGGTGGTGGTGGCCATCGTCGCGATATTGGCCACAGTGGCCTATCCTTCTTACCTGGATCACATTCGGCGGGCAGCCCGAGCAGACGCCGAGGGGGAATTACTTCAGGCGGCGCAATTCCTCGAAGGAAACCGTACCATTAATAACTGCTACGACCAAACGATACCTATTTGCTGTGTAGATCCTACCAATCTTGTGTGCCCATCCCTTGTAGCTTTGCCAATAACACAATCACCTAGGGACGGCGTAGCTAAGTACACTATTACCGTTGCGTTTGGTGCGACGCCCTCCCAGACCTTCACTGTTAGCGCGACGCCCACTGGGGCTTATGCAGACGCCGACTGCGGTACGCTAACCATCAATCAGTTAAGCCAAAAAACTGAAAGCGGTACAAAGGACGTTGCTTATTGTTGGAAACAATGAATAGCAGAAAGGTATTAAGCATGAAGGGTACTTCAGCCAGTAACCAGGCAGGTTTTACCATGCTGGAACTTGCTTTGGCGCTGCTTATCCTGGGGCTGCTCATCGTGATCACGGTGGCTTCCATGTATGACCACCAGTCCCGAAAATCCAAGCGCCAGGTGGTTCACCGGCTGCAGGAAGTGTCGGATTGGCTGCATTCCCAGAAGGCCAGCCAGGGGGGGTTCGTGGGCATTCTGCCCGTGGACTGGTCCACGGGGCCCGCGGACATGACCTACACCATCACCCTGGCCAAACAGCCGGTGACGGCCAGCAACCCCAAGGAGGTCTTTCCCGCCCTGGGCCAGGAAACCTTCACCCTCCAGGCCTTGCCCCAGGAGCCTGACGATTGCGGCGCGCTGCTGCTGGATCAATCCGGCCGCAAGGGGGTCACGGGCCAAGAGGCCAACGTCGCGGATTGCTGGGAGTGATGCGTCGCGGGGGCTCCCTTGGAGCTCCCCGGACTGTTCCCCCAGCGGCAGGCCCTGTTTGTTGTTTTTCCCTTCTTCGCAGTCACATGATTGGTGCGCGCTCCACGCAGATCCGGGCCTGGATTCATGCCCGGGCTTTCATTGATTCGTGACCATGCCATCCCTGCTAATGGATGTCCTTCGGTGCCTTGCCCATGACGAATTCGTCTCTGGCGAGGCCATTGCAAGTCGATTGGGGTGCTCCCGGGCCACTGTCCACAATGCGGTGCAGGAGGCTGGCCGTGAAGGCGTGGCCATACATGCCGTGCAAGGTCGCGGCTACCGCCTGGTGGAAGCGTTGGACTGGTTGAGGCCGGAGTCGCTCGCCCAGGGACTTGAGCCGGAGGGTTTCTGTTTTCATTATTTCGAGCGTTTGCCTTCCACGAATGGCTTCCTGCTGGATAGGGCCCGAAATGGCGGGCCTCACCGCTCCGTGGCCCTGGCCGAGTGGCAGACCGAGGGACGTGGGCGCCGCGGCCGTTCCTGGCTGGCAGCTTTGGGCAACGGCCTGACCTTTTCCCTGTTGTGGCGTTCCGGCCGCCCGGCTGCGGAGTTGTCCGGATTGTCCCTGGCCGTGGGGGTTTTCCTGGTGCAAGCCCTCCGTGAACGGGGATTGTCCCGGGCAGCGGTGAAGTGGCCCAATGACATCGTCGTGGACGGTGAAAAGCTTGCGGGCGTGCTGATCGAGTTGTCAGGCGACATGCTTGGCCCCAGTGCGGCGGTCGTGGGGGTGGGCATCAACCTGCGCGGAGGCGAAGCATTGAGTCGAACCCTGGGCCAGCCGGTCACGGATCTGGCTGCCCACCTGGGGCCGCTGGACCGAAACGAGCTCTTCCTGCACCTGTTGCGAAGGCTGGACGCGGGCTTGGCGGCCTTTGAGCAGCAGGGATTCGTGGCGTTTCAGGAGGCCTGGAACGCCTGCCATGCCTACAATGACCGTGTTGTGACGATGCATGGCGGCCAGGGCGATGTCACGGTGGGCCTGGCGCGGGGCGTGGATGACTCAGGGGCACTATTGCTGGAGACTCCGGCGGGCCTATTGCGCTTTCACTCGGGTGAGGTCAGTTTGCGGGGGACAGGGGATTGATCCTGCTGGTGGACGCAGGCAACAGTCGCATCAAATGGCGGCTACAGGCCCAGGGCAAGGTGCTGTCGGCTGGTGCGTTGCCCACGTCTGCCTGTGCTGGTCTTCCGGGCGCGTGGCATGAATTCCAGGCCAGGGCCGCATGCGTCTGCAGCGTGGCGGGTGAAAAGGTCGACGCGGCGATCAGGCAAGGCCTGGATCAGGTCCTGGTGAGGGGGCCTGGCCAGGCGCACGCGGTCAATTGGCTGGTCTCCCAGGCCCAGGCCCATGGGGTGGATAACCTGTACGAACCCGCCAGCGCCCTGGGACCGGATCGCTATGCGGCCCTGGTCGCCGCCCGCCGCCGCCAGGAAATCGGGTGGGTGGTGGTGAATGTGGGTACGGCCATGACCGCTGACATGCTGGCTGCGGATGGCCGGTACCTGGGTGGGGTCATCCTGCCGGGGCCCGACCTGATGCGAAGGGCACTGGACCGGGGAACGGCCGGTGTGCGCCCGGAAGGCGCGCTGGATGCCGTGGACCCTCCCAGGAACACCCGGGCAGCGGTGAACCGGGGCATTGCCTGGGCCTTGTGGGGGGGGGTGGAGGGCATGAAACGCCATCTGGAGCTTGTTGAAGGGAGACCTTCACGCGTGATGCTGTCGGGTGGTGGACGAAACGTGCTGGCCCCGATGCTGGAGGGCGAGGTGACGGAGGTGGACGAACTGGTGTTGGAGGGATTGGGATGGATCGCCCGGGATCTGGGTTACGACGCCTGACGGGCTTGCTGCTCCTGGTGAATGCAGGTGTCCTGCTGGCGGGGTGGGCAGGAAACTATTGGCAGGGACCGTCGTCGGTGGTGACCTTCAACGCTGCGAAAATCCGGATGCTGGATGACGTGGTGCCTGAGCGGCGTGCTGAAAGCCAGGACGAAGCCAGCACAGCAGCGACTTCCGACGCCCAGCTCCGGGCGAACTGTCGAGCCTGGCCTGTGCTGGATGCGGATGGTGTCGCCCAGGTGCAGGCGCATATGCGCCGGTCCGGCGTGGCGGACGAGGCCTATTACCTGCAGGTGGCCATGCGGTTGGGCTGGTGGGTCTTTATCCCGCCCCTGGAAAATCCGGCCGCCTTGCAGGTGGTGATGGACGATGCCCGGGCCAAGGGTGTCAATGACATGGTGCCCGTGCGCGGCGGAAGCCTGGCCAATGCCCTGGCCCTGGGCACCTTCCCCAACATGGAGGGGGCCCGCAAGCATGCCCAGGCCATGCTGGACAGAGGTCTGCGCAACGTGCGCTTTGCCCCCAGGCCAGGATCGGGGTCTGTGCAGTTGGTTATCTTGGCGGATTCGCCTGTATTGCGGAGTGCGTTGAAGGCAGCTTGGCCTCCTGGTCTGGAGCCTGTTGCCTGCGCCCGGCAGTGAAGTGCGCTATTAGTTTGCCAGGAACGCCTTCCAGAAAACGCAGGGCCACCCCGGTTTCTCTTGTCTTCCTCTGAGGGGAGCAGGGCGCAACCCGGACTGGAGGAGTGCTCAGTCGTTCTGGTAGGTCTGCATGCGGCTGTATAGGGTCGTGCGGTTGACGCCCAGTATCTTTGCCGCCTGGGAAAGATTGCCGTGGGTCATGGAGAGGGCGGCCTCCACGTAGCTTTTCTCCCACTGCTTCATGACCTGGTCCAGGTCGAAACCGTGCACGCTACGCAGGTGGGTCTTGGCATAGTCCTGCAAGGCCAGGGAGTCAGTCGGCAACGGAATGGTGGCAGGGTTGACCAGGTCCAGGTCGAATTCCCCTTCCAGTTCCTTGGCGTTCACCGTGCGGCCGGCATACTTGGTGGTGAGGCGGATGACGATGTTGCGCAGTTCCCGCACGTTGCCGGGGAAATGGTATTCCTCCCACAGCTTCCTGGCGTCCGCGGACAGTGCGAAGGGAGCGCATCCCACTTCCCGCGCATAGTGGGCGCGAAAATGTTCCAGCAGGATCGCTTTGTCCTCATCCTGTTCCCGCAGGGCAGGCACATGCACGGAAAATACGGAAAGTCGGTGGTAGAGATCACCGCGGAAGCGCCCCTCCCGGACCTCCTTGCGCAAATCCCGGTTGGTGGCGGCGATGATGCGGGAATTCGAAAAACGGCTCGTGGTTTCCCCGACGCGCTGATATTCGCCGTTTTCCAGCACGCGCAGGAGCTTTGCCTGAAGTTCGAGAGGCAATTCGCCGATCTCGTCCAGGAACAGGGTGCCATCCCGGGCATCCTCGAAATAACCGGCATGGGCCTGGTTGGCCCCCGTAAAGGCCCCCTTGGCGTATCCGAACAGGGTGGGCTCCACCAGGGTTGGGGATATGGCGGCGCAGTTCAGGGCCAGATACGGTTTTGCGCTGCGCTTGGACAACTGGTGCAGACTAGTGGCTACCAGTTCCTTGCCACTCCCGGATTCACCTTCGATTAGCACGGGGAAGGGAGCGTCGGCGTAGAGCTTGATCTGGTTGCGCAGTTTGTCCACGGCAAAGCTCACGCCGACGATGCCGCTGCTGGACTCGGCTTCCGCCGGCTTGGCTGGAGGGGCGGCGACCTGGTCGAAGCGCAGGGTCGAGAGCAGGGCTTCCTTGATTCGCTCCGGTTCCGCGGGCTTGGCGATGAAATCGATGGCGCCCAGGGCGCGGGCGTGCCGCGCATTGGCTTCGTCGTTCTGTCCGGACAGAACCAGAATCTTTATGTTGTTGGAATGGCCGAGAAGGTCGGAAATGAGGGCAAATCCCTCGTCCGGCTTGTGCTGGCTGGGGGGCAGGCCCAGGTCCACCAGGGCAAGGGGAGGCGGAGCATCCAGTTGGGTGAGCAGGCTCTTCACCTGTTTCCTTGTTTCCGCCACATACACTTCAAAATCCTGGGAGAGCACGAAGTGCAGCGTGTCGGTGATTAGGGGGTCGTCATCGACGATGAGCAGGCCCGGCTTGCTCTGGGTGTTCACGGAGGTCTTTCCTTGGGTGCCTGGGCTTGGCCGTGGTGCCGGTCAAGTCAGGAAAGTGGAATGTAGGAAGTCATCAGCCAGCCATCCCCTTTGTCGAGGACGGACTCCAACTGGATGCGGATTGTGTTGTCCTTGTGATGCAGCTTGTATTTGCGGCCATGGGCGTAAAGGGACGCCTCCATGACGATGGCCGGTCCTTTTTCCATGTGGGGAAACACCAGGACCTGGCTCGGGGTCTCATCACTGCCGTAGGCAGCCCCATCGACGGAATAGGAAAGGGTGGCCTGGTCGAGGGTCGCCTCTAGGGTCGCCAGTTCGGGCACGTCGTACAGCACGCTGACGCCGATCTTGCGCCAGTCTTCCATATGGCGGGTGATCCGCCGCACGATGCCCACCCGCCAGGGTGCCGTGGGGTCCAGCCGGATGGCCAGGAGTTTCCCGACCCTGACCCACTCGCTCTGGTCGTTCTTCAAGGAGATGCCAATGCCGGTCTCGCTGCGATCCTGCAATGGCCAGCGCTCCACAGACTGGTTGCTCTTGCTCAGGGTGCGCTGGGAAATGTTGGCCTTGGTGCGCTCGGTCACGAAGCCGTACAGCTTGATGTCCAGAATCTCTTCCTGGGTGAGCGACTGGGAGGCATGCACGCCGGTGGCGATTTCCATGTCCACCTGCATGCGGTGGCAGATGTTGGCCAGTTCGTGCACCACCTCGCAACGCCCCTCGGTCGGCTCCCTGGCACTGGCGCGACGTTCCCGTTCATTGGTGGGGGCCCACTCATTGCTGACATAGCTGATCAGGTCGTAGCCATCCGGCAGGCGGAATTCCTCGCCAAGTCCCAGGGAAGCAGGCATGGCACCTGATCGCAAGGATTGGGCTGTGCTGTCCAGATGGGCCAGGAGACGGTCGGTGCTGATGAAGCGGTAGGTTTTTTCCGTGCTGGTGTTGCTGCGGATGCGGCGCAGGCCCTGGCCATGGGCGGTGTCGACGATGAAGAAATGGCGCTCGGGCATGTAGGTGGAGTCCAGGGGGGTGAGGTCGGACCAGTTGATGAGCCACTTGTCCACCATCTCCAATTGCCTGGCGGTCAGGCTGCCAGACCCCAAGGGGGACATCAGCAATGCCCGGACGTACTCCTCCATGGAGTTGGTTTGCCTGGCGTCATGCTCGTAGAGCTTGACGCGGTTGTTCTGGAAACTTTCGAACTCGGCGATGCGGTAGACGTTGTGCACCCGCAGCCACAGCTTTTCTTCGATACGCTCGTAGCGGAAGTAACGCCATTTGAAGATATCGTTGAATCCACGCAGGGCACGGGCAGCGATGAGGGGTATCTGTTGCTGGATCTTGCTGCCACCAGGGTTGGCCACGAAGTCCATGAGGAAGGCGTGGTAGCCCCGGGTGATTTCCCAGTAGAAGGCATGGATGGTGGTCCAGAGCCTGGATTCGATGACCTTGGACATGCGCGGGTTGCGCAGGTATTGCAGGCAGAGGGAGTACTGCATGTCGCGGGAGTGCTCATCCAGATGCATCAACACCTGCAGCCTGTCCTTGGACATGGCCAGACCGGCATGGTTGAACTGAATCAGGTTCTGTACCACCTGCTCCTGGGCGGAGTAGATGTCACCGGTGGGCAGGTTTTCCATCCAGCGCGAAACCGTCTTCAGATCGCTCAGAGGATCCTGGTCGTTGCCGCCTGATTTGCGTTTGAAAAAGCCGAACATGCGTTTGGGGCCTTATCCGATAAGTTTTGCATCCACCCAGGAAGCTACACCCTGCAACGCATGGGGGAGTTTCTCCGGCTGATTGCCGCCTGCTTGTGCCAAGTCTGGTTTACCACCACCTCTGCCTCCCACCTGGGCGGCAACGAAATTCACCAAGTCACCGGCCTTGATCCGGTTCGTCAGATCGGGCGTGACAGCCGCGATCAGTGCGACTTTCCCTTCCTGCACACTGCCCAGCACCAAGGCACAGGAATGCATCTTGTCCCGCAGTTTATCGGCCAATTCCCTCAAAGCTTTAGCATCGGCGCCATCCACGCTGGCGGCCAGCAGCCTGATGCCCCGGATTTCGACGGCTTGCCCGGCCAGGTCATCCCCCTGGCTGGAGGCCAGCTTGGACTTGTAGCGATCCAGTTCCTTCTCCAGGGATTTCACCTGGTCCTGGATATGGGCGATACGCACGGCCACTTCGGCGGGCTGGGCCTTGAGCCGGTCGGCGGCTTCCAGCAGGGTATCCTCCAGGCGCTGGACCTGGGACACGGCACCCATGCCCGTCACCGCCTCCAGCCGGCGCACGCCGGCGGCCACGCCGCTCTCGGCCAGGACCTTGAACAGGCCGATGTCGCCGGTACGGGCCACGTGGGTACCACCACACAATTCCCGGCTGGTGCCGATGTCCAGCACCCGCACCTCGTCACCATATTTTTCACCGAACAGCATCATGGCACCGGTTTTCTGGGCTTCGTCGATGGGCATGACCCGGGCCTGGGTGGCGGCATTGGCAATGATCTCCGCGTTCACCAGGGTCTCCACGCGGCGGATTTCCTGCGCCGTCATGGGCTGGGTGTGGGCGAAGTCGAAGCGGGTCTTGTCCGCGTCCACCTGGGAGCCCTTCTGCTGCACGTGCTCGCCCAGCACTTCCCGCAGGGCCTTGTGCATGAGGTGGGTGGCGGAGTGGTTGCGCATGGTGGCCTGGCGCAGGGCCAGGTCCACCCGGGCGGAAACGGCATCGCCCACCGCCAGCTTGCCGGTCCTGAGCACGCCGTGGTGGCCGAACACGCTGGCCTGGATTTTCTGGGTGTCTTCCACGGCAAAGATGCCGTTGCCCCCACGCAGCTCGCCCCGGTCTCCCACCTGGCCGCCGGACTCGGCGTAGAAAGGGGTGTGGTCCAGCACCACCACGCCCAGGTCGCCCTCATGCAGTTCGTGCACCGGGCTGCCGTCCTTGTACAGGGCCTGCACCGTGGCGGCGTGCTCAAGGGTGTCGTAGCCGTGGAAGGTGGTGGCCGTGCCTGCGTATTCCAGGTTCAGGGCCATCCGGAACTTGCCGGCGGCCCGGGCCTGTTCCTTCTGGTGGGCCATGGCGGCGTTGAAGGCGGCCTCGTCCACAGCCACGTTCCGTTCCCGGCAGATGTCGGCGGTGAGGTCCAGGGGGAAGCCGTAGGTGTCGTGGAGCTTGAAGGCGGTCTGGCCGTTGAACACCGTGACGCCGGTCTTCGCCATCTCGGCCAGTTCGGCCTCCAGGATGGCCATGCCGTGCTCGATGGTGGCGAAGAAGCGTTCCTCTTCCTGGCGCAGGGTGTCCATGATCCGGGCCTGGCTGGCGGCCAGCTCGGGGTAGGCCTCGCCCATCTCATCCGCCAGGTCCGGCACCATGCGGTGGAAGAAGGCGGCCCGGGCCCCCAGCTTCCAGCCGTGCCGGATTGCCCGGCGGATGATGCGGCGCAGGACGTAGCCCCTGCCCTCGTTGCCGGGGATGACGCCGTCGGCGATGAGGAAGGCGCAGGCACGGATGTGGTCCGCCAGCACCTTGAGGCTGGGGCTGTCCATATCCGTATTGCTGGCCTCCCGGGCGGCGGCCCGGATCAGGGCCTGGAAGAGGTCTATCTCGTAGTTGGAGTGCACGCCCTGGAGCACGGCGGAAATGCGCTCCAGGCCCATGCCGGTATCCACGCTGGGCTTGGGCAGGGGGTGCATGACGCCTGCCTCGTCCCGGTTGAACTGCATGAACACGTTGTTCCAGATCTCGATGTAGCGGTCGCCGTCTTCCTCGGGGGAGCCGGGCAGACCGCCCCAGATGTGTTCACCATGATCGTAAAAAATCTCGGTGCAGGGGCCGCAGGGGCCCGTTTCGCCCATCATCCAGAAGTTGTCGGAGGCGTAGCGGGTGCCCTTGTTGTCGCCGATGCGGATGACGCGGTCCGCCGGCACGCCCACCTCCTTCGTCCAGATGTCGTAGGCCTCGTCGTCCTCGGCGTAGACCGTGACGTAGAGCCGGTCCTTGGGCAGCTTGAACACCTCGGTGAGCAGTTCCCAGGCGTAGGCGATGGCGTCCTTCTTGAAGTAGTCGCCGAAGCTGAAGTTTCCCAGCATCTCGAAGAAGGTGTGGTGTCGGGCGGTGTAGCCCACGTTCTCCAGGTCGTTGTGCTTGCCGCCGGCCCGCACACACTTCTGGGAAGTGGCGGCCCGGGTATAGGGACGCTTGTCGAAGCCCAGGAACACGTCCTTGAACTGGTTCATGCCTGCGTTGGTGAACAGCAGGGTGGGATCGCCGTGGGGCACCAGGGAAGACGAGGCCACAACGGCGTGGCCCTTGGAGGCGAAAAAATCTAAAAACTGGCGGCGTATCTCGCTGCTTTTCATGGTTTTGGCTTGCAAATCAAGGACTCGCCTGATTGTAGCGGCGAAAACCCGCAAGTGGTGGGGAACTCAGAGGCGTTTGTAGATCAGGTCCCAGACGCCATGGCCCAATCGCACGCCCCGCTGTTCGAACTTGGTCAGGGGGCGGTATTCAGGGCGGGGGGCGTAGCCTTGGGCCGTGTTGGCCAGGGTCGGGTCGGCGCTGAGCACGTCCAGCATCTGTTGGGCGTAGTCCGACCAGTCCGTAGCCAGGTGCAGGTAGCCGCCGGGCTTGAGCTTGCGCGCCAGCCGGGCCACGAAGTCCGGCTGGATCAGGCGGCGCTTGTGGTGGCGCTTCTTGTGCCAGGGGTCCGGAAAGAAGATGTGCACGCCGTCCAGGCTGGCGTCCGGCAGCATGTGCTCCAGCACCTCCACGGCGTCGTGCTGGACGATGCGCAGGTTGGTGAGGCCCAGCTCGCCGATGCTTTTCAGCAGGGCCCCCACGCCGGGTGTGTGGACCTCCACGCCCAGGTAGTCGGTTTCCGGGTGGGCCTGGGCGATGGCGGCCGTGGCCGTGCCCATGCCGAAGCCGATCTCCAGCACCTTGGGGGCCTCGCGGCCGAAGGCGGCGTTCAGGTCCAGGGGGGCGGCCGAATAGGGGATGAGAAAGCGGGGCCCCAGTTCCTCCAAGGCCCGCATCTGGCCCGTGCCCATGCGGCCGGCCCGCAGCACGAAGGAGCGGATGCTGCGGCGCTGGGTATGGGCCTCTCTGTTGTCCGGCAGGGATTCGCTCACGGTTCAGGCGGTGATCAGGCCGGTGGTGGGGGAGGAGGGGCTGGCCTGGTAGACCTTCCTGGGCATGCGTCCGGCCAGGAAAGCCTCCCGTCCTGCTTCCACCGCCTTCCTCATGGCGGAGGCCATGAGCACCGGGTTCCGGGCGCCGGCGATGGCAGTGTTCATGAGCACGGCGTCGCAGCCCAGTTCCATGGCGATGGCGGCGTCCGAGGCGGTGCCCACCCCGGCGTCCACGATTACCGGCACCGTCAGGCGGTCGATGATGATCTGCAGATTCCAGGGGTTGAGGATGCCCATGCCGGAGCCGATGAGGGAGGCCAGGGGCATGACGGCCACGCAGCCGATGTCTTCCAGCCTCTTGGCGACGATGGGGTCGTCCGAGGTGTAGACCATGATTTTGAAGCCGTCCTTTACCAGCACCTCTGCGGCATGCAGGGTCTCTGTGACGTTGGGGTAGAGGCTCTGGGGGTCCCCCAGGACTTCAAGTTTCACCAGGTCGTGGCCATCCAGCAGTTCCCTGGCCAGGCGCAAGGTGCGGATGGCGTCTTCCGCCGTGTAGCACCCGGCAGTGTTGGGCAGGTAGGTGAACTGGCTGGGGGGCACGGCATCCAGCAGGTTGGGCTGGTTCGGGTCCTGGCCGATGTTGGTGCGGCGGATGGCCACGGTGACGATCTGGGCGCCGGAGGCGTCGATGGCCGCCCGGGTCTCGTTGAAGTCCTTGTATTTTCCGGTGCCCACCAGCAGGCGGGAGGAATAGGTCTTGCCGGCAATGACGAGTGAATCCATGGTGTCTCGAACTTCTGTAAAGAGGAAAAGGGGCGTGTTAGCCGCCGCCCACGGCAACGACGATTTCCAGGCTGTCGCCATCGTCGGCCATGACCTGGGCATGCTGGCTTTTGGGCACGATCTCGCCGTTCTTCTCCACGGCCAACCGTTTGCCGGTCAACGCCAGCGTAGCCAGCAGATCGGCGATGGAAAGGGGGGCGGGAAACGGGCGGGGTTCGCCGTTGACTTTCAGAGTGATCACGATAAGGGGGTATGAAGGAAGGCCGCGAATGACGGCAGATCAAGTACAATCCGGGCCCGCAAGTTTACAACGCGGGTGTAGTTCAATGGTAGAACGGCAGCTTCCCAAGCTGCATACGTGGGTTCGATTCCCATCACCCGCTCCACTCATTTTTTTCCCGCTCGATCCCATGTCCGACATTCAAGATGCCCTTGATGTGATCAAGCGCGGTTGCGACGAGTTGCTGGTCGAAGCCGAGCTGATCGAAAAGCTCAAGACCGGCCGCCCCCTCAGGGTGAAGGCAGGCTTCGACCCCACCGCGCCCGACCTGCACCTGGGGCACACGGTGCTGCTCAACAAGATGCGCCAGTTGCAGGAACTGGGCCACCAGGCCGTGTTCCTCATCGGTGACTTCACCGGCATGATCGGCGACCCCACGGGCAAGAACACCACACGGCCGCCTTTGACTGCGGAGCAGGTGGAAGAGAATGCCCGCACCTACCAGGCCCAGGTGTTCAAGATACTGGACCCGCAAAAGACCGAGGTGGAGTTCAACTCCCGCTGGATGGGGGGCATGAATGCGGCGGACATGATCAAGCTGGCCGCCACCCACACGGTGGCGCGCATGCTGGAGCGGGACGACTTTTCCAAGCGCTACGGCGCCAACCAGCCCATCGCCATCCACGAGTTTCTCTATCCCCTCATCCAGGGCTACGACTCCGTGGCCTTGCAGGCGGACCTGGAGTTGGGTGGCACGGACCAGAAGTTCAACCTGCTCATGGGCCGGGAACTGCAGAAGCACTTTGGACAGAAGCCCCAGTGCATCCTCACCATGCCCTTGTTGGAAGGGCTGGATGGCATCAACAAGATGTCCAAGTCCATGGGTAACTATGTAGGTATCACCGAACCGCCCAACGAGCAGTTCGGCAAGCTCATGTCCGTGTCCGACACCCTGATGTGGCGCTACATCGAGCTGCTGTCCTTCGAGCCTCTATCCGTCATACGACAGTGGAAGCGGGAGGTGGACGAGGGGCGCAATCCCCGCGACATCAAGGTGATGTTCGCCCAGGAAATCGTTGCCCGATTCCATGACCGGCCCACTGCGGTGGCGGCCTTGTTGGACTTCGAGGCCCGCTTCAGACAGGGTGCGTTGCCAGACGACATGGCCGAAATTCAACTGGAAGCACCGGAGTCCGGTTTGCCAATCACCCAGTTGCTGAAGGCCGCGGGCCTGGTGCCCAGCACTTCGGAGGCCATGCGCAGCATCGCCGGCGGCGGCGTGAAGCTGGATGGCGCCAAGGTGGAAGACAAGGGTTTTGTGCTGCGGAAAGGCGTGACAGTGGTGGCCCAGGTGGGCAAGCGGCGCTTTGCCCGCGTGACTTTGGTGTGACTAACTTGCTGATGCGGCAGGGATTACAGGGCCCGGTGAAAAAAAGTTGAAATAAACGCTTGACCGGCTTTTTCAGGTCTCTATAATGCCGGTCTCTCGTCGCTGCCAACAAAGCAGAAAACGACGAAAAACGCAGTAAAAACAGTTCTTTAAAAACATACTTACAGCCTTAAGGTGTGAGCATTGGGTTGGGAGATTTACCTGTTTAGGTGGGTAGATTGAAGCGAAAGTAAAACCTGATGCTTACACGAAGTCAGTTAATTTCTGAAGAGTGATAAGCGGTCTATTTAGGTAGACGAACTTAGAGTAACAAGATTGAACTGAAGAGTTTGATCCTGGCTCAGATTGAACGCTGGCGGCATGCTTTACACATGCAAGTCGAACGGCAGCGGGTCCTTCGGGATGCCGGCGAGTGGCGAACGGGTGAGTAATGCATCGGAACGTACCCAGACGTGGGGGATAACTACGCGAAAGCGTAGCTAATACCGCATACGCCCTGAGGGGGAAAGCGGGGGATCTTCGGACCTCGCGCGATTGGAGCGGCCGATGTCGGATTAGCTAGTTGGTGGGGTAAAGGCCTACCAAGGCGACGATCCGTAGCTGGTCTGAGAGGATGATCAGCCACACTGGGACTGAGACACGGCCCAGACTCCTACGGGAGGCAGCAGTGGGGAATTTTGGACAATGGGCGCAAGCCTGATCCAGCCATGCCGCGTGCGGGAAGAAGGCCTTCGGGTTGTAAACCGCTTTCGGACGGGAAGAAATCGCATGGGCTAATACCCTGTTCGGATGACGGTACCACCAGAAGAAGCACCGGCTAACTACGTGCCAGCAGCCGCGGTAATACGTAGGGTGCGAGCGTTAATCGGAATTACTGGGCGTAAAGCGTGCGCAGGCGGTTTCTTAAGCAAGATGTGAAATCCCCGAGCTTAACTTGGGAACTGCATTTTGAACTGGGAGACTAGAGTGTGTCAGAGGGGGGTGGAATTCCACGTGTAGCAGTGAAATGCGTAGAGATGTGGAGGAATACCGATGGCGAAGGCAGCCCCCTGGGCCTGTACTGACGCTCATGCACGAAAGCGTGGGGAGCAAACAGGATTAGATACCCTGGTAGTCCACGCCCTAAACGATGTCAACTGGTTGTTGGGAGAGCAATCTCTTAGTAACGAAGCTAACGCGTGAAGTTGACCGCCTGGGGAGTACGGCCGCAAGGTTAAAACTCAAAGGAATTGACGGGGACCCGCACAAGCGGTGGATGATGTGGATTAATTCGATGCAACGCGAAAAACCTTACCTACCCTTGACATGCCAGGAATCCCTGAGAGATTGGGGAGTGCCCGAAAGGGAATCTGGACACAGGTGCTGCATGGCTGTCGTCAGCTCGTGTCGTGAGATGTTGGGTTAAGTCCCGCAACGAGCGCAACCCTTATCATTAGTTGCTACGCAAGGGCACTCTAATGAGACTGCCGGTGACAAACCGGAGGAAGGTGGGGATGACGTCAAGTCATCATGGCCCTTATGGGTAGGGCTTCACACGTCATACAATGGTCGGTACAGAGGGTTGCCAACCCGCGAGGGGGAGCCAATCCCAGAAAACCGATCGTAGTCCGGATCGCAGTCTGCAACTCGACTGCGTGAAGTCGGAATCGCTAGTAATCGCGGATCAGCATGTCGCGGTGAATACGTTCCCGGGCCTTGTACACACCGCCCGTCACACCATGGGAGTGGGTTGCTCCAGAAGTAGGTAGCCTAACCGCAAGGGGGGCGCTTACCACGGAGTGATTCATGACTGGGGTGAAGTCGTAACAAGGTAGCCGTATCGGAAGGTGCGGCTGGATCACCTCCTTTCTAGAGCTAGCCTGGCTCAATGCTTACACCTTAAGGTTGTGTTGTTTGAAGGCTACGGGCTTGTAGCTCAGTCGGTTAGAGCACCGTCTTGATAAGGCGGGGGTCGTTGGTTCGAATCCAACCAGGCCCACCAGACTAGAGTGGCGGCCCGAGCTGAATCGTTAAGGCGCGAGGGCCAAGCAGTGCAAGGCGCGAGAGCCCGCTGTGTGCTAGTGCACACAAGGGTTCGATCAACGTGGCAATGCGCTGGCCATCGTGGCTTAACGGGGGATTAGCTCAGCTGGGAGAGCACCTGCTTTGCAAGCAGGGGGTCAACGGTTCGATCCCGTTATCCTCCACCAAACAATACTGTCGTGAGTTGTGACCACTCGGTGTATGGCATCGAATGGTCACCGTTTACGGTGAGGCTGTGAGTTCTTTAACAAAGCGGAAGAAGAAGTTTGGTTCCTATTGATGAGATAGGAATTGAACCTGGGTTTGATTGCGTCGAGTCATGCTTTTAGTCGGGCATGGCGAGACAAACACACCTGTAGCAGTGAAGCCTCGGAAGAGGGTTCAAGGTTATAGGGTCAAGTGACTAAGTGCATGTGGTGGATGCCTTGGCGATCACAGGCGATGAAGGACGTGCGAGCCTGCGAAAAGCTCCGGGGAGCTGGCAACGAAGCTTTGATCCGGAGATGTCCGAATGGGGAAACCCACCCTTCGGGGTACTCCTGCCTGAATACATAGGGTAGGTAGAGCGAACCTGGTGAACTGAAACATCTAAGTAGCCAGAGGAAAAGAAATCAACCGAGATTCCCAAAGTAGTGGCGAGCGAAATGGGAGTAGCCTGCACGATTTAGCGGACTTGTTAAGAGAACGGATTGGAAACTCCGGCCATAGAGGGTGATAGCCCCGTATTTGAAAACAAGTTTGTGGAACTGAGCGTGCGAAAAGTAGGGCGGGACACGAGAAATCCTGTCTGAAGATGGGGGGACCATCCTCCAAGGCTAAATACTCGTGATCGACCGATAGTGAACCAGTACCGTGAGGGAAAGGCGAAAAGAACCCCGGGAGGGGAGTGAAATAGATCCTGAAACCGCATGCATACAAACAGTGGGAGCCCCAGCACAATGGGCTTTCGGTTCTTTCGAGGAGCGCGTAGCGCGACTCAAAAGAACTAAAGAAGAAATAGATTCTGATGAGTACATCGAGTGAAGGTGACTTCGGATCGCGAAGCGAGACGAAAGGCGCCCCAGCACGGTGGACTCGTCGAGAGTCCATCGTGCTGGGGTGACTGCGTACCTTTTGTATAATGGGTCAGCGACTTACGTTCAGTTGCGAGCTTAACCGAATAGGGGAGGCGCAGCGAAAGCGAGTCTGAACAGGGCGTTCAGTAGCTGGGCGTAGACCCGAAACCGGATGATCTATCCATGGCCAGGTTGAAGGTGCGGTAACACGCACTGGAGGACCGAACCCACTAGTGTTGCAAAACTAGGGGATGAGCTGTGGATAGGGGTGAAAGGCTAAACAAATCCGGAGATAGCTGGTTCTCCTCGAAAGCTATTTAGGTAGCGCCTCGTGTATCACTCTCGGGGGTAGAGCACTGTAATCGTTGGGGGGGTCGTCTAGATCTACCCCGCGATAGCAAACTCCGAATACCGAGAAGTGCGAGCACGGGAGACAGACTTGGGGTGCTAACGTCCTGAGTCAAGAGGGAAACAACCCAGACCCACAGCTAAGGTCCCAAATGACGTGCTAAGTGGTAAACGAAGTGGGAAGGCACAGACAGCCAGGAAGTTGGCTTAGAAGCAGCCATCCTTCAAAGAAAGCGTAATAGCTCACTGGTCGAGTCGTCCTGCGCGGAAGATGTAACGGGGCTAAGCACGTAACCGAAGCTTGGGATGCATACTATGTATGCGTGGTAGAGGAGCGTTCCGTAGGCCTGCGAAGGTGTCCTGTGAGGGATGCTGGAGGTATCGGAAGTGCGAATGCTGACATGAGTAGCGATAAAATGGGTGAAAGTCCCATTCGCCGGAAGCCCAAGGTTTCCTGCGCAACGTTCATCGGCGCAGGGTGAGTCGGCCCCTAAGGCGAGGCTGAGAAGCGTAGCTGATGGGAAACAGGTCAATATTCCTGTACCGCTATCCAATGCGATGGGGGGACGGAGAAAGGTAGGCCAGCCAGGTGTTGGATGTCCTGGTTTAAGCGTGTAGGCGTGCCCTCTAGGCAAATCCGGAGGGCTTAGCTGAGGCGTGATGACGAGGAACTACGGTTCCGAAGTGGTTGATCCTAAGCTTCCAAGAAAAGCCTCTAAGCTTCAGTTGGATAGTGACCGTACCGCAAACCGACACAGGTGGGCAGGGTGAGAATCCTAAGGCGCTTGAGAGAACTCTGGAGAAGGAACTCGGCAAATTGACACCGTAACTTCGGGAGAAGGTGTGCCCCGGTAGTGTGTAGATCCTCGCGGTCGAAGCACGATGGGGTTGCAGTGAAATGGTGGCTGCGACTGTTTAACAAAAACACAGCACTCTGCAAACACGAAAGTGGACGTATAGGGTGTGACGCCTGCCCGGTGCCGGAAGGTTAAGTGATGGGGTGCAAGCTCTTGATCGAAGCCCCGGTAAACGGCGGCCGTAACTATAACGGTCCTAAGGTAGCGAAATTCCTTGTCGGGTAAGTTCCGACCCGCACGAATGGCGTAACGATGGCCACACTGTCTCCTCCAGAGACTCAGCGAAATTGAAGTGTTTGTGAAGATGCAATCTCCCCGCGGCTAGACGGAAAGACCCCATGAACCTTTACTGCAGCTTTGCATTGGACTTTGACGGGACATGTGTAGGATAGGTGGGAGGCTGTGAAGCGGGAACGCTAGTTCTCGTGGAGCCAACCTTGAAATACCACCCTTGTGTCGTTGAGGTTCTAACCTGGGCCCCTTATCGGGGTCGGGGACCGTGCATGGTAGGCAGTTTGACTGGGGCGGTCTCCTCCCAAAAGGTAACGGAGGAGCACGAAGGTTGGCTAGACACGGTCGGAAATCGTGTTGATAGTGCAAGGGCATAAGCCAGCTTAACTGCGAGACCCACAAGTCGAGCAGATGCGAAAGCAGGTCCTAGTGATCCGGTGGTTCTGTATGGAAGGGCCATCGCTCAACGGATAAAAGGTACTCTGGGGATAACAGGCTGATTCCGCCCAAGAGTTCACATCGACGGCGGAGTTTGGCACCTCGATGTCGGCTCATCTCATCCTGGGGCTGTAGCCGGTCCCAAGGGTATGGCTGTTCGCCATTTAAAGAGGTACGTGAGCTGGGTTCAAAACGTCGTGAGACAGTTTGGTCCCTATCTGCCGTGGGCGCTGGAGATTTGACGGGGGCTGCTCCTAGTACGAGAGGACCGGAGTGGACGCACCTCTGGTGTACCGGTTATCACGCCAGTGGTATCGCCGGGTAGCTAAGTGCGGAAGAGATAAACGCTGAAAGCATCTAAGCGTGAAACTCGCCTGAAGATGAGATCTCCCGGAGGCTTGACCTCCTTGAAGGGTCGTCGAAGACCACGACGTTGATAGGCTGGGTGTGGAAGCGCAGCAATGCGTTAAGCTAACCAGTACTAATTGCCCGTAAGGCTTGACCCTATAACCTTGAATACACACTCAAGGGCAACCAAATCCAGGTGGGAAGAACCCCTTCCCCATCCAAACCTCTTCTTCCCTTTGCCTGAACCACCGTTCAGACCCAACTCCGTGATGCCGCATAAGCGACACCACTTCCAGTTATGTCTGGCGACCATAGCGGGGCGGTCCCACCCCTTCCCTTCCCGAACAGGACCGTGAAACGCCCCAGCGCCAATGATAGTGAGCCCCGCGCTCGCGAAAGTAGGTCATCGCCAGACTCCCCCTCAAAACGCCCACCTCCACGGTGGGCGTTCGCTTTTATGAATCTCCTCCTCCCGTTACCGCGCTGACTTGGCCAACACGGTTACGCCCAGCTGTCCCCGGGCCAGTTCTATGGACAGGTGTGCTCCAACGCTGACTTGATCTGATGTGCTGATTACCGTGCCCTGAATGGAACGCACGATGCTGTAACCCCGCTGGAGTACCTGGGTAGGACACAGCAGTTCCAGTTGAGCCTGCAAGTGCGCCACCTGACGGGCTCGAAGGATTTGCTGGTGATGCCCATGCTGATGCATTCGGCGCAGTAATTGCACCAGTTGTTGGCGATAGGGACCAGTGGTGGGCTTTATGCCAACCAGCCTGTTGGACATGTGCTCCACACGGGTGTTGGCATCAGCAATTACCCTGAGTCCGCACCGGGCAAGATGTTGAGTCAATTGCTGCAATCGCTCATGCTGATGCCGCAACTGTTCTTGAGGATGCCTCAGTCGTTTCCGTAGGTGGTCATGTTGCTGCCAGGCGACATCCAGCCGTGTACGCAATCCATGGGAGATACGACTTTTCTGGTGCCGGATGCGCTGCACCCATTCAACTTTGTCAGGTGTGGCAAATTGTGCCGCGCCGGTGGGCGTGGGTGCACGTGCGTCCGCGACGAAATCGGCAATGGTGAAATCGGTCTCGTGCCCTACACCGCAGATGATGGGGATGGCAGAAGCTCTGATGGACCGCGCCACACCTTCGTCGTTGAATGCCCACAGGTCCTCCAGGCTGCCGCCGCCGCGCACCAGCAAGAGCACGTCGGCTTCCTTTCTTGAATTGGCTTCAAGGATGGCTTGCCTGATCTGTAACGGGGCGGGACCGCCCTGTACTTGGCATGGGTAAACAATGACGGAAGCGTTGGGCCAACGCCGTTTCAGGGTCGTCATCACATCCCGCAGGGCCGCTGCCATGGGCGATGTGACTATGCCGATGGCATGTGGCATGGTGGGAAGGGCTTTCTTTCCATCCGCGGCGAAAAGACCTTCCTGCTGCAACTTGTCTTTCAGGCGCAGGAAGGCTTCATACAGGTTGCCCTGACCCGACTTGCGCATGGCTTCCACGATCAGCTGAAAATCTCCCCTGGGCTCATACAGGCTTGCCTGGGCACGGAGTTCGATCTGTTCGCCTTCTCGCACGGACCAGTCCACGAACTGGTTGCGTGTGCGGAACATGACGCAACGGGCGCTCGCCACGGCATCCTTTATGGTGAAGTACCAATGGCCTGAGGATGCCCTGGTCAAGTTGGAAACTTCGCCGCGAATCCAGCAGAGGGGCAAGTTCTTTTCCAGGGCTAACCTTGCCAAGCGATTGACTTCGCTTATGGTCAGCACATGTTGAGTCTGTTCAGGCATGGGTATGGCCATGGTTTTGTGAAAGGGAAATGCTGAGTTATCGGCACTTCTTTACCCTGTCAAGGCCAAGTTATATCCACAGGCCAAAGTGGCATTTCATAAATATTGCGTATGTCTATGATTTCTATGAGGCCCGTTCTAACCCTTTGATTTTTATATTTTGGGGGGTTGCTTAAATTTGATTCAATGGCGATAAATCCCACGGCAATGAACTATTCCGATCTCTACCCCCATTTTGTGCACAGAGTTATCCACAAATCCTGTGGATTTCTCGACGATGCTTGAGTGCACCCTCCTACAGGGACAGAATTCCGGCCCTTGCATTGACCTTTGCACCCGCCCTGGAAATCCGTGCCGATCCTGATCGAACTACCTTATCCGGATGACAGGGAGTGCTTCTTTGCCCCACTGTCTGAAATGCCGTGGGCCATGTGGCTGGATAGCGGTCAGCCTGGGATCCATGGAGGTCGCCAAGACCTGATCGCAGCCCTTCCCCGTATCGTCCTGGTTGTCAGTGGATCGGAAGTGCTCATCCAGGAAGATGGAAAGGAACGGCGTGCAAACGGAGATCCGATCAAGATCCTGGCCGCTTTTATGGAGCCGGAATCCGATGGTGTCGGGGCTGGTGGAGCCGTGGGGTATTTCGCCTATGACCTGGCTCGCAGATACGTAAAGCTTCCGTGCATCGCCCAGGATGCGGAGCGCTTGCCGGACATGGCCGTGGGCATTTATGACGGATTCGTGCACCTGGACCATGAAAAACGCCGGTGTGAGATTCGTGCCCGAGACACGGAGCCCGGCAGGCGCTGGGCCTCTCGTATGGAAAAGATCCTGTCCAGCCCTCGTTCACAAACGGCACAGGCCTTCTCGGTGGGAGGTGAACTCCGGTCCAACATGGATTCAGAAGCCTATGTCCGGGCTTTCAATGAAGTGCAAGATTTCATCCGGGCGGGGGACTGTTACCAGATCAACCTTGCGATGCGCTTTGCGGCCTCGTGTGCCGGCCATCCCTGGCCCCTGTACCTGGCCTTGCGCAAGCGAAGCCCTGCACCTTACTCGGCATGGATGAATTTCCCGTTCGCCCAGGTCCTGTCCTCTTCGCCTGAAAGTTTTCTGAGTCTGGAAGATGGCTTGGCCACGACCCGCCCCATCAAGGGGACCCGGCCCCGCCACCAGGATGCCATTGCAGATCTGCGCTTGGCTGAGGCGCTGGCCGCAAGCCCCAAGGACCGGGCAGAAAACCTGATGATCGTGGACCTGTTGCGCAACGATCTGGGCAAGGTCTGCACGCCGGGCAGCATCCAGGTACCCGAGTTGTTCCGCGTGGAGAGTTTCGCCACCGTGCACCACCTGGTCAGCACGGTGACCGGACGGCTGGCGCCGGACAAGCATGGAGCCGATCTCCTGGCGGCGGCCTTTCCCGGAGGCTCCATCACCGGCGCACCCAAGCAACGGGCCATGGAGATCATAGAGTCCCTGGAGCCCCACCGGCGCGGGATCTATTGCGGTGCCATCGGCTATTTGGGCTTTGATGGCCGGATGGAACTCAACGTCGCCATCCGAACGCTGGTTTGCAGCCATGGCGAGATAAGGTACTGGGCCGGCGGCGGCTTGGTGGCGGATTCGAATGCGGCCGCGGAATACCAGGAGTGTCTGGACAAGGGGTTGGCCATGCGGGAAGTCCTGGAGGCCTTCAAGAGCAACAATGATGCCCCCCTCGGATTCCTTAACGTCATGATTTAGTGGTATTGTTCCAACCTTTCCCGCACGGCGGCTATCGAGGCGCAAGTCTCTGCCGCCGTATGTTTTTCATGCGCGGCAGGATGTGAAATGTCCGATACCTTGATGCAAACCTATGCCCGGCTCCCGGTGGCCTTCGTAAAAGGCGAAGGGGCCTGGCTTTTTGACGAAAACGGCGAGAAATACCTGGACGCCCTGGCAGGCGTGGCCGTGAACGGCCTGGGCCATGGCCATCCAAAACTGGCCAATGCCTTGTGCGAGCAGGCCGGTCGCCTGATCCACACCTCCAACCTCTATCGCATCCTGGAGCAGGAGCGCCTGGCGGATCACCTGTGCAAGCTGTCCGGACTGGAGCGGGTGTTCTTCTGTAACTCCGGAGCCGAGGCCAACGAGGCCGCCATCAAGATCGCCCGCCTCTACGGCCACAACAAGGGCATCGAGAATCCGGCCATCGTCGTCATGGAAAAGAGCTTCCACGGCCGCACCATGGCCACTCTGTCCGCTACGGGAAACCGCAAGGTCCAGGCCGGTTTCGAGCCCCTGGTGGCAGGTTTCGTTCGGGTACCATTCGGGGATGCCGAGGCCGTGGCCCGGCTGTCCGTGCAGGCAAACATCGTGGCCGTGCTGGTGGAGCCATTCCAGGGCGAAGGCGGCGTGAATATTCCTGAGGCGGGCTATCTGTCCAGGCTGCGCGCCCTGTGCGACGCCAACGGCTGGCTGCTGATGCTGGACGAGGTGCAGACCGGCATCGGCCGCACCGGAACGTGGTTCGCCTTCCAGCACACCGACATCAAACCCGACGTCATGACCCTGGCCAAGGGACTGGGCTCCGGCGTGCCCGTCGGCGCCTGCCTGGCCCGGGGTGTAGCCGCCGAGACCTTCGTCCCTGGCAAGCACGGTTCTACTTTCGGCGGTAACCCCATGGCCTGCACCGCGGCACAGACCACGCTGAACGTCATGGCGGAAGAAGGGCTGCTGCAACATGCCGCTGACCTGGGAGCCTTCATTCGCGCCGACATGGCCAAGCGCCTGGATGGCGTGGCAGGCGTCCGGGAGATTCGGGGCCAAGGCCTGATGATCGGCATCGAACTCGATCGGCCCTGCGGCGATCTGGTGAAGAAGGCTCTGGCGGAAAAACTGCTGATCAACGTTACCAACGATACGGTGGTGCGCCTGTTGCCGCCCCTGGTCATGACCCAGGCCGATGCGGCCCTGCTGACGGAGAAACTGGCGGGCCTGATCCGCGGCTTCCTGGGGTAATGCCGATGATCCAGCGCGCGAAAGCCCCCATACAGCACTTTCTGCAGTTCAAGGACTTGGGCAGGGAGGAACTGGAATACCTGTTCCGCCGTACCCGGGTGATCAAGGAGCGCTTCAAGGTGTATCAGCCTTACCATCCCCTGGCGGACCGCACCCTGGCCATGATCTTCGAGAAGAGCTCCACCCGTACCCGTCTGTCTTTCGAAGCTGGCATGCACCAGCTGGGCGGCGCGGCCATCTACCTGAACACACGGGACACCCAGCTGGGCCGGGGCGAGCCCGTGGAGGACGCGGCCGAGGTCATCTCCCGCATGGTGGACATCGTCATGATCCGCACCTTCGAGCAGGAAATCATCGAGCGTTTCGCCGCCCATTCCCGGGTGCCCGTGGTCAACGGCCTCACCAACGAATACCACCCCTGCCAGATCCTGGCGGACGTCTTTACATTCATCGAGCACCGGGGCGACATCCGGGGCAAGACCGTGGCCTGGGTGGGGGATTCCAACAACATGTGCAACACCTGGCTGCAGGCTGCCGAGATCCTGGACTTCAACGTCCATGTCTCCACGCCGCCCGGCTATGAGGTGGAACCGGAGCGGGCGGGCCTGTTTGGTACTGACCATTTCGAGGCCTTCGCCGACCCCATGGAAGCCTGTCGCGGCGCCGACCTGGTGACCACGGACGTGTGGACCAGCATGGGCTTCGAGGCGGAGAACGCCGAGCGCATGAAGGCCTTCGCCGACTGGCAGGTGGATGCCGACATGATGCGGGCCGCCGCCAGGGAGGCGATGTTCATGCACTGCCTGCCGGCCCACCGGGGCGAGGAGGTGGCGGCCGAAGTCATCGACGGGCCCCAGAGCGTGGTGTGGGACGAGGCCGAGAATAGGCTCCATACCCAGAAGGCCTTGATGGAATACCTGTTGCTGGGCCGCATCGAGGACTGAGATGAACATCGCCTACTTCAAGGACACGGATTCCCTGTATATCGAGTTGTCCCCCGAGGACCCATCCCATGCCTGGGAGGCCCACACCGGCGTGGTACTGAACATGAGCGAGGACGGCCGGGTGGTGGGCATCGAGATCGAGCACGCTTCGCAGCAGGCTGACCTGCGCGCCCTGAGGGTAGGCAACTTTCCCGGCGAGGTCGTGGCCGTGGATGGCCAGGCCCACTGAAATCACAGAGTTACGTCAAGCAAGCAAGAACATCATGAGCGACATCAAGAAAGTAGTGCTGGCCTATTCCGGCGGCCTGGATACCTCCGTCATCCTCAAGTGGCTGCAGGACACCTACCAATGCGAGGTGGTCACCTTTACCGCCGACCTGGGCCAGGGCGAGGAACTGGAGCCGGCCCGGGCCAAGGCCCTGAAGTTCGGTATCAAGCCGGAGCAGATCTACATCGACGACCTGCGGGAAGAATTCGTGCGGGACTTCGTGTTCCCCATGTTCCGCGCCAACACCGTGTATGAAGGCGAGTACCTGCTGGGCACCTCCATCGCCCGGCCCCTGATTGCCAAGCGCCTCATCGAGATCGTCAATGAAACCGGCGCCGATGCCATCTGCCACGGCGCCACCGGCAAGGGCAACGACCAGGTGCGCTTCGAGCTGGGCGCCTACGCCCTGAAGCCGGATATCAAGGTCATCGCCCCCTGGCGAGAGTGGGACCTGCTGTCCCGGGAGAAGCTGATCAACTACGCCGAGACCCACGGCATTCCCGTGGACATGAAGCACAAGTCCGGCGGCTCGCCCTATTCCATGGACGCCAACCTGCTGCACATCAGCTACGAAGGCCGTCACCTGGAAGACCCCAATGCCGAGGCCGAGGAGGACATGTGGCGCTGGACCGTGTCGCCGGAGAAGGCGCCGGACGTGGCCGAATACGTCACCCTGGACTACGTGAAGGGTGACGTGGTGGCCATCAACGGCCAGGCCATGAAAGCCCACGAGGTGCTGGCCGAACTGAACCGCCTGGGCGGCATGCACGGCATCGGCCGCCTGGACCTGGTGGAAAACCGCTACGTGGGCATGAAATCCCGGGGCTGCTACGAGACCCCCGGCGGCACCATCCTGCTCAAGGCCCACCGGGCCATCGAGTCCATCACCCTGGACCGGGAAGTGGCCCATCTGAAGGACGATCTGATGCCCCGCTACGCCAGCCTGATCTACAACGGCTACTGGTGGGCTCCGGAGCGTATCGCCCTGCAGACACTGATCGACCACACCCAGTTGAACGTCAATGGCTTCGTGCGCCTGAAGCTCTACAAGGGCAACGTCATCGTCGTGGGCCGGGACTCCAGGAGCGATTCCCTGTTCGACTCCACCATCGCCACCTTCGAGGACGATGCCGGGGCCTACGACCAGAAGGATGCGGGCGGCTTCATCAAGCTGAACGCCCTGCGCATGCGCATCGCGGCCAAGCTGGAAGCGACCAAGAGCAAGGCCAGGTAAGGCAATTGCCCCATTGACGCTGGTACAAGCGTCAGAAGTTGCCCCAAGTCGTTTCTGGCAGTATCCCCTGCGTTGGCATCAGCCATGGACGTTCGGGAAATTGTCATGCAAGGCACCCTGTTTGGTTATACGGAGGCGCAGGTCGCCGAGTTCGGTTCCACCTTCGGGATCGGAGCCCTGATCCTCTTCATGCTGTTTATCATCGGCAACCTGGCCTACCGTTCCAACGCCGGCAAGACGGGAACCTTCGCCCTGTACTTCGTGCTGGCCTTCGGTATGCTGGGCTTCGTTTCAAAGTTCGTCATTCAAGCCGTTTGGAGGATATGAGCGTGTCCCAGTTCGACAATGTCGCCGTGGTGAAGAAGGCCAACGTATATTTTGATGGCAAGTGCGTGTCCCACACCGTGCAGTTCGCCGACGGCACCAGGAAGTCCGTGGGCGTCATCCTGCCCGCCACCCTCACTTTCAACACCGGCGTGCCGGAAATAATGGAAACCGTGGCAGGTCGCTGCAAGGTGCGTCTGAAGGGCGAGTCCGACTGGAAAGAATACGGCGAGGGCCAGTCTTTCAATGTGCCGGGCGATTCCAGCTTCGACATCATCGTTGCGCCCGGCGAAAGCTACCACTACGTCTGCCACTTCGGCTAAGGCTTCCTGACCCGGCCAGCTTCCTCTGCTGCCGGAGGACAGTCAGCCGTTCAACAGGCTGTGCATCAGCCCAGTCTGGCGTGAGGCCTGCACGTCCATGCGCAGGCGCCGGGCCCGGGCAATGGCCAGCAAGTCCGCCACGGCCGTTGAAAACACGTCGTTCACCACCAGGTAATCCGCAGCCAGGGCGTGGGAGATTTCCTGTCGCGCCATGGCCATGCGCTTCTCGATCACCTCCAGGCTGTCCGTGCCCCTCCCCTCCAGGCGGCGGCGCAGTTCGGCGATGGAGGGGGGCAGGATGAAGATGCTCACAGCCTGGGGCATGAGCTTGCGCACCTGGCTGGCCCCCTGCCAGTCGATCTCCAGCAGGATGTCTTGTCCCCGGGCCATCTGGGACTCGATCCAGGGCTGGGAAGTGCCGTAGTGGTTGCCATAGATTTCCGCGCTTTCCAGGAACTCCCCCCGGCCCAGCATGGCCATGAAGGTGTCCCGGTCCACGAAGTGATAGTTCACGCCGTCCACTTCCCCCGGCCGGGGCGGCCGGGTGGTATATGAAATGGACAGGCCGATGGCCGTGTCCTGCTCCAGCCAGGCCTTCACCAGGCTGGACTTTCCGGCACCGGAAGGGGCGGAAACGATGAAGAGTTGTCCTGACATCTGGAAGTCTTTTTGCTTATTCGATGTTCTGGATCTGCTCGCGCATCTGTTCGATGAGCACCTTCAGTTCCACCGAGGTCTGGGTGTATTCCAGGGAGGCCGCCTTGGAACCCAGGGTGTTGGCCTCCCGGTTGAGTTCCTGCATGAGGAAGTCCAGACGCTTGCCGACGCTGCCGCCCGCCTCCAGGATGCGTTCCACCTCGTCCAGGTGGGTAAGGAGCCGGTCCATTTCCTCGTCCACGTCGATCTTCTGCGCGAATAGCACCACTTCCTGGTGCAGCCGGTCCGGATCCAGCCCTGGGGAGGCGTTGGGCAGCAATTCTTCCAGACGCTTGCCGAGTTTTTCCCGATAGGTGGCCACGATCTGCTCGGTGAGGGGGCGCAGCCGGTTAACGTGGCCGCGCATGGCGGCAATGCGCTCCAGCAGAACTTCCTTGAGTTTCTCGCCTTCACGGGCACGGCTGGTATTGAACTGCTCCAGGGCGACGTCCAGCCGTTCCATCACGGCGGCCTGGATGGCTTCCATGTCCAGGTTGTTGTCTCCCAGCATGCCGGGCCAGCGCATGATCTCGGCCACGGTCATGGGGGCAGCCTGGGGGAAATGAGCCTGGACGGCCTGGGCCAGCATCTTGATCTGGTCCAGCAGGTTGACGTTCAGGTGCCTGGGCAGGGCCGTGTCCTGGCGGGGCGCCAGGTTGACGCGACATTCAAGCTTGCCCCGCTGCACAGCCTTGGCAATACGTTCTCGTAGTTGGGGTTCCAGGGCCCGGAAGTCGTCGCCCATGCGAAAACCCAGGTCCAGGAAACGGGAGTTCACGGCACGCAGTTCCATCACGATCTGGGCAGTAGGCAGGTCGATGGTTTCCACGGCGTACCCGGTCATGCTGCGCAGGGGGGCGGATGGGCGTGCCGTGGCGCGGCCCCGGCCTGCCTGCGTGGATTTCTTGGGAGTCGACATATACTTGGTTATGCTTGTCAGCGCTTAATCAACGCCCGATCTTACCGCGTCGCCAGTTCATACCACCAACATACCGAACCCATGGCCGCCCAATCCACGCCCCCATTGCCCCGGGGCTATCACCTGAATGATTACGTCATCGACAAGCGCATCGGTGGCGGTGGGTTCTCGTTGGTGTACCTGGCCTACGACATGGAAGGCCAGGCCGTGGCCATCAAGGAGTACCTGCCGGGTGGCGTGGTCACCCGGGACGAAGTGGGGACCGTGGTGCCCATTTCCAAGGAGATGCAGAATTCCTTCCGCTATGGAATGAAGTGCTTCTTCGAGGAAGGTCGGGCCCTGGCCAGCCTGCGCCATCCCAACGTGGTGGAGGTGCTGAATTTCTTCCGCGCCAACGACACGGTTTACATGGTCATGAAGTACGAGCATGGCAATACCCTGCAGCGGCACATCACCCAGCTCAAGGAGCCCATGCGGGAGTCCTTCATCCGAGGCGTGTTCATCCACCTCCTCAATGGCTTGAGGGAGGTCCATGCCACCAAGATCCTGCACCTGGACATCAAGCCTTCGAACATCTACATCCGCGCCGATGGTTCTCCCGTGCTCATCGACTTCGGTGCTGCCCGTCAGGCTTTGAGCTATGACGCCCACCTGGCCACATCCATGTACACCCCGGGTTTCGCTGCCCCGGAGCAATACAACCAGCGGGACCCCCTCGGACCCTGGACGGACATCTACAGCATCGGGGCCACCATGTATGCCTGCATCAACAAGGGTCCACCGCCCCCTGCGGACCAGCGCGTGGAGAAGGAGACCCTGGTGCCCCTGACAAAGTCCCATGCAGGGCTGTTCTCCAGGCCCTTCCTGGAACTGGTGGAACACATGCTGAGGCTGAACTACACGGAGCGGCCCCAGAGCGTGTTCGCCGTGCAGAAGCGACTGGTGTCCCTGGCGGTAACATCCCGTACCCAGAAACATTCCTTCTTCGCCCTCCTGCGGGAGCGACTAACCCGACAACTATAAGAAGCGAGACATGAAGTACGTCGTGTACCAAGCCAGCCGTCGCGGAGGACGGCCCTACAACGAGGACCGGGTGGCCTACGCCTATACCCAGGAATCCATGGTCATGGTGTTGTGTGACGGCATGGGGGGCCATGCCCGGGGAGAGGTGGCATCCCAGCTCACGGTGCAGGTCATCACCAGCCTGTTCCGTGCCCGGGCTCATCCCGTCTTGCCGGACCTGTCCACCTTCCTGCTGGACGCGGTTTATGCCGCCCACGACGCCATCAACGAATACACCATGCGCAAGAAGCTGCCCGAGTCGCCACGGACCACCTGCGTGGTGTGCGTGGTGCAGAAAGGCATGGCCTGCTGGGCCCACGTGGGGGATTCCCGCCTCTACCACTTCAATCGCCACGGTTTCCTCTCCCGTACCCGGGACCATTCCGCCGTGCAGCAATTGCTGGAGGACGGGGCCATCACGGAAGAAGAGATGGGCATCCACCCCGATCGCAACAAGCTATACAACTCGGTGGGCGGCTTCACCCTGCCGGACATCGATCTGGGCCAGCCCATGAAATTGCATGGAGGCGACGTGCTGTTCATGTGTACGGATGGTGTCTGGCCTGAGTTGACCCCCAAGGAAATGTTCGCCACATTGCGGGCCTATCCTCTGGAAAAGGCGGTCAAGAACATGCTGGACCACGCCGAGTTCCGGGGCGGCAAGGATTGCGACAACCTGTCCGTGGTGGCCATGCGCTATGGCGAGGAGCATTTCAAGGAAGGGGAGTTGATCCAGGAAGACGACCTCAGCCTGGACGGCTTCACCACCCAGCTCAACAAGCTGGGAGCCAAGAGCAGCCTGCCGCCGGTCCAGGACGAGGATTTGGATAGGGCCATGGCCGAGATCAAGGCCGCCATCGCCAAATACGGAAAATCTGCTTGAAGGAAATTTATGACTGATCTGCGACGTCCCTCCGGACGCGCTGCTGACCAGCTGCGCTCCGTTTCCCTCACCCGCCGCTACACCAAGCACGCGGAAGGCAGCGTGCTGGTGGCCTGCGGCGATACCAAGGTCCTTTGCACCGCCAGCGTGCTGGAAAAGGTGCCTTTCCACGTGAAGGGCAGCGGTGCAGGCTGGCTCACGGCGGAATACGGCATGCTGCCCCGGGCCACCCATACCCGGGGCGACCGGGAAGCCGCCCGGGGCAAGCAGAGCGGCCGTACCCAGGAGATTCAGCGCCTCATCGGCCGCGCCCTGCGGGCTGCGGTGGACTTGTCCAAACTGGGGGAGCGCACCCTCCATGTGGACTGCGACGTGCTGCAGGCGGACGGGGGTACCCGCACCGCCAGCATCACCGGCGCCTGGGTGGCGGTGCATGACGCACTGGAGTGGCTGGTGAAGGAAGGCAAGCTCCCGGAGAACATCATGCGCGCCCAGGTGGCTGCCGTGTCCGTGGGCGTGTGGCAAGGTAGGCCGGTGCTGGACCTGGATTACGCCGAGGACGTGGCCTGCGACACCGACATGAACGTGGTCATGCTGGGAGAGGAGGGCCTGATCGAGGTTCAGGGCACGGCGGAAGGAGAGGCCTTCAGTCGCGCCGAGCTGAATCAGTTGCTGGACCTGTCCGCCAAGGGCATCCATGAACTGATGGCCGCCCAGCGGGCTGCCCTGGCGGAATAAGGAGCTCCCCATGAAAAAGGTGGTCATCGCCTCCAACAACGCGGGCAAGCTGAGGGAGATCGCCCGCATCCTGGAACCCATCGGCCTGGAAGCCCAGCCCCAGGGCAACTTTGGCGTCCCGGAGTGCCCGGAGCCCCACGTCACCTTCATCGAGAACTGCATCGCCAAGGCCCGCCACGCCTCCGTCCACACCGGCCTGCCGGCCCTGGCCGATGATTCCGGCATCTGCGTGGACGCCCTGAACGGCGCCCCGGGCGTGTATTCCGCCCGCTACGCCGGCGATCCCAAGAGCGACGAGCGCAACAACCAGAAGCTCATCGAGGCCCTCCAGGGCCAGGCCAACCGCAAGGCCCACTATTACTGCGTCATGGTCTATGTGCGCTATGCGGACGACCCCCAGCCCCTCATCGCCGAGGGCCGCTGGCATGGCGAGATCATCGACACTCCTCGCGGCGACGGCGGGTTTGGCTACGACCCCTATTTCCTGGTGGCGGAGCATGGCAAGACCGGCGCGGAACTGGACATGGACACCAAGAACGGCCTCAGCCATCGGGGCCAGGCCCTGCGGGAACTGGCCCGGAAGCTGCAGGACCTGGGGGCGTGAAGCGTCCATGAGCCCCATTAAGCCGGCCCTGCTGGACGGCCGGCTGGAAACGCCCCCGCCACTGGGGCTTTACGTACACATTCCCTGGTGCGTGCGCAAATGCCCCTACTGTGACTTCAACTCCCACGCGGTGCGGGACGGCATCCCCGAGGCCCGCTATATCGACGCCCTGATCCGGGACCTGGAGCAGGCCGTGCCCTCGGTGTGGGGCCGGGAGGTCGGCAGCATCTTCCTGGGTGGCGGCACCCCGAGCCTGTTCTCGCCCGAAGGCATTGACCGGCTGCTGGTCCAGTGTCGCACCCTGCTCAAGGTCTCGCCCCTGGCGGAGATCACCCTGGAAGCCAATCCGGGCACCTTTGAGGCGGCACGCTTCCGGGGCTACCGGGAGGCGGGCGTGAACCGGCTGTCCCTGGGCATCCAGAGCTTCAATCCAACCCACCTGAAGGCCCTGGGCCGCATCCATGATGAAAAAGAGGCCCGGGGGGCTGCGGAACAGGCGATTGCGCTGTTCGAACGGGTCAACCTGGACCTGATGTACGCCCTGCCAAGCCAGTCCATGGAAGACCTGCGCCAGGATCTGGAGACGGCCCTTGACCTGGGGCCCGGCCATATCAGCGCCTACCACCTCACCCTGGAGCCCAACACGCCCTTCGCCGCAGCACCACCGCCCCTGCCGGACGACGACCAGGCCGCGGACATGCAAGCCCTGGTGGAAGGCACCCTCGGGACGGCGGGCTACGGGCATTACGAAACCTCCGCCTTCGCCCGGCCAGGCCAGCAGTGTCGCCACAACCTCAACTACTGGACCTTCGGCGACTATCTGGGCATTGGCGCCGGTGCCCACGGCAAGCTGTCCTTCCATGACCGCATCGAGCGCCAGGCAAGGGTTAAGCACCCCCGGGTCTACATGGAGGCGGTGGAAGGGGGCGCTGGATTCATCGCGGAGAGCCGCAATCTGGACCGGGGCGACCGGGTGTTCGAGTTCATGATGAACGCCCTGCGGCTGAACGAAGGCTTCGAAACGGCCCTGTTCACGGCGCGCACGGGCCTGGCGGTCAGCGCGCTGGGCCCGGCCCTGGACAGGGCCGTGGAACGTGGACTGCTGATTCGTGCCCTGCACCGGGTCACGCCTACCAGTCAGGGCCGACGTTTCCTGAATGACTTGCTGCAGCTATTCCTTGACTGAGCCGAGGAGGGTCTGGATAAGGACCATGCAAAGGGCAGGTGAGGCCCACCTGCCCGTGCCCTCATTACCATGGTTACTTGCCGGATGCCTCTTGAGCGGGGTTGGCCGGGGTGGGCCTTCCCTCTAGAAACTCGACGCTGACCTTGCCTTCACGTGCCTGGGATTGGCCCGTGAGCATGTTGCTTAGCATTGGTTTGTCGGTACCGGAAATCTGTTCCGTCGCCACGATCACGCCACTGGTGGCGACGATGGCGATCAACCCAACGGGCAGAAGCGCTGCCCATCCACCTTGTTTCCTCATAGCAACCTCCTTTATCGACGCTTTCGGAACTCCTCCATTTGTGCCTTCTGGCGAGGCCTTGATTTGAATCTATACGGCCAAGTACTTAAGTATATTAATATATTTCTATAGTATGATCGTACTGGTTTATCGACGTAATCAGGCCATCGACATCCGCTTGCGGTCCATCATCTCCAGCAGGATGGGGGCGCATACCATTTCCAGCAGCAGCTTCAGTTCGCCACCGGGCACCACGATGGTGGAGGGACGGCTCATGAAGGAACCGGGTATCTTATCCAGCAGTTCCACGAAGTTGTATTTGCGACGATCCCGGAAGTGGACCACCAGGAAGGACTCGTCCGGGTTGGGCACGTCCCGGGCGATGAAGGGGTTGGAGGTGTCCACCAGGGGCATGCGCTGGATGTTGATGTCCGTGAGGCCGAACTGGGGCACGATGTAGTGGATGTAGTCGTCCATGCGCCGCAGGATGGTCTCCACGGATTCGCTTTCGCTGCAATAGCCCTTGGCGCAATCCCGGTGCACCTTCTGAATCCACTCCAGGTTGATGGCGGGCACCACGCCGATAAGCAGGTCCACGTGTTGGGCCACGTCGACGCCCTGCTTGCCCACGCGCCGGTCGATTTCCGGGGGAAAGTGTCGTTCGTCCACCTGGCGGCGAGTCCAGGTTCGGGCCATGACGCCGCCGTGCTGGCCCTCGTAGAACATCAGGTTGCTCCCGGGAGGCAGGGGCTTCCAGGCGGTGAACTCGCCCGCCTGGGTGCCCAGCCGGAGGGCGTGTTCCTCGTTGTGGGCATATTCCCTCATGACGCCGCTTCCGGTCTCGCCGTAGCTGCGGAAAAAAGTTTCCAGTTCCTCGAAGTGGTTGCAATCCGGGCCGAACCAGGAGATGCGACGCCCGCTTGACCTGGCTTCGTCCAGCAGGGCGGAAAACTGGCGATCGGTGAAGCGGCGAAAACCGTCGCCGTGGACGATGGCGGGCTTGATGGCCAGGCGCTCGAACACGGCCTTGAAAGCGTGGCGCACGGTGGACAGGCCCGCGCCGGCCATGCCGGTGACGGCAACGATGGGGTGCTTGGCGGACACGCTGTATCCCTCCCGGACGCGTGAACAGGGAAGAAGATGTTAGTGCGGGGATCAGGCCACGGGCAAGGCAAAACTGAAGGCCGCCCCCGGGCCCGGCCGGGCTTCCAGGCGAATGCTGCTGTCGTGCAGGCTGAGGATGCGCTTGACGATGAGGAGGCCCAGCCCGCCGGAGGTGCGGCCCGTGCCGTCCCGCAGGGGCGAGGGACGTTCGAACAGCTGGGGACGCAGGCTGTCGGGGATGCCGCTGCCCGTGTCCGCCACGCGCACCCGCACGTTTCCGTCCGCGGCATGCAGTTCCAGCTGGACTGCGCCACCCAAAGGAGTATGACGCAGGGCATTGTCCAGCAGATTGGTGAGCACCCGCTCGATCATTCCCAGGTCCGCCAGCACGGGGGGCAGGTCGCCGGGAATGCGCACTTGCAGGTTGACCTCCTTCTGCCGTGCGGCCAGTTCGAATTTCTGCAGTACGTCGTTCACCAGTTCGGGCAGGGCGAATGCCTCCTTCACGGGCTTGGTCACCTCGCACTCCAGCTTGGCCAGCTCGAACAGTTCCTGGGCCAGCTTGCTCACCTTGCGGCTTTGGCGCAGGGCCACGTCCAGGTAGCGGTTCCGCTCCTCCTCGCTGACCTGGCCGGCCTTGAGGCTGATGGTTTCCAGGTAGCCCTGGAGGGAGGTGAGGGGCGTGCGCAGATCGTGGGAGATATTGGCCACCATTTCCCGGCGCACCTGGTCCTGGCGCTTCAGTTCGCCCACCTGGCTGGCGATGCGTCGGGCCATGTGGTGGAAGGTCCGGTGCAACTGTCCGATCTCGTCATGGGGGCCATCGTCGGGCGGGGGTGCGATGGCATCGGGATCGCCCGCCGAGAAGGCCTGCACTTCCTTCCCCAGGTTGCGCAGCCGGCGGGTGATGAGGGCGAAGGCGATCAGGCCCGCCGACAGGGTCAATACCGTGAGGCCGGCCATGAGCCATGTGGCGGTGGTAATGGTCTGGCTATCCCGCACGTCGGCGGCCAGGCGGTCGAAGTCCTCCCCCGCCAGGATGACGTAGAGGTAGCCCACGGTGTGGCCGTCCTGCACGCAGGGGGCGACGCTGAAGATTTTTCGCGTCGAGGTACCGCGGGGATCGTCCCCCAGTAGGGGAAAGGCATTCCCGGCAAGGTAGGACCGAATGGGGCCCAGGTCCACCCATTTCCGTTTCACCCGGCCCGGAGGGGCCACGTGGGCGTCTATGTGGCCGTTGGCCTTGATCAGATAGACCTCGATGCTGGGGTTGACCACCATGAGCATGTTGAACAACTCGTCCACCGCGGGACGGTTCCACTTGAACTGCTTCACCAGGTCCGTGTGGCCTGCGATGTGGGCGGCCAGGTTCTTGGACAGGCGCTGCAGCACTTCCTGCTGGTGGCGGCTGGCGGCGTCCATGAAAAGCCAGGCGGTGAAGCCGGCGCAGAGCAGTGTGAGCAGGGCGAAGGCGAGGGCCAGGCGGCCATAGAGTGTGCGCAACAGTGTCATGGGGTCTCTCCGGTGCTGCCGGGCAGGGCGAAGCGGTAGCCCACGCCCCAGACGGTGAGGATGTATTCCGGCCTGGCCGGGTCGGCTTCGATCTTGTTCCGCAGCCGGTTGATATGGGTGTTCACCGTGTGCTCGTAGCCTTCGTGGCTATAGCCCCACACCTGCTTGAGCAGGTCCAGCCGGGAGAATACCTGGCCCGGGTGGCGGGCGAAGAAGAACAGCAGGTCGAACTCCCGGGCCGCCAGATCCACCGGTTCGCCTTTCATCTTCACCGTGCGGGCTATGGGGTCGATGCGCAGTCCGCCCTGTTCCAGCAGGCCGGATTCCAGGCGGGCGCTGTGGCCCATGGCCTCGGCACGGCGGAACAGGGCATTCACCCGCGCCTTCACCTCCAGCAGGGAAAAGGGTTTGGTGATGTAGTCGTCCGCCCCCTGCTCCAGCCCGAGGATGCGTTCCGTCTCCGCCGACTTGGCGCTGACGATGACGATGGGGGTGTAGCGGGGCAGGGCGCGGATCCTGCGGCACACGTCCATGCCGTCCATGCCCGGCAGCATCAGGTCCAGGATCACGGCGTCCCAGGCCATGTCCTGCACGTGGGCGATGGCGGTCTCGCCGTCCGGGGCCACCTCCACGGCATAGCCCTCGTCGGCCAGGTTGAGGCGCAGGAGTTCGGCGATGTCCGCGTCGTCCTCCACGACCAGTATGCGTTGCCTCATGATGCGGTTCCTTGCCTAGATTGGATAATCATGGATGGCTGGAGTAGCCATGACTATTCACATTTTCGTGAACAATTTACATGAAGCGAGCAAGAAGGCAGTCTGTAGGGGGGGAAGGTTGGATTTGAACTGTGCCTGACGGTTCAAACGCCGTCGGCCAGCATCGATGCGTCCTGTAGCGTGCAACCATGGCAAGGCTTGCCAATCCTGATCATGGGCTGAAAAAGGTATAAGCAATTGATGACGCAGAAAGCCATGACGCAAAAGGCCGTGACACTGCGCCAGGCCATCCTGACCCGCCTGGGCCTCCTGGTGACCGGCACCGCATTGATGCTGGGCCTGGGGTATGCCCTCTTCGGCATCCGGCCCTTGGTGGAACAGACCGCGGAGAGCCAGTTCAACGTATCCGCGGCCCAGGTGGAAGCCGCATTGAACGAGACCTTCGCGCCGGCCCGGCTTTTTCTTGCCATGTCCCGTGACTGGGTCGGCACCCGGGCCCCGGCGCTGGAGGCATCGGAAGAATTCAACCGGATTTTCCGCCCCATGCTGGAAACCATGCCCCAGTTCACCTCTGTCGTGGCGGGCACATCCCAGGGCCAGGGCTGGCTGTTGCTGGAGTTGCCCGGTGGCGAATGGCGCAATCGCATGACCGACATTCCCCGATGGGGCAGCCGACACCTCATAACTGAACACCGCCCCAGTGGCCAGTCCGACGCACGTTGGGAAACCCTTGACTACGATGCCCGCTTGCGGCCCTGGTTCAAGAAGGCCCAGGAGCAGGCGGAACAGGTCGCATGGACGTCGCCATATGCCTTTTTTACCACGGGAGATCCGGGCATCACCGCCTCCACGGGGTGGCAACTTCAGGATGGCAGGTATTTTGTGCTGGGGTTCGACCTGATGCTGCGGGACCTCTCCAAGTCCACCATGGATGTTCAAGTAGGTCGCCATGGCATGGCGTTCGTGCTGACGGAGGACCAGCGTCTGCTGGCCCTGCCAGCCCCTCCGGCAGGCAAGGATCGACAGGCCTGGCTGCGGCACACCTTGCAGCCGGCAACGGCATTGGCCATTGCGCCGGTAGACGATGCCCTTGCCAGGTGGCGACAGCAGGGAGCCGCATATCAGGGCTTGATACGCTACCGGTCTGGCGGCCAGGGCTGGATCGCCAGCACCCGGCCCTACCATCTGGGACAGGAACGCTTCTGGGTCGTTGTGCTGGCGCCCGAGTCGGATTTCTTTCCCACCTGGGAGCCCCTGGCGGTGGTGCTATTGGGAGGCATGCTGCTGGTGCTGGCAGCAGCCATGCTCATAGGTCGAGCCCAGGTAAGGCGTCTTGCCCAGCCGCTGGAGTCACTCGTTTCCCAGAGCATGCGCATCGGGCAACTGGATTTTCGGGCCGACGCTTCAGTGCGGAGCCCCATTTTCGAAATCCAGCAACTGGCCAATGCCCAGGAAAGCATGCGGGGCATGCTGCAAAGCTATCGAGTCCAAGTGGATGAACAGGCCGCAGGATTACGCCGGCAGATCGAGGCCTTGCAGGAGGCTGAAGCCCGCATCCGGGAGAGCGAGGCCTACAACAAGGTCTTGTTCGCGGATTCCCGCATTCCCCTGGTGGTGCTGGATCCGGAGAGCGGCACGTTCGTGGACTGCAACCAGGCCGCCGCGGCCATCTACAACCTGGGTAGCCGGGAGGATGTACTTGGCCTGACTCCCATGGATGTCGCAGCGCCTGTCCAATACGACGGGCGGGCATCGGCGGAGGTGGCCAGGGAATACCTGGACATGGCCCTGCGCAGGGGCAGCCAGATCTTCGAATGGCGGCACCGCAGGCCCAACGGGGAAGAGTGGGACGCGGAAGTGCACTTGATGGCGTTCGCCCACGGCGACGAGACCTTGCTGCAGTTCAGCCTGCAGGACATTACGGAGCGCAAGCGCGCAGAGGAGAAACTGGAGCACCTGGCCTTTTACGATCCCCTGACCGGCCTGCCCAACCGGGCCCTGTTCCAGGACCGCCTCAGCCAGGCCATCAACGCAGGCATGCGCCATGGCAAGCTGGTGGCCGTGATGTTCCTTGACCTGGACCGGTTCAAGGAGATCAACGACACCCAGGGTCATGCCGTGGGCGACCTCGTGCTGGTGGAAGTGGCGCACCGATTCCAGGCGGTGCTGCGTCAGGAAGAATCCCTGGCCCGGGTGGGCGGTGATGAGTTCATCGTCCTTGCCCAGGTCCTGGACCAATCCGCGGCGGTTTTGATCGCTGAACGGGTCAGGATGGCTTTGGCGGTCCCGGTGGAGGTGAAAGGGCTGCATTACCCCCTGCGGGTGAGCATTGGCATTGCCATGTATCCCGATGATGGCCGAACCGCGGACGACTTGTTCAAGCATGCGGACGTAGCCATGTACCGCGCCAAGGCCTACGGCAGCGGCTACCGTTTCTACGAGCCTGAGATGAGCGCGGGCATGGCTGATCGACTGGCCCTGGCCAGGGATTTGCAGCAGGCCTTGCATGGGCCTGCCGGGCAACTGGCCCTGCATTACCAGCCCCAGGTGAAATTGGCGACACGCAGCCTTGTCGGCGTCGAGGCGCTGTTGCGCTGGAAACATCCCACCCTGGGCATGGTCAGCCCGGGCGCCTTCATTCCCATCGCTGAAGAGCGGGGCATGATGCGTGAACTCGGGGAGTGGGTTTTCCGGGAGGCCTGTCGTCAGGTCGCCAGGTGGCAGGCGGCCGGTCTGCACCTGCATGGGCGCCTGGCCATCAATGTGGCCGCCCAGCAGATGGACGACAAGGAATTCGCCACCATGGCCCTTGCCATAGTGGAGGAAGCAGGCCTCAAGGCCGACATGTTCGAACTGGAGTTGACCGAGAGCGGCCTAATGCGCAACGTGGGGCAGGCCATGGGGTTGATGGGGACACTCAAGGTGATGGGCTTTGCCCTGGCCATCGACGATTTCGGTACCGGGTATTCCTCCCTGGCCTATCTGAAGCAATTGCCGGCGGACAAGATCAAGATAGACATGTCCTTTGTGCGGGACATGCTGGAGAACCGCAATGACCACGCCATCGTGGCAACCATCATCGGCATGGGCCGCAACCTGCGCCTGAAGACCATCGCCGAAGGCGTGGAGACGCCGAACCAGGTGGAGGTGCTGCTGGCCCTGGGCTGTGATGAGGCCCAGGGTTATTTCTTCAGCCAGCCCCTGGCAGCCGAGGAGTTTGCTCGTGCATGGCTCGTGCCCTTGTCTGATGCAGGGGCGCCGGCGTGAGGACATCCCGTGGCTATCTGCCTGGCCTGATCCTGCTGACGCTTGGCGTGCTGCTATGGTCGGGCATTGGCCCCAAGGACCGGTTCACCTGGTTCCTGGAGGTGGCGCCCGTGCTGGTGGGGTTGCCGCTGTTGCTGGCGACCCGGGGCCGCTTCCCCTTCACGCCCCTGGCCTACGGGCTCATGGCCCTGCATGGCGTTGTGCTGATGGTGGGCGGCCACTATACCTATGCGGAAATGCCCCTGTTCGACTGGGTCCGGGACACCTACGGCCTTGCCCGAAACCATTACGATCGGCTGGGGCATGTGGCCCAGGGGTTCTTTCCGGCCATCGTCGCGCGGGAGATCCTGGTCCGGGCTTCACCCCTCAAGTCGGGCGGATGGCTTTTTTTCCTGACAACATGCGTCTGCCTGGCCCTGTCCGCCTTCTATGAGCTGATCGAATGGTGGGTGGCGGTGGCTTCCGGCGACGAGGCCGTGGCCTTCCTGGCCACCCAGGGAGATGTATGGGATACCCAGTGGGACATGGTCCTGGCCCTGCTGGGGGCGTTATCCTCCCTACTACTACTGAGCCGCTGGCATGACCGGCAGCTAGAGCCAATGATTCAGGATGCCCCATGAGCGATTGCTGCGACCACGACTGTCCTTCCACCCAAGAGCCCGGCCACCTGGGCATCCCCCGCATCGGCCGTTTCAATGCCGAGGCCTTCGAGCAGGCGGTGACGGACCTGCTGCTGGCCTGCGGGGTGGCGCCGGATTCCGTGCATACCGGCAAGACTGCCAGGCGTGTGCGGGAACTATGGGAGCGACGCCTGCTTGGGGGCTACGAGATGGATCCGGGCGAGGCCCTGGGGGATGGTTTCAGCGATCCCCGGGAGGACATGGTGGTGGTGCGGGGCATCGCCGTGCACGGGGTGTGTCCCCACCATCTGGTGCCATTCCGCGGCGTGGCCCATGTGGCCTATGTGCCCGGGGGCAGGTTGCACGGCTTCGGCCGCATCGCCCGTCTGGTGGACGCGGTGGGCCACCGCTTTACGTATCAGGAGTGGATGACCCGGGACGTGGCGGAAGCCCTGATCCAGCACGGCAAGGCCAAGGGCGCGGCCTGCATCATCGAGGCGGAACAGCTGTGCCTGCTGCTGGGGGAAGACCGGCGTGGCGACGAGCGGGTGGTTACCCAGGCCTTCGCCGGTTGCTTCCAGGAAGATGCCCAACTGCGCAACGAGTTCCTGCGCGCCATCTCCGGTGGTCTCTCCGGCCGGTCTGTGTGATCCACCAAGGAAGACTTGCCCATGAGTGATCCGACCCGGCGCCCGGCCACCCTGGTGCTACCGCCCCTGCCCTATGCCCTGGCCTTGTATGCCGCGTGGCGACTCGATCGGGAGGTCTGGCCCCTGCCAGTGGACCTGGGCGCGGCAAATCCCTTGCTAGGCTGGGCCCTGGTGGGAGCCGGCCTGTTCATGTTTACCTGGACTCTCTTCACCTTCTGGCGACACCACACCACGGTGAACCCCTATCAGGCCGCTTCCTGTCTGGTGGACGACGGGCCTTTCCGTCTTTCGCGCAACCCCATCTACCTGGGAGACTGGCTCATCTTCGCCGGAGTCATGCTGCTGCTGCACACCCTGTGGCCTCTGGCCTTCGCGCCCCTGGTGTGGCTCATCATCCGCTATGGCGTGATCCGCCACGAGGAAGTCCATCTGGAAGCCCGTTTTGGTGAGGCCTATGTCGCGTACAAGGCACGCGTCGGAAGATGGTTTTAAGCGGGCAGGGGAACTCGTGGCACGTCCGGAACGTCTTCCTCCTGATTGTCACGGGCAACTGCCACGTGGGTCATGGCAGTTCGCATGGAGGAAAAAACCATGGTTAAACCCCTGTTGTTTCTAGGCGTGCTGGTGGCCTCCGTCGCTGCCCAGGCCCAGGACTGGAAGGTAGACTACGTCAAGAGCCGCGTCAGCTTTGTTGTCCGCCAGATGAATGTGCCGGTGGAGGGGGGCTTCAAGCGCTTCATCGCCCAGGTGAGCTTCGACCCGGCCAAGGTGGAAAGCGCAAAAATGCGCGTGGACCTGGACATGGCCAGCATCGACACCGGTTCCGCCGAAGGCGACGACGAGGCCAGACGTCCACTCTGGTTTGACATGGCTCGCCACCCCAGGGCCACTTTCGTGAGCCAATCCGTCGCACGGCAGGCAGACGGCCGTTACATGGCCAGGGGCGATTTGGTCATCAAGGGACGGACCCGGGCCGTTTCCGTGCCTTTCAGCCTTGGCCGCCAGGCCAACGGGGCCTGGCTGGCGGAAGGAAAACTGCCTGTTAGCCGTGCAGATTTCGGCATTGGGGGCGGGGATTGGAATGACGTGGTGGCAAATGAGGCCGAGGCCCGTTTCCGCATCTGGTTGACACCTTGAAGGAGCAGGGACAATGAATGGACGTTTGGCGTCTGGGGTTTGCGTATGCCTGTTGGCCATGGCCTGGGGCACCATGGCTTGGGCAACGGAAGAGAGATTCGTGCTTGACCCGACCCACACATTTCCCAGCTTCGAGATACGCCATCAAGGCATTTCCACCATGCGGGGAAAATTCAATCGAACCCAGGGAAGGGTGGTGCTGGATCCTCTGCAGGGAAGCGGGTCGATCGAGGTGACGGTGGATGCGGGATCCGTCGATACCGGGCTGGACGATCTGAATCAGAAGTTGCGCGGCGGGAGTTTCTTCTCCACGGGGCGCTTTCCAGAGATACGTTTCAAGTCCACTCAGATCGAATACCGGGATGGCAAACCCGTGATCGCCCGGGGGGAACTCACCATGCTGGGCCAGACCCGGCCGGTGGATCTGGAGATTCGTGACTACAACTGCACGCTGCAGTTTCTGACTCGACGGCCGATGTGCGGGGCTGACGTGCATGCCACGCTGCGCCGCTCGGATTTCGGCATGAACTTCGGCATTCCCCTCATCGGGGATGAAGTCCGTCTGGCGATCGAAGTGGAAGGCTTCAGGGATTAGTCTTGTGGTTGTTGGCGTGCATGATGGGCGGATCGATGGGGTTGCCGTTTTCGTCCACGTTTCCCACTTCCTCCACCACCTCGTGGCATTGGAATCTCACCTGCTTGCCGCCCAGGGCATGCTCGTGTACCAAAGCCTGGCCCATGTGCTCGCACACAGCCGTGTTGTCCACGTGCTTGGTCAGCAGGAACTGGTCCGCGCCGTTGGGGACCGTCAGCCAGAGGAGCAGGACAATCGATTTCATGATGAGGCCTTTCCATCGCAGGACTGTTGAGTCCTATATCGGCAAGATTCGGAATATCATTAATTGCTAATAATCGTACCTGTAAATCCGATTACAAGGGTGGGAAAAGCCAGTAGAGGTAAATATTGACCAGGCGCCCTTGCGATGGCGCAACAGCGGGGCCCGCGGCGGGCCGATGGGAGAATTGGAAAGTGATGGTTGGTCGGGGTGAGAGGATTCGAACCTCCGGCCTCTACGTCCCGAACGTAGCGCTCTACCAGGCTAAGCTACACCCCGACTGTGACGGCAGCGCCGTCTTCAGAATTCGCGGCTGACCGCGAAGGCCGGCAATTCTAGCAGTGCGTCCTTGTATTGGCTATCAGGCAACAGTGCGATGGCAACGTTGGCAAGATCTGCCTCGGCCTTGGCTTGAAGATGGGCATGTTCCAGGGCGCCGGTTTTTCGGACAATGGCCAGGATTTCCTGGAAATGGGTGCTATCCCCCTCAAGAATCGCCTGGCGGATGAGGGCTGTCTCTTCAGGGGCGCCATGCTTCATGGCGAAGAGCAGAGGCAGGGTCGGTTTGCCTTCAGCCAGGTCGTCGCCCACGTTCTTGCCAATCGTTTGAGTGTCGCCGGAATAATCCAGGACGTCGTCGATGATCTGGAAAGCGGTACCCAGGTGCATGCCATAGGCCCCCAGGGCATCTTCCATGTTGCGGTCCCTGCCATTGACGATGGCGCCCAGGCGGCCTGCGGCCTCGAAAAGCTTGGCGGTCTTGTAGCGGATGACCTGCAGATAAGCGGACTCGTCGATGTCCGGGTCGTTGCAGTTCATGAGTTGCAGCACCTCGCCTTCAGCGATGACGTTGGTGGCCTCCGACAACACCTCCATGACTCGCATGCTGTGCTGGGCCACCATCATCTGAAAGGCACGGGAATACAGAAAGTCACCCACCAGCACGCTGGCCGCGTTGCCGAACATGGCGTTGGCGGTATCCCGGCCCCGGCGCAACGCCGACGCATCCACCACATCATCGTGCAGCAGCGTGGCGGTGTGGATGAATTCCACCACGGCGGCCATCTCGTGATGCGCCGTACCCGCATAGCCCAGGGCCTTTGCGGTCAGCACCACCAGCGCGGGGCGGAGGCGCTTGCCGCCACTGTGGATGATGTATTCGGAGACTTGCCGCACCAGCGCGACTTCTGAATGCAGTCGCGCCCGGATGACCCGATCCACATCCGCCATGTCAGCCTGCAGGAGGGATTGGAAAAGGGGCTGGGTCACGGGTTCTCGGGTTTCAAGGGGCATGAAGTGGTGCTGCAGAGAGGAATCGAACCCCCGACCTACTGATTACGAATCAGTTGCTCTACCGACTGAGCTACTGCAGCGAATTTCGGCCGCGGATTATACATTCCCGGCTTGCATGCCCATAGGCCGGGAGCCGTCCTTTCGCGAAGAAAATATCTTGGCAGCCCGGATTCACAGATTTTGGTACAGGGTGAACGGGCACGCCAATTGGCTGGTTGGAAGCAGGGTAAGGTATTGAAATAAACGGATTTAATCGGTATATTAGCCAGCTCTAATTAAACCGTTCGGGGGCTGCTGATGTTTGGCATGTACAACATTAAGGAAATGGACGTGGATACCCTGGATGCAACGAAGGAAGGCATCCATCTCATCGACGTGCGCACGGAAGGTGAAGTGGCCCGTGGCGTAATCGATGGTGCCATCCACATCCCCCTGCATTTGCTGCCCTTGCGCACAGACGAGATTCCCCAGGACAAGCCGGTGGTGATCTATTGCAACTCCGGCGCCCGCTCCGCCCAAGCCTGCGCCTTCATGAACGCCAAGGGTTTCGGGAACATGCACAACCTGTCCGGCGGTATCATGGCCTGGGCCCGTTCGGGCAAGCCCTTGACCGCTTTGTCCTGACGCGATGCTCCAAGGTTAAGCCCCGGCGAAATTATCCGGAACCTGATCCTGGTTTCATCATTGCAATCTCCCCTGTCGGCGGTTACAGTACGGCCCGCCTTTTTAAGCACATGCTAATTTTTTGAAGGAGCGATCATGGATTTCGACAAAGAGCTCGACGCACGCGGTCTCAACTGCCCCCTGCCCATTCTGCGCGCCAAGAAAACACTGAACGAACTGGCCTCCGGTCAAGTTCTGAAGATCACCTCCACTGACCCGGGTTCCGTCAAGGACTTCGCCGCCTTCGCCAAGCAGACCGGCAACGAATTGCTGTCCTCCTCCGAGGCAGGCAGCGAGTACACCTTTTTCATGAAGAAGAAGTAATTCTTCCCGCCCTAGTCGGCGGGGTTGTCAACAATTGTCATCACTGTTGATGCGAGAGGCGGACACATGGACGATCAAAAGAAACTAGCGATCATCGCCACCAAGGGCACCCTGGACTGGGCCTATCCCCCGTTCATCCTGGCCTCCACGGCTGCGGCCCTGGGCTACGAGACCCAAATCTTCTTCACCTTCTACGGCCTGCAGATGCTGCGCAAGGACTTGTCCGGCCTGAAGGTCAGCCCCCTGGGCAACCCCGGCATGCCCATGAAGATGCCCTTTGGCCCCAAGTGGTTCAAGGGCATCAACTGGAACATCCCCAACGCAGTGCAGTCCATCGTACCGTTCTATGAGAACGTTGCGACCAGCCTGATGAAGATGACAATCGCCAACAACGGTGTGGCCACCATCCCCGAATTGCGTGAACTCTGCCAGGAAGCCGAGGTGAAGTTCATCGCTTGCCAGATGACCGTGGAACTTTTCGGTTTCGAACACAGCGACTTCATCGATGGCGTGGAATACGGTGGCGCGGCCACCTTCTTCGAATTCGCCGGCGAATCCGACATCTGCCTGTTCATCTGAGCCAGACATTGGTTGCATCAGCAAGCCGCCTCCGGGCGGCTTTTTTTGTTTTCTGGTGGAATTAATTTCATGGGACGCATGGCATTCCACATTTTTCTTAAGTAAAAACCTGTTGCCTGGCGGGTGTGCGGTCTATACCATGCGACCGCGAAATATTGTCACGTTCGTTACGTCATGCTTATCAGAGAGGAGACATTGATGCGTAAAAACCAACTCGTACTGGCCCTGGCCGCCCTGGGCTTTGCTGGATCTGCAATGGCCACCAACGGCTACTTCGCCCACGGTTATGGCATGGCTGCCAAAGGCATGGGTGGCGCCGGTATCGCGTATCCCCAGGATGCCTTGGCCGCCGCGACCAACCCTGCCGGCATGGTGCATGTGGGCAGCCGTATGGATATCGGCCTGGATATCTTTGCTCCGGACCGGGGCTTCACGTTCGCAGGCGGTTCTCCCGATGGCAACGGCAGTGGCGCCATGGAAAGCTGGTTCCCCATTCCCGAGTTTGGCTACAACCGCATGATCAACAAGGACATGTCAGTTGGCGTGTCCGTGTTCGGCAATGGCGGCATGAACACCACTTACGGTGACGGAAACCACCCCTTTACGGTATTTCCCGGTGGTCCCGGTGCCGGTGCTACCGTAGGCATTGATCTGATGCAGTTGTTCATTGCTCCCACGGTGGCCTACAAGGTCAATCCGCAATTCTCGGTCGGTGCTTCATTGAACCTGATCGCCCAGTCTTTTGAGTCCAAAGGTCTCGGTGGCTTTGGTCAGGCAGATGCAGGCAAGGATTACTCAACTGGCGTCAGCCTGCGACTGGGGGGTATGTATCAGGTCAGCGACCGCGTGACCGTTGGCGCGACGTACCAGACCAAGAGCAACATGAGCAAGTTTGACGACTATGCCGTCATGTTCCCCAACGCGGGTGAGTTCGACATCCCCGCAACGTACGGAGTCGGTATCGCGCTGAAGGCCAATGACAAGGTGGATGTTGCCTTTGACGTGATGCGTATCGACTACAACGGTGTCGCTGTCACCGGGAACAAGGCTACCTTCCCCCTCTTCGGCGCGAACCAGCATGGTTTCGGCTGGGATGACCAGACCGTGTTCAAACTCGGCGTGTCCTACAAGCACAGGAATGATCTGACCCTCCGTGCGGGCCTCAACTACGGCAAACAACCCATCGACGTGGCCACCGTTGCGGTGCCGGGAGACATCACCTCCGATCTGAACACGCTGGCTCCTGGCGTGGTGGAAACCCATCTGACTCTGGGCTTTACCAAGGATCTGAGTGCGGACTCGTCCATCACGGGTGCCTATATGCACGCCTTCAAAAAGGAAGTGAGCGGCGTGGGTGCTTTCCTGGGTGCAAGCACCCTGGAAATGAGCCAGAACTCCTTTGGCCTGAGCTACAACAAGAAATTCTGATTGTTGTAACCGCCTCCCAGTAAGCCCGCCTTGTGCGGGCTTTTTTCATGCGATGCCCAGACACAGCTGGCGAGTCTGTGGATTTGGGGATTTGTATGCCTCACGACAAAACAAGTTGCCTACATCACGTGGGTCATCCCCTTTTTGTTTAAAATTCACAAGCCCTGTCTTCAAATGGAAGTCATGATGAAACGAATCTTTGCCGCACTTGCCCTGGTTTTCTGGGCGCCCTTGTCTTTCGCCCTGAGCCCCTACTTCACAGGGGCCAAGGTCCAGTCTGGCGACGTCCAGACCGTGATGAACCAGGTTCAGGCCAAACTAGCCAAAGCCGGTTTCACCGTGCTGGGCAAGTACGCACCTCCCGGACTCGCTGGCTATGGCGTGGTGGTGGTTTCCGACCAGGCCGTGCTGAATATGGTGCGCCAGCTGGGGAGTGCGGCCATTGTCACCGCGCCCATCCGGGTGGGGGTTCGTGCTGATGGAACGGTGTCCTACATGAACCTGGAATACTGGGCCCGCGCCTATCTGCGCAAGCAGTACCCCCTGGCGGACAAGACCGTCCAGGCCACCCACGCCAGGCTGGTCAAGGCACTGGGAACGGGCAAGCCCTTTGGCGGTGACGTGGACCGCAAGGACCTGGCGGATTACCAGTACATGTTCGGCATGGAAGGCTTCGAGTCGGACAAGAACCTGCTCATGGAGCATCTGGTGTTTGAGGACGCTGTGAAGGCCATCCAGGACAACCTGGCGCGCAATGCGGCCAAGACCAGCAAGGTCTACGAGATCGTCATGCCGGACAAGAAGGTGGCGGTATTCGGCGTGGCCCTGAATGATCCCAAGGAAGGCGAGGGCTGGTGGGTGAAGACCATCGGCGCGGACAACATCGCCGCCCTGCCTTATGAGATCTACGTGGTGAACAACAAGGCGAACCACCTGTTTGCCCGATTCCGCATCGCCCTGGGCTGGCCCAACGTGGGCATGGGCGACTTCATGCGCATCGTGGATGCCCCGGGCGTCATTCGTGACTCCCTGACGGTGGTGGCCGGCGGCGCGCCTGAGCGCTAGCCGAAAATTGCAGGGACGTCCGCCGTGATCAACTGAAGGTCACGGCGCGACAGCCTTGGACGTTGCAGGCGAGATAACCACCTGTCTCGTACCAGTCCGGCAGAACCCACCGCTCGCAATCCCTGCCGTCGACCCGCAACCCATGCCGGGCCGGACGATGGGTATGTCCATGGATCATGCGCTGGGCCTGGGCCATGGCGTCTTGGATGGCCTGGGGATTCACATCCATGATGTCGGGCTTCTTGTCGGCCTTGGCCTGTTCGCTTTTTTCACGAATGGCGCGCGCTACTCCACGCCGGGTATCGATGGGTTGTGACATGAACTCCCTTTGCCATTGAGGGTCGCGTACCTGACGCCGGAAGGCCTGATAGGCCCCGTCGTCGGTGCAATAGGCATCCCCATGGCTCAAGAGAGTGGGAACGCCATGCAGGTCGATGAGGCAGGGGTCGGTGAGCGGTTGCCAGCCAGTGGCCTTTGCCAGGGCTTCGCCAGCCAGGAAATCCCGGTTGCCGGCGATGAAATACACAGGAACGCCGGTGCCCGCCAATTTCCGCAGACACTCAGCGATTTCGGCGTGGAAAGGCAAACTCAGCTCGTCGTCGCCCACCCAGGCCTCGAAGAAGTCGCCGAGGATATAGAGCGCTGCCGCATGGGTTGCGACCTCGTCCAGAAACCGCTTGAAGAGCGATATCGGTCCGGGGCGCTCGGGGGTGAGATGCAGGTCGGAGATGAAGAGGGTGGGGAGGTCGTCTCCTGACGCCCCCTCCGGCATGCCTGTGCGCGCCGGCGCGGAGGCATGGGGGGGCATGGAAGACGGGGAGGCGGGCATTACTCCTGGACTTCGGCCTTCTCGATGATCACGTCTTCAGCCGGCACGTCCTGGTGGCCGGCGCGCATGCCGGTACGCACCTTGCGGACACGATCCACCACGTCCTGGCCTTCCACCACCTTGCCGAATACGCAATAGCCGTAGCCCTGGGCGCTGGGTTCGCGGAAGTTGAGGAAGTCGTTGTTGGCCACGTTGATGAAGAACTGGCTGGTGGCGGAATCCGGGTTGGGGGTGCGCGCCATGGCGATGCTGTAGGCCTCGTTCTTCAGGCCGTTGTCCGCCTCGTTGCGGATGGGGGGGCGGGTGGCCTTCTGCTGCATGTCGGAGGTGAAACCTCCGCCCTGGATCATGAAACCGTCGATGACGCGATGAAAGATGGTGCCGTCGTAGTGGCCATCCCTGACGTACTGGAGGAAGTTGGACACGGTATCAGGGGCGGCCTGGGCGTTCAGTTCCAGGGTGATGGGTCCGAAATTGGTGGTGAGCTTGACCATGGGAGCCTTTCCATTCTTGGGTGCGGAAAACGCGCTCGCCGCCCAGGGGGCAGCGAGGCCAAATAACATCAGTTTGCGGCGAAGGGGACTGAACATCATTGCCTCAACGGTTGGCGAATTGGGACTTGGACAGGTCTTCGGATTTTTCCAGCGCGATGCGCCAGTGGCCATCCAGCCGTTTCCAGAAGAGCTGCTTGCGGGAGGTGCTGGAAAGCCTGTCACTGGCGTAATCCTGGACGAACTCCGTGTAGGCCATCTCGCCCCCGGGGTAGATGAACAGGCTGGCATCCCTGACATCCACCTTGATCCAGTCCTTGTTCTCGATGTTGCGCTTCTTGTTTTCCGCCCAGCCGCGGCCGAGACCCTGAAGGAAGTCGGGAGCGTAATGGTCGAGGAATCGATCCGCGTCGCGGGCCTGCCAGTCCTGTTGCCATTGGGACAATCGGTCCAACAACCGGGCACGGCTGCGTTCCCAGGTGTGCCGGTCCACCCAGTCAGCCCGGTCGACGATGACCACGGGGGTGACCCCCACCTGGATGTAGCGGCTGAGTTCGGTCAGGTCAGGATTGGTGACCACCACACAGCCCTCGCTGGAGCGCGGGGGGCGGCTGTAAGTGTCCGAGGGCACGCCATGCAGCCATATGCCGTGGCCTCCCCGCCCCTGAACCTGATCCCAGGCATTGGGGTAGTTGAGAGGGAAGGCGCCGTCGCCATAGAGGTCGGCCAGCTGGGCACGGGGCAGTTGCTGGGTGATCTGATAGACGCCAATAGGGGTGCGCTTGTCGCCCTCCACGCGTTTGTCGGTGCCGTTCCGGCCGACGGTCATGTAGTAGTCCTGTTTCAGCCGGGGCTCGCCATCCACGTTTTCGAACAGATAGAGCCGGGCGCGGGAGGCGTCCGCCAGCAGGGCGTAGCGTTGCTGGGGCGCAAGTTGGAGGATCTGGCGAGGCAGCAGATTGGGGTCGGGTTGGTCGATGTAGCGCATCAGTCTTACCCTGGCCTCGTCCTGCAGGTCGGAAAGGGACTGTTCGTCCCGGGCCTTGTTCGCCATGGTGCCCATGCCCGAAAGTGGGCGGGCCCGGGCCATGAGCAGATCCCCCTTTATCAGGTAGGCCAGCTTGAAGTCCGGGCGGATGGCGATGACCCGGTCCACTTCCTTCAGGGCATCGTCAAGACGGCTGGCGCGGATGTCCTGCAGGGTCTTGCCGATGAGGGCGTCGAGGGAAGGCAGGAAATGGGTGGTATCCGCCGAGGCCAGCATCATCGGCCCGTGGGGTTCTTCCGCCTGGGCCTGTGGCAGGCCGAACAGAGCGGTCGCCAGGGCGAGGCCGGCGGTGCGCAGAAACCTGAGGGCGAGCCTTTTCATCGTTCCTCTAGGATCTTCCAGGCTCCATCACGGTTCACCAGCGTGAGGGTCTTGCGGTCGTAGCCCTTGAAAGTGTTGGACTCGTAGCGTTGGCGGAAACGCACCGTGGCCTTGTCGTCCTTGATGCTGACCTTGATTTGGGAAAGGTCGACCTTGATGAATTCCGGCTTGGTCAGGCGTTCGTTGCGCAACGCCTCCCAGGCGGACCGGTCCTCTCCGCCGGGCACCTGGAAGTCCTTGTCGTAGGCGGCGAGATAGGCGGCCACATCCTTGGCCGACCAGGCGCTGGACCAGGCATTCACCGCCGCCAGGACCGCGTCTTCCGACGCCATGGCCGGGGCGGCCTTGGCGGGTTCAACAGGGAGGGACTCGGGGCGGGACGGCTCCTCGACCGGTTTCGTGGTCTGAGTCATCTGGGAAGGCTTGGCGGCTGGTTTGGCGGGTTCCTTTGCCTTGGCTGACTCCGGCAGGCGTGCCGCAGGGCTGAAAAGGTCCTGTATCAGTGCCAGCTTGGTCTGGGCAGAAACATTGGACTTGTCCAGCTGCATGGCCTTGTCATAGGCCTGGGAAGCCATCTTGGCGTAAATGTCGCCCAGATTCTCGTGGGCCGTGGCATAGCTGGGATGGGTGCGGATGGCCATTTCCAGGCTTTGCTTGGCGCGCTCGTAATCAGCCTGGGCGGCATACAGCACGGCCAGGTTGTTGTAGGGCTCCGGGAGTTCCGGGAAATCCTCGGTCAGTTCGGTGAATACCTTGATGGCGTCCGTGTTGCGTCCCAGTTCGGTGAGGATGAGCCCCTTCAGGAATCGTCCCTGGGCATCCTTGGGACTGCCCGCCAGGTAGGTGTTGATCTTCTCAAGGGCCACGGCGTTCTGGCCTTTGCGCAGGGCCTGGTTGGCATCCTGCACCGTGGGGGGCACGGCAAGTGCCACGGCCGGGAGCAGGGATAGAAGGAAGGCTGCGGAGAAACGAGTCAGTAACATCTGTGCTATTCTTTTCGCGGTTGTTTGCGGCTTGTACAGGTTCAGGAAACCCCGGCGAATTCTAGCCTTCGCGGGGCACATTTCAAAATTATCCCCACCCAATAAACCCCATCATGAGTGCCGACGAACGTCCATCCGCCGCGCCCGTGCAACATTTCATCCGTGCCGTCATCGACGATGATCTGGAGCAAGGCAGGCACTCCCAGGTTGTCACGCGCTTTCCGCCGGAGCCCAATGGCTACCTGCACGTGGGCCATGCCAAGTCCATCTGCCTCAATTTTGGACTTGCCCTGGATTACGGCGGGTCGTGCAACCTGCGCTTCGACGACACCAACCCGGAGAAGGAAAGCGAGGAATACGCCAACGCCATCCAGGAGGACGTGCGCTGGCTGGGATTCCAATGGAACGGCGAAGTTCGCTGGGCTTCGGATTATTTCCAGCAACTCTACGATTACGCGGAGGAACTTATCCGCCAGGGCAAGGCCTACGTGTGCGACCTGACCCCCGAGGAAACCCGCCAGTACCGGGGCACCCTCACGCAACCCGGGCGCGACAGTCCCTACCGCAGCCGCAGCGTGGAAGAGAGCCTGGACCTTTTCCGCCGCATGAAGGCCGGGGAGTTTGCCGATGGCTTCCGCACCCTGCGGGCCAGGATCGACATGGCCAGCCCCAACATCAACCTGCGGGACCCGGTGATCTACCGCATCAAGCGGGCCCACCACATCCGCACGGGGGATGCCTGGTGCATCTATCCCATGTACGACTATACCCACTGCATCTCGGATGCCCTGGAGCACATCACCCACTCCCTTTGCACCCTGGAGTTCGAGGATCACCGGCCCCTTTACGATTGGGTGCTGGACCAGCTGCCCGTGCCCTGCCATCCCCAGCAGATCGAGTTCTCCCGGCTGGAACTGCGCTACACCGTCACTTCCAAGCGCAAGCTGTTGCAACTGGTGACCCAGGGACTTGTGGCCGGCTGGGACGACCCCCGCATGCCCACCATCCACGGCATGCGCCGCCGCGGCTACACACCAGCAGGTATCCGTGAATTCGCCCGCCGCATCGGCATTTCCAAGAGCGAGAACGTCATCGACATGGCGGTGCTGGAAGGCTGCATGCGGGAAGACCTGGAAAGCACCGCACCTAGGGTCATGGCCGTGCTCAACCCCCTTAAGGTGGTGCTGACCAATTTCCAGGAAGGTGTCACAGCCAGCCGGGCCGCCGGCTTCCATCCCAACCACCCGGAGTTCGGCGAGCGGGAAGTGCCCATCGGCCGGGAAATCTGGATCGAGCGGGAAGACTTTGCCCTGGAGCCACCCCCGGGCTGGCAGCGCCTGACGGAGGGGGGCGAGGTGCGCCTGCGCTATTCCTACGTGATCAAGTGCGACGAGGTGGTGAAGGACGCCGCCGGCAATGTGATGGAACTGCGTTGCAGCATCGACCACGACACCCTGGGCAAGAACCCCCAGGGCCGCAAGGTGAAGGGCGTCATTCATTGGCTTTCCGCCGCCCACGCCCTGCGGGCTGAAGTGCGCCTTTACGACCGTCTGTTCACCGACCCGGAGCCGGACGGCCACAGGGATCGGGATTTCCTGGAATTCCTCAATCCCGATTCCCTGAGTGTGGTGCAGGGCTGGATCGAGCCGGCCGCCGCCCAGCTTCAGCCCGAGGCCCATTACCAGTTCGAACGCATCGGCTACTTCTGCGCAGACCGCTTCGACCACGTGCCCGGCGTCAAACCGGTGTTCAACCGCACGGTGGGGCTGAAGGACACCTGGGCCAAGTAACTCCAACGATTCGCCATGCTGACTGTCTACAACACACTGAGCCGCCGCAAAGAGGCATTCACCCCCATGGAGCCCGGCAAGGTGCGCATGTACGTGTGCGGCATGACTGTCTATGACTACTGCCACCTGGGGCACGCCCGGGTGCTGGTGGTTTTTGACATGATCACCCGCTGGCTGCGTGCCTCCGGCTACGACGTGGATTACGTGCGCAACATCACGGACATCGACGACAAGATCATCAAGCGGGCCAATGAGAACGGCGAGGCCTTCACCGCCCTGACCCAGCGTTTCATCGACGCCATGCACGCGGACAGTGCCGCCCTGGGCGTGCTGCCGCCGAACCACGAACCCCGAGCCACGGAATACGTGGGCAAGATGCTCACCATGATCCAGGCCCTCATCGACCGGGGCCATGCCTACGCGGCCGACAATGGCGACGTGTATTACGCCGTGGGTTCTTTCTCCTCTTATGGCCAGCTTTCCGGCAAGTCCCTGGAAGACCTGCGGGCCGGCGAGCGGGTGGAGGTGGACCCGAACAAACGGGACCCCATGGACTTCGTGCTGTGGAAGGCCGCCAAGCCGGGTGAGCCCGCCTGGCCTTCCCCGTGGGGACCGGGCCGGCCCGGCTGGCACATCGAGTGTTCAGTGATGGGCTCGGACCTGCTGGGCCCCCATTTCGACATCCACGGCGGTGGGCAGGATCTCCAGTTCCCCCACCACGAGAACGAGATCGCCCAGAGCGAGGGCGCCCACGGATGCAAGTTCGTCAACTACTGGTTGCACAACGGCTTCGTGCGGGTGGACGACGAGAAGATGTCCAAGAGCCTGGGCAACTTCTTCACCATCCGGGAGGTGCTGGAAAAGTACGACGCCGAGGTGGTGCGCTTTTTCATCCTGCGCGCTCATTACCGCAGTCCCCTGAATTATTCGGACCAGCATTTGGATGACGCCAAGGCGGCCCTGACCCGGCTTTACACAGCCTTGCGTGGTGTGGAGGCGGTGCAAGCAGCCATCGACTGGGCCGATTCCTATGCCGCCCGTTTCAAGGCAGCCATGGATGACGATTTCAATACACCGGAGGCGCTGGCCGTGCTGTTCGACCTGGCAGGGGCCCTGAACCGTGACAATGACTCCTCGCTGGCTGGCACACTAAAGGGCTTGGCTGGTGTCCTGGGGTTGCTTGACCGGGCATCTGACGAATTTCTCAAGGCTGGAGGCGGTTCGACAGACGATGCCTATTCGCCGGAGCGCATCGATGCGTTGATTCAGGAGCGCATCGCGTCGCGCAAGAACAAGGATTTCAAGCGCGGCGATGCCATCCGCGACGAGTTGAAGGCTGCCGGCATCGTGCTGGAGGATTCGCCCCAGGGCACTACCTGGCGTCGCGAGTGATCCAGTCCAGTTATTGAGGACGAAAAAAACGGCTGCCGAAGCAGCCGTTTTTCATGACAACGCCTTCGATTACTTGGCAGCGGGAGCGGCGGCCGGAGCGGTGTAGCCAGGCACCTGGAGCATCTGGGTCCAGGCGTTGGGATCGAAGAAGTTGAAGGTGCCGGCGGGGGCGGCGGGTACCGTCCAGGGGGTGGCGGTGGAGCCAGCCGGGGCGGTGGGGATGGTGAAGTTAGGAACCGTGTAGGAAGCGGGGTTCATGAAGCCAGACCACATGCTGCCGTAGGAGTTGGGGTTCATGGAGGCACCCAGCCAGCCCATGTACAGGTTGGGGTTGGCCGGAGCCATCATCAGCTGCAGGCTGCGGGGATCCAGGGGGGACATCATCCACTTCAGGTACATGTTGGGGTTCAGGGTGTTCATGAACATGGACATCAGCTTGGGATCCATGGGAGACATGGCCCAACGCATCAGCTTGCCGGGGTCAGACAGCTGGGTCAGCACGGCGGTGTAGAAGTTGGGGTCCATGGTAGCGGCCAGCCACTTCATGTACACGTTGGGGTCGGCAAACTGGGCCACGTTGGAGTAGGCGCCGGGCTGGGTCATGGAGTTCATCATGTTCAGCCAGTTGCCCGGATCCATCATCTGGTTGCCCATGGTGGTGTAGAAGCCGGGTTCGGTCACGGCGTTCAGCCAGGGCACGAACACCTTGGGATCCTTGTAGGCGGACATGTTCTTGGTCATGTCGGTCATACGGGCCAGCCAGGCTTCGGGAGTCTGGGGCACGGCGGCAGCGGCAGCGGGGGCAGCGGCAGGGGCGGCGTCAGCAGCGAACACGGCGGGGGCAGCGGAAACCAGCAGAGCAGCGACCAGGGTCTTTACTTTCATGTCTATCTCCTAGAGGGGGGGTTGGTGGGGCAACAGCGAAGCTATGCACAACAGAATATCGGTATGTCCTAATCTTCGCAAAACCTGATCATGAACACTTATAGTTGTGCATATTTATGTTGCAATACAGCTACATGTCCATAGGGTACAAATTTGGGTTACGAAGCAACAAGTGCGGTGGAGCAGTGCGTTCTGCTGGGCGTCTCGGGTTGGGAGTGGCCGGATTGGGACGACGGCTTTTATCCGTCCGACATGCCTCCGGAATGGCGTCTTGCCTATTACAACACCCAGTTTCCATGCGTGTTCGTACCGGCGACGCAGTGGCGGGGAGTGTCAGCTGAAACAATGGGCCATTGGGGTGAAGATACCCATGCACGGTTTCTGTTCTTGCTGGAGTGTTCAGAAGGCGAGGCTGTGCCGGAAGCCTTGCGGGAGAAGGCCCGGTGCATCGCCGCACACGACACGCGCATAACCTGGTTTGATCGCCACACCGACATCAAGGCCTTGGCCGAGGCGCTCAGGCAAGTAGCATGCAGTGTCCGCTATGTACTCAGTCGGGATGGCGACCTGGTACAACTGGAGAGGGTGCGTACCTTGCTGGGCCTGCTGGGATTCATGGCCTGATGCGGTGCACCGAATTACAGCTGGGGCGTTGCCCTGTAGAATGGCGTCCGCTGCGAAGAAGAACAAAGTAAGTGTCCGACAACCTGATCGAAATCCGCGACTTGTCCTTTGCCTATGGCGATCGTTTGGTGCTCAAGGGCATCAACCTCACCGCCAGGCGTGGCCAGGTCATCGCCATCATGGGCATCTCCGGAGGGGGAAAAACCACTCTCCTGCGCCTGATTGGTGGCGCTCTGCGGCCCACCACCGGCCTGCTGAGGGTGGATGGCGTGGACATGAGCCGCATCGACAACGCGGGGCTCTACCAGCTGCGGCGGCGTATGGGCATGCTGTTCCAGTTTGGTGCCCTGTTCACGGATATGTCCGTATTCGACAACGTGGCGTTCCCGTTGCGCGAGCACACGGACTTGCCGGAAGAAATGATCCACGACCTGGTGATGATGAAACTGAATGCGGTTGGGCTGCGAGGGGCCAGCGACCTGATGCCATCAGAACTTTCCGGCGGCATGGCCCGCCGGGTCGCCCTGGCCCGGGCCATTGCCCTGGAACCCAATCTCATCCTCTACGACGAGCCCTTCGCCGGCTTGGATCCCATCTCCCTGGGGGTCACGGGGAACCTGATACGGCGCCTCTCCGACACCCTGGGCATCACATCCATCGTGGTTACCCACGACATCCAGGAATCCTTGCGCATGGTGGATTACGTTTATTTCGTATCCGAGGGTGTCATTGCCGCGGAAGGTACTCCGGATCAGTTGCGGGCATCGGGAGAGCCTTTCGTACACCAGTTCGTGCATGGTGAAGAGGACGGTCCCGTCCCCTTCCACTACCCGGCGCCCAGCTATGCCGACCACCTGGAGCTCCGGGCATGATGGATTTCGCGCAAGCCGGCCTGCGGCGCATCGGCCGCCGGGTCATCGACTCCATCTGGCGCATGGGCACGGCAACCCGATTCTTTGTCCTGACCCTGCTTCATTCAGGGCAAAGCTTCAGTCGTTTCCATCTCATCATCCGGGAGATCTTCAGCGCCGGCGTGTTGTCCCTCATCATCATCCTGGTGTCTGGCCTGTTCGTAGGCATGGTGCTGGGACTCCAGGGTTACGAGACGTTGCAGACCTACGGTTCTGAAGAGGCCCTGGGCGTCCTGGTGTCCCTCTCCCTGGTACGGGAACTGGGGCCCGTGGTGGCGGCCCTGCTGTTCGCCAGCCGGGCGGGTTCCGCCATTACCGCCGAGATCGGGCTGATGAAGGCCACGGAACAGATCGCCGCCATGGAAATGATGGCTGTGGACCCCATCGCCCGGGTGGTGGCCCCCCGTTTCTGGGGCGCGGTGATTTCCATGCCCCTGCTGGCTGCCCTGTTCTCCGCCATGGGCATCTTTGGCGGCTATCTGGTGGGCGTGGTGCTCATCGGCGTGGACGAAGGCTCCTTCTGGTCCCAGATGCAGGCTGCCGTGGATTTCCGCGAAGACGTCCTCAACGGCGTGATCAAGAGCGTGGTTTTTGGCGTGGCGGTCACGGCCATTGCCCTGTTCGAGGGCTATGACGCTCCGCCCACCGCCGAAGGGGTTTCACGCGCCACCACCCGTACCGTGGTGACTTCCTCCCTGGCCATCCTGGGCCTGGATTTCATTCTGACCGCATTCATGTTTTCTGGAGTTTGACCATGCAGCGCGCGACCCTGGACCTCTGGGTGGGCATTTTCGTGGTGGCCGGACTGGGGGCTCTCCTGTTCCTGGCCCTCAAGGTGGGCAACATGACCGGCTTCGACAGCAGCACCGCCTATACCGTCAAGGCCGAGTTCGAGAACATCGGCGGCCTCAAGCCCCGGGCCCCCATCAAGAGTGCCGGCGTGGTGGTGGGGCGCGTGTCCGACATCAGTTTCGATAACGCGTCCTACGAGGCCGTGGTGAGCATGAAGCTGGATACCCGCTTCAAATTCCCCCGGGACACCAGCGCGGCCATCATGACCTCTGGCCTGCTGGGGGAGCAGTACATTGCCCTGGAGGCGGGGGGCGAGGAAAAAATGCTGGCCGAAGGCGACAGCCTGAAACTTACGCAGGGCGCCGTGGTCCTTGAAAACCTGATCGGCCAGTTTCTCTACAACAAGGCGGATAGTGCTGGCGAGGCAGGTGCCCAGTAGTCAAGTGCGCTTGACGCGGTTTTGGCTTAGGCTGACCTTCAACCATATCGTTGATAAAGGATATTGAAATGCAACATTGGACGTCTTCGCTGATGTCTGCGGTGGCAATGATGGCTGCCCTGATGCTGGCGCCTGCCGCCTTGGCTGAAATGGCGCCGGATGCCCTGGCCAAGAGCACAACCAATGAGGTGCTTCGCATCGTCCGCCAGGACAAGGACATCAAGAGCGGCAATTCCAGGAAGATTCTTGACCTGGTGGAGCAGAAGATCCTGCCCAACTTCGACTTCCAGCACATGACCCAGCTGGCGGTGGGCAAGCACTGGCCCAGGGCTTCGCCGGAGCAGCAGCAGGCCCTGGTGTCCGAGTTCCGCACCATGCTGGTGCGCACCTACTCTTCCGCCATTTCCAGCGTGGCGGACTACAAGATCGAGTTCAAGCCCTTCAACGCCGCGCCGGGGGACACGGAAGTCACGGTAAACACCGAGGTCAGCAAGCCCGGCGCCCCTCCCATTCCCATCGATTACCGCATGGAAAAGAGGAATGGCGCATGGAAGGTGTTCGACGTGCTGGTGGACAACGTCAGCCTGGTGACCGTCTACCGCAATTCCTTCAATTCCGAGGTGCGCCGCAATGGCGTGGACGGTCTCATCGTCGCCCTGCAACGACGCAACAAGCCGCCGGCGGAACTCGCCCGCTGATGGAAAAGCAGGGAAACGCGGAACTGCGGGTCGACGGACAGGTTGCCTTCCTGGAAGGCAACCTGACCCTGGCCCATGCCGCCCGCATGCTGGCCCAGGGCAAGGCGGCGATCCAGCAGGGGGTATCCAGGTTCGACCTGTCCCGGGTGGGGCACATGGATTCATCCGCCATCAGCCTGATCCTGGGCCTGCGGCGCTTTGCCGCCTCCAGCGGCCAAACCATCCAGATTCAATCCGTCTCGGACAGCCTGCTCAGCCTCGCCAAGCTCTATGGCGTGGCTGAGCATCTATAACCGTTCTTTGCCATGACCTCGGCGGTCCGCATTCGCGGCCTGGAAAAGGCCTTCATTGGCGTGAATTCCCGGGTCCATGCCCTGCGCGGCGTGGACCTGGACATTCGGCAAGGGGAGTTCTTCGCCCTGTTGGGCCCCAATGGCGCGGGCAAGACCACCCTCATCAGCATCCTGGCAGGCCTGGCCAGGGCCACGGCGGGCACCGCCGAGATCATGGGCCACGACGTGGTGCGGAACTACCGGGAGGCCCGGCGCCAGCTGGGGGTGGTGCCCCAGGAACTGGTATTCGACCCCTTCTTCACGGTGCGGGAATCCCTGGTGTTCCAGGCCGGCTACTTCGGCCTGCGCCGGAACGACGCCTGGATCGACGAACTCCTGGCCCACCTGGGCCTGACGGACAAGGCGGACACCAATATGCGCCGCCTGTCCGGCGGCATGAAGCGCCGCGCCCTGGTGGCCCAGGCCCTGGTGCACCGCCCCCCCGTCATCGTCCTGGATGAGCCCACCGCCGGGGTGGACGTGGAGCTGCGCCAGTCCCTGTGGGCCTTCATTCGCCAACTCAATGAGCAGGGGCACACCATCCTGCTCACCACCCATTACCTGGAAGAAGCGGAAACCCTGTGCGAACGGGTGGCCATGCTGAAGGATGGCCGCATCGTCGCCCTGGACCGCACCGCCAACCTGCTGCGGGCCGGAGCTGAACGCCGTCTGGTGCTGGAGATCGACACCGAATTGCCTGCCTTCCTACTGCCCCGCCTCAAGGGCAGGGAAGGGGGGCGTTATCTGCTGGACCTGCCTGATTACACCGAGCTGGAGGGCATTCTGGCGGACCTGCGCCAGGCCGGCGTGGGCATCCGGGACCTGGCTGTCCGCCAGCCCGACCTGGAAGAGGTGTTCATCAAGGTGATGCAGGAGGCCTCGCCGTGATCGGCTTCTGGACACTGTTCAAGAAGGAGATCCTGCGCTTCTGGAAGGTGCTGCTGCAAACCGTGGCGGCCCCCATCCTCACGGCCCTGCTGTACCTGCTCATCTTCTCCCACGTACTGGAGGCCCATGTGGAGGTCTATCCCGGAGTCGGCTACACCGCCTTCCTCATGCCTGGGCTGGTGATGATGTCACTGCTGCAGAACGCCTTCGCCAATTCCTCCTCCTCCCTGATCCAGTCCAAGATCACGGGCAACATCGTGTTCGTGCTGCTGCCGCCCCTGTCCTACATGGAGTTCTTCCTGGCCTACATGCTGGCTGCCCTGGTGCGGGGCCTGGTGATCGGCGTGGGCGTAATGCTGGTGGGACTGTTCTTCGCCGACCTGGAGATGCGTCATCCCCTGTGGGTGCTGAGCTTTGCCGTGGCAGCCGGGGTGGTTTTTGCCTGCGTCGGCATGATGGCGGGCATCTGGGCGGAGAAATTCGACCATCTGGCGGGGGTGCAGAACTTCGCCATCATGCCCCTGACCTTCCTGTCCGGCGTGTTCTATTCCATCCATTCCCTGCCGGCCTTCTGGCAGGGGGTGTCCCATTTCAACCCGGTGTTCTACATGATCGACGGTTTCCGCTTTGGTTTCTTCGGGCTGTCGGACGTGAGTCCCTGGCTGGGCCTGGCCGTGGTGGCCCCCACGGCCCTGCTTTCCTCGCTGTTCACTTTGTGGATGCTGCGTTCGGGCTATAAACTCCGCCACTGAAATTTTTGGATTTTCAAATGGTTACTCCCCAACAAATCCAGGACTGGATCGCCGCGAATCTGCCCTGCGACTACCTGAAAGTGGCCGGCGACGGCCAGCACTTCGAAGCCGTCATCGTCAGCGCCGAGTTCGCCGGCAAGCTGCCGGTGGCCCGCCACCAGCGGGTCTACCAGGCCCTGGGCGACAGGATGAAGGCCGAGATCCACGCCCTGTCCATGCGCACCCTGACCCCGGAGGAGTGGAAAGCGGCCAATGGATAAGCTCGTTGTCACCGGCGGCGCCCGCCTCTCCGGGGAAGTGGCCATTTCCGGCGCCAAGAACGCGGCCCTGCCCATCCTCTGCGCCGCCCTGCTCGCCAGGGAGCCCCTGGAATTGACCAACGTGCCGGAGCTGAACGACATCGGCACCATGCTCAGGCTGCTGGAGCAGATGGGCGTGAAGGTGGCCCGGGATGGCCACAACGTGACCCTGGACGCCTCCGGCCTGAACAACCCCGTGGCGCCCTACGAGATGGTGAAGACCATGCGCGCCAGCATCCTGGTGCTTGGGCCCCTGGCGGCCCGCTGTGGCGAGGCGCGCGTGTCCCTGCCCGGCGGCTGCGCCATCGGCGCCCGGCCCGTGGACCAGCACATCAAGGGCCTCCAGTCCATGGGCGCCGAGGTGTCCGTGGACCACGGCTATGTTCAGGCCAGGACGACTCGCCTGAAGGGCGCCCGCATCTTTACCGACATGGTCACCGTCACCGGCACCGAGAACCTGATGATGGCCGCCTGCCTGGCCGACGGCGAGACGGTCATCGAGAACGCCGCCCGGGAACCGGAGGTGGTGGACCTGGCCCAGTGCCTGGTGGGCATGGGCGCCCAGATCAGCGGCGCCGGCACGGACGTGATCCGCATCCGCGGCGTGGAAAAGCTCCATGGCGCCAGCCACCGGGTCATGCCGGACCGCATCGAGACCGGCACCTTCCTGTGCGCCGCCGCGGCCACGGGCGGCAAGGTGCGCCTCACCGGCACCTCCGCCGGCTATCTGGACGCGGTGGTGGACAAGCTCATGGATGCAGGCTGCGACATCGCCAGCGAGAAGGTGCCGGGGTCGGAATCCATCATCATCCAGGCCCCGGCCCGGCTGAAGGCGGTGTCCATCCGCACTGCCCCCTATCCGGCCTTTCCCACGGACATGCAGGCCCAGTTCATGGTGATCAACACCGTGGCCGAGGGCAGCGCGGTCATTCGCGAGACCATCTTCGAGAACCGCTTCATGCACGCCGTGGAATTGATCCGCCTGGGGGCGGACATCAAGATCGATGGCAACACCGCCTTCGTCACCGGCGTGGAGCGCCTCCAGGGCGCCACGGTCATGGCCACGGACCTGCGGGCCTCCGCCAGCCTGGTGGTGGCCGGCCTGGTGGCGGAAGGGGAAACCCACATCGAGCGCATCTACCATCTGGACCGGGGGTATGAGCACATAGAACAGAAGTTCGAGGCTCTGGGAGCTTCCATCCGGCGGGAAAAAGCCTAGCTTGAGGGAATCATGTTGGTCATATAAAATGACCAACATGATTGATCGAGCGCCTGTCCTATGAGCCAATTCAACATTGCAGAAGCGAAAAGCCACTTTTCCGAGCTGGTGCAAAAAGCCTTGCTGGGCGAGGAAGTTGTCATTGCCAAGGACAACAAACCCTTGCTGCGACTGACCCCCATTGTGCCAGTCAAGCGGGGGCGCACGCCGGGGTCGGCCAAGGGGCAGATATTGCACATGGCGCCGGACTTTGACGCCACACCTGCGGATTTTGGCGACTACCAGTGATGCAACTGCTGCTGGATACCCACACCTTCCTCTGGTGGGTGAACGACGCCCCGGAGTTGTCAGCCAAGGCCCGCAAGGCCATCGCGGACGAGGCCAACACGTGCTTTCTCAGCCTGGCCAGCTGCTGGGAGATGGCCATCAAATCCAGCCTGGGCAAGCTGGGGCTGGCCATGCCCCTGGACCGATTCATCCCGGAGCAGTTGGCCGCCAACGGTTTTTCCCTGCTCAACATCGATTTCCGTCACGCGGCCCGGGTGGAAACCTTGCCCTTCCATCATCGCGATCCCTTTGACCGCCTGCTGGTGGCCCAGGCCCAGGCAGAGAAACTGACCCTGGTGTCGGCGGACACCAAGCTGTCCGATTACGGCGTGAAACGCATTTGGTAGAACACACATGACCCAAATCACCCTGGCCCTGTCCAAGGGCCGCATTTTCGAAGAGACCCTGCCCCTGCTGGCGGCGGCGGGCATCACCCCCAACGAGAGCCCGGAGTCCTCCCGCAAGCTCATCATCGACACCAACCGGCCCGACGTGCGCCTCATCATCGTGCGGGCCACGGACGTGCCCACCTATGTGCAGCACGGCGCGGCGGACATGGGCATCGCCGGCAAGGACGTGCTCATCGAGCATGGCGGCGAAGGCTTGTACCAGCCCGTGGACCTGGACATCGCCAAGTGCCGCATGATGGTGGCCGTGCCCGTGGGCTTCGACTACGCCGGCAAGGTGAAGCGGGGTGCCCGCCTGCGGGTGGCCACCAAGTACGTGAACACCGCCCGGCTGCATTTCGCCGCCAAGGGCGTGCATGTGGACCTGATCAAGCTCTACGGCTCCATGGAACTGGCGCCTCTGGTGGGCCTGTCCGACGTCATCGTCGACCTGGTGTCCACCGGCGGCACCCTCAAGGCCAACAACCTGGAGGCGGTGGAGTCCATCATGGACATCAGTTCCCGCCTGGTGGTGAACCAGGCTGCATTGAAGCTGAAACACGCCGGGATTCACCCTATCATTGAAGCCTTCAAGGGCGCCGTAAGCAAAGGCGTCCCCACTCCATAACTTGCCCGCGAGCTGCATGACCATGGACATCCCCAATATCACCCGACTCGACGCCTCAGCTGATGATTTCCAGTCCCGGCTGGCCCATCTCCTGGCCTTCAATGACGCCACGGACAGCGGCATCCAGAACGCCGTGACGGAAATCCTTGGGGCGGTACGGGCCCGGGGCGACGCAGCGGTGATGGAATACACCGCCCGCTACGACCGCATGCAGGTGGGCGCCATGGCCGACCTGGAATTGAGCAAGGCCGACCTGGAAGCCGCCAAGGCCAACCTGCCCCTGCGTCTCTTGAAAGCCCTGGAGCTGGCCGCGGAGCGGGTTCATGTCTACCACGAGAAGCAGCGCCAGGAGTCCTGGACCTATACCGAGGCTGACGGCACCCTTCTGGGCCAGCAGGTCACCCCCCTGGATCGGGTGGGACTGTACGTGCCCGGCGGCAAGGCGGCCTATCCCTCCTCCGTGCTCATGAATGCCATCCCGGCCAAGGTGGCCGGCGTGAAGGAACTCATCATGGTGGTGCCCACGCCGGATGGCATCAGGAACGACCTGGTGCTGGCCGCCGCCGCCATCTCTGGCGCGGACCGGGTGTTCACCATCGGTGGTGCCCAGGCCGTGGGCGCCCTGGCCTACGGCACCCAGACCATCCCCCAGGTGGACAAGATCGTCGGCCCGGGCAACGCCTATGTGGCGGAGGCCAAGCGACGGGTGTTCGGCATCGTCGGCATCGATATGATCGCCGGCCCCTCGGAGATCCTGGTGATCTGCGACGGCAAGACGAACCCGGACTGGATCGCCATGGACCTCTTTTCCCAGGCGGAACACGATGAGCTGGCCCAGGCCATCCTAATCAGCCCGGATGCGGCCTTCCTGGACGCGGTCCAGGCCAGCGTGGCCAAGCTGCTGCCTTCCATGCCCCGCCAGGAAGTGATCTCCACCTCCATCGGCAACCGGGCAGGCCTGATCCACTGCAAGGACCTGGCCCAGGCGGCGGAAATCGCCAACTTCATCGCCCCGGAACACCTGGAGTTGTCGGTGGAAGACCCCCAGGCCATGCTGCCCCTGATCCGCCACGCCGGCGCCATTTTCATGGGGCGGCACACCTGCGAAGCCCTGGGGGACTACTGCGCCGGCCCCAACCACGTGCTGCCCACCTCCCGCACGGCCCGCTTCTCCTCGCCCCTGGGGGTGTACGACTTCCAGAAGCGCTCCAGCCTCATCCAGGTATCGGAAGCCGGTGCCCGCACCCTGGGCGAGATCGCCGCCGCCCTGGCCTACGGCGAGGGGCTCCAGGCCCACGGCCGTTCGGCGGAGTACCGCTTCGAGCGTTGATGAACCGGCCTGGGCCGGTGGCATGAATTCGTGATAACGCCAGCACCCCGGCCCAGGCCGGGGTTTTTAGTTCTAACTGGCCAGTATTTCCTTCAGGGCCGCCAGCAAGGCGCCACACTCGGCATCGGTGCCGATGGTGATGCGCAGGAACTGGTCGATGCGGGGCAGCTTGAAGTGACGCACGATGATGTTGCGGGCCCGCAAGGCGGCGGCCAGTGCCCCTGCATCCTGCTGGGGGTGGCGGGCGAAGATGAAGTTGGCCCCCGAGGGCAGCACCACGAATCCCGCTTCCTCCATATCCTGTGTCAGACGCTTCCGGCTGGCGATGACGGCCTGGCAGGTGCGTTCGAAGTGATCCCCGTCTTCCATGGCCGCCACGCCGCCAGCGATGGCAAGGCGGTCCAGGGGATAGGAGTTGAAGCTGTTCTTCACCCGTTCCAGGGCCTCGATGAGGTCCGGGTGGCCCACGGCGAAACCCACCCGCAGCCCCGCCAGGGAACGGGACTTGGACAGGGTCTGGATCACCAGCAGGTTGGGGTGGCGGTCCACAAGGGCGACGGCCGACTCGCCGCCGAAGTCGATGTAGGCCTCGTCTACCACTACGGGCACGTCGGGGCGGCCCACCAGAAGGCGTTCGATCTCCACCCGTGCCAGCAACCGGCCCGTGGGTGCGTTGGGGTTGGGGAAGATGATGGCGCCGCAGGCGGGGGCCGCCAGGTAGTCGTCCACCCGGATGGCGAAGTCGTCGTCCAGGGGCACGGAGCGGCCGTCGATGCCATACAGGCCGCAATAGACCGGGTAGAAGCTGTAGGTCACGTCCGGGAACAGCAGGGGGGCGTCGTGCTTCAGCAGGCCCAGGAAGGTGTGGCCCAGCACTTCGTCGGAGCCGTTGCCCACGAACACCTGGCGGGGGGTAATGCCGTAAGCGCCGTAGTAATCGGCGATTGCCGTTTTGAGCCGGTCTGCGTTGGGATCCGGGTAGAGGCGAAGGCCGTCGCCCACCTCGCCGCGCATGGCTTCCAGCACCTTGGGGGAAGGGGGGTAGGGGTTCTCGTTGGTGTTGAGCTTGATCAGGCCCGGAAGTTTGGGCTGTTCGCCGGGTACGTAGGGGGTAAGGCCGTGGACCACGGCGCTCCAGTAGCGGTTCATGGATGCGGGTTCAATAGGGTTGGAGCGGACGGCGAAACCTTAAAAACTCTCAGATTCGGCTGGAAATCTACGGCGCGGCTGATGTTATCATGCAGCCCTATTTCCCCGCTTCACGCGATATTACGGATCACGTTCCAGCGCACCTGACGCATTCCAGCGTAAGAACACAACGCGACTCTCGTCTCGACACGTTATCCCCATGCGGCAAGCCGACATCTCCCGTAACACCCTGGAAACCCAGGTCCGCGCCGTCATTGATCTGGACGGCACCGGCAAGTGCAGCCTGGACACGGGCCTGCCCTTCCTGGAGCACATGCTGGACCAGGTGGCCCGCCACGGCCTGGTGGATATCAACATCCAGGCCAAGGGCGACTTGCACATCGATGCCCACCATACCGCCGAGGACATCGGCATCACCCTGGGCCAGGCCTTCTCCAAGGCCGTGGGGGACAAGAAGGGCATCCGCCGCTACGGCCATGCCTACGTGCCTCTGGACGAAGCCCTGTCCCGGGTGGTGGTCGACCTGTCCGGCCGGCCCGGCCTGGAGTTCCACGTGGACTTCACCCGGGCCCGCATCGGCGACTTCGACGTGGACCTGTTCCGGGAATTCTTCCAGGGCTTCGTCAATCACGCCGGCGTGACCCTGCACGTGGACAACCTGCGAGGCGTGAACGCCCACCACCAGGCTGAGACAGTGTTCAAGGCCTTCGGACGGGCCCTGCGCATGGCATTGGAAATGGATGCCCGCATGGGGGGCGTCATGCCGTCCACCAAGGGCACCCTCTGAAATGAAACGGCCCCCATGTTCGCCGAGCTCACTGCCCCCCGAGGGGGTGTCAGCACGCTTGGGGCGGCCCGGCGCGTGCTGACATGACCGACATCGCCATCATCGACTACGGCATGGGCAACCTGCTGTCCGTGTCCAAGGCCTTCGAGCACGTGGCGCCCCAGGCCAAGGTCGCCGTGACTTCCGATCCCGCCGTCATCCAGGCAGCGGGCAAGGTGGTGTTTCCCGGCGTGGGGGCCATGGCGGATTGCATTCGCGAACTGGACGGCCGAGGCCTTATCGGCGTCGTCAAGGATGCGGCGGCCAACCGGCCATTCCTTGGCATCTGCCTGGGCATGCAGGCCCTGTTCGACCATTCCGAGGAAGGGGACTGTGCCGGCCTGGGCATACTGCCAGGCAACGTGCGCCTGTTTCCCGCCGAGGCCATGCATGACGAGGCGGGTAACAAGCTCAAGGTGCCCCACATAGGGTGGAACGAGGTGCTCCAAGCCCAGGCCCACCCCTTGTGGAACGGCATCGGCGACAACGAGCGCTTCTATTTCGTGCACAGCTATTACTGTGACCCCACGGATCGCGACGTGGTGGCAGGCACGGCCCGCTACCCCTTCGAATTCGCCTGTGCGGTGGCCCGGGACAACCTTTTTGCCGTGCAATTCCACCCGGAAAAGAGCGCTACCGCAGGTTTGCGGCTGCTCGCCAATTTTGTGACCTGGAACGTTTAGGACCATAGGACGTAGGCAATGCTGATCATTCCCGCGATTGATCTGAAGGATGGGCAATGTGTTCGCCTCAAGCAGGGCGAAATGGACAGCGCCACGGTGTTTTCCGCCAATCCGGCCGAGATGGCCGAGAAATGGCTGGCCAGCGGTGCCCGCCGACTTCACCTGGTGGACCTGAACGGCGCCTTCGCCGGCAAGCCCGTGAACGAGAAGGCCATCCAGGCCATCGTCCAGGCGGTGGGAGACGAGATTCCCGTGCAACTGGGCGGAGGCATCCGGGATCTGGACACCATCGAGCGCTACCTGGACGACGGCATCACCTACGTCATCATCGGCAGCGCGGCGGTGAAGAATCCCGGCTTCCTGCACGACGCCTGCATCGCTTTCCCCGGCCACATCATCGTGGGACTGGACGCCAAGGACGGCAAGGTGGCGGTGGAAGGCTGGTCCAAGGTGACGGGCCACGATGTGGTGGACCTGGCCAGGCGCTTCGAGGACTACGGCGTTGAATCCGTGGTGTACACCGACATCGGCCGGGACGGCATGCTCTCCGGCGTGAATATCGAGGCTACCGTGAAGCTGGCCCAGGCCCTCACCATTCCGGTCATCGCCAGCGGCGGCATCACCAATCTGGACGACGTGCGCAAGCTGTGCGCCGTGGAGGCCGAGGGCATCATGGGGGCCATCACCGGCCGTGCCATCTACGAGGGCACCCTGGACTTCACTGCCGCCCAGGCCCTGGCGGACGAGCTTTCTGGCAAGTCATCCTGACCCAATGGGCCTGGCCAAACGCATCATCCCCTGTCTGGACGTCACCGCCGGTCGCGTGGTCAAGGGCGTCAATTTCGTCAACCTGCGGGACGCGGGCGACCCCGTGGAGATCGCCCGCCGCTACGATGATCAGGGTGCCGACGAACTCACCTTCCTGGACATCACCGCCAGTTCCGACGACCGGGACCTGATCCTGCACATCATCGAGGACGTGGCGGCCCAGGTCTTCATCCCCCTTACCGTGGGTGGCGGGGTACGGGCCGTGGAGGACGTGCGCCGCCTGCTCCACGCCGGTGCCGACAAGGTCACCATCAATACCGCCGCCGTGAGCAACCCCCAGTTGGTCAAGGACGCATCCGACCGCTTCGGCTCCCAGTGCATCGTGGTGGCCATAGACGCCAAGCAGACCGTCTGGGGCGCGGCGCCCAAATGGGATATCTTCACCCACGGCGGCCGCAAGCCCACGGGCCTGGATGCCGTGGACTGGGCCCGCCGCATGGAGGCCCTGGGTGCAGGCGAGATATTGTTGACGAGCATGGACCGGGATGGTGCCAAGATCGGTTTCGACCTGAACCTGACCCGGGCCATCTCCGACGCGGTGAGCATACCCATCATCGCCAGCGGCGGCGTGGGCACGCTGCAGCACCTGGCGGACGGCGTGAAGCAGGGCGGAGCCGACGCCGTGCTGGCCGCCAGTATTTTCCACTTCGGCGAGTTCACCGTGGAACAGGCCAAGCGCCACCTGCGGGAGCAGGGTATCGAGGTGCGCCTGTGAATGCCCTGGCTCTCAAGCATTCACGTTTCCCCGGGGGAGACGCCCATCTCTTGGGGTCACCCCGACGGGAGGGAACATGAGCAAGACCTCCGAGGCCTGGCTCAACAAGATCAATTGGTCCGATGATGGACTGGTGCCGGCCATTGCCCAGGATGCGGCTACCGGCGAGGTTCTCATGGTGGCCTGGATGAACCGGGAGGCCCTGAAGCTGACGGCGGACAGGATGGAGGCGGTGTATTGGTCACGTTCCCGCAAGAAGCTGTGGCATAAGGGCGAGGAATCAGGCCATACCCAGAAGGTGAAGGAAATCCGCACCGACTGCGACGAGGATGTGATTCTGCTGAAGGTGGAACAAGTGGGTGACATTGCCTGCCACACCGGGCGCCACAGCTGCTTCTTCCATCGCCTTGATGGCAGCAAGTGGCAGGCCGTGGAGCCCGTGCTGAAAGACCCACACGAGATTTACAAGAAATGAGCGCGGACATTCTTGAGCGGCTTGCCGCCACCCTGGAGGCCCGCAAGCAGGCAGACCCCCAGACGTCCTATGTGGCAAAGCTGTATCACAAGGGCCTGGACGCCATCCTGAAGAAGGTGGCGGAGGAAGCGGCGGAAACCATCATGGCAGCCAAGGACGGCGAGCGGGAGAAAGTCATCTACGAGACGGCCGATCTGTGGTTTCATAGCCTGGTTTTGCTGGCCCATCAGGGCATCAGTCCCAGCGAAGTCCTGAACGAGCTGGCCCGCCGCGAGGGCCTGTCAGGCATAGTCGAGAAAGCGTCCCGCAAGGAATAAGCATGAGCCCCCTGACTCACTTCCGTTCGCGCCCCCGCATGGGGGGGAGCATGCCTTCCTGGGGGAGGCGGCATGAGCAGTGACTGCATCTTCTGCAGGATCGCCGCGGGCGAGATCCCCTGCCGCAAGGTGTATGAGGACGATGAACTCATCGCCTTTCACGACATCAATCCCGTGGCCAACGTGCATTTCATGATCGTGCCAAAGGAACACATCGTTTCCCTGGCCGAAGCCCAGGCGGGCCATGAAAGGCTGCTGGGTCGCATCCTGATGCTGGCCCCGGCGCTGGCGAAGGATCAGGGCCTCGGCGACGGATTCCGCACCGTGATCAATACCGGCCGGGGCGGCGGCCAGGAAGTCATGCACCTGCATGTCCATGTAATGGGGGGCGGACGCCTCCGCCCCATGTAATTTTTCGAGGAGAGAGACAATGGGTTCCTTCAGCATTTGGCATTGGCTGATCGTTCTGGTGATCGTGCTGCTGGTTTTTGGCACCAAGAAGTTGCGCAACATCGGCGGTGACCTGGGCGGTGCGGTAAAGAACTTCAAGGAGGCCATGGGCGAGGAGAAGAACAAGCCCACCGAACTGCCCCGCGAGGAGGCCAAGGGCACCACCATCGAGGGCGAGGTCAAGGACAAACAGCAAAGTTGACGGTAGACGGTGTGCTGTTGGCGGTTCCGGCTGCCTACTGACCACTGCCAGCTGACTGCTTCCAATGTTCGACATCAGCTTCACCGAACTCCTGGTCATCGGCGTCATCGCCCTGATCGTCATCGGTCCCGAGCGTCTGCCCAAGGTAGCCCGCACGGCGGGCCAGTGGGTGGGCAAGCTCAATCGTTTCGTGTCCCAGGTCAAGCAGGACATCGACCGGGACATTCGCCTGGACGAACTGCGCAAGATGCAGCAGGAGATGAAGGACAGCGCCCAGAAATACGAGATCATGGCCAACGACACCCTGCATCGGGTAGAGGATACCGTGGCCGAGGAAACGGGACAGATCAGCAAGGTCATGCAGGCCATGGGCACCACGGATGGTGGTCTAAGCATGCGCGAATACGAGAAACTCAAGGCGGAGGAATCCGCCACGGCCGAAACCGGCCAGGCCGCCAAGGTCGAAGCTGTACCCGAAGCCGTTTCATCTGATTCGCCGGTGACCAGCGGCCAGCGCACCGACAGCGGGACGAAACCCGATGCCGACAAGGCGCAAGCCTGACACCGGGGGCTGACGCAAGCATGAACGGTCAGGAATCCTTCATCACCCATTTGCTGGAATTGCGCGACCGCCTGCTGCGGGCGGTCATCGCCTGGATCGTGGTGTTCGTCTGCCTGTTCCCCTGGGCCAACGATCTCTACAGCCTCCTGGCCCAGCCCCTGCTGTCCAAGTTGCCCCAGGGGGGGCAGATGATCGCCACCGAGGTGGTTACTCCCTTCTTCGTGCCGGTGAAGGTGGCCCTGATGTCGGCCTTCCTCGTTGCACTCCCCTACGTGCTTTACCAGGCCTGGTCCTTCGTGGCTCCGGGGCTTTACAGCCACGAGAAGAAATTTATCCTGCCCCTGGTGATGGCCAGCGTGGTGCTGTTTGCCTCCGGTATGGCCTTCGCTTATTTCCTGGTGTTCCCGGTGGTGTTCGGTTTCATCATCGGCATCGCGCCCCAGGGGGTGGCGGTGATGACGGACATCGGCAAGTACCTGGATTTCGTCATCACCCTGTTCCTTGCCTTCGGCCTTACCTTCGAGGTACCCATCGTGGTGGTGGCCCTGGCGGTGATGGGCATCGTGGAAGTGGAGAAGTTCAAGGAAGGCCGGCCTTACGTGATCGTTGGCGCCTTCGTCATCGGCGCCATATTCACGCCTCCCGACGTCATCTCCCAGATCATGCTGGCCGTCCCCCTCTGGCTGCTTTACGAATTGGGTGTGATCGTGGCGGGGTGGGTGGTGCGCCACAAGATAGTGGCGCCTCCGGAGTCGGATGAATTCAAGCCCCTCTCGGAAGAGGAGTTGGAAGCGGAGTTGGACCGCATCGAGGAAGAAGAAAAGAAGGCCGGCTAATGCACATAATTGGTGCATTCTTCCCTTGAACGCCCTGCAAAAGGGCGTTTTGTTTTGGTGCGTGGCTTGCAAACCCCCGTCCCATGCGCACCAATAGAAGGCACATCTCTTGCTACTGGTTTTTCCGTTTATACAGGAGACCCCAATGGAAGCCTTTCAATCCGGTGCTGACGTCTTGTTCGTTCTGCTGGGCGCCATCATGGTGCTGGCCATGCACTCAGGTTTCGCCTTTCTCGAGGTGGGAACCGTGCGCAAGAAGAACCAGGTCAATGCCCTGGTGAAGATACTCACGGATTTTTCCATGTCCACCATCGCCTATTTCTTCGTTGGCTATGGCGTGGCCTATGGCGTGGATTTCATGAGCGGCGCCAGTGTCCTGGCGGAAAAGAACGGCTATGAACTGGTGAAGTTCTTCTTCCTGCTGACCTTCGCGGCGGCCATCCCGGCCATCATTTCCGGTGGTATCGCCGAACGCGCCAAATTCCAGCCTCAGCTGGCCGCCACCTTCCTGCTGGTGGGCTTCGTCTACCCGTTCTTCGAGGGCATCGTCTGGAACAAGAATTTCGGTTTCCAGGCCTGGCTGGGGAACAGTTTCGGCGCGGAGTTCCATGACTTCGCGGGCTCCGTGGTGGTCCATGCCGTGGGGGGCTGGATTGCCCTGCCCGCTGTGGTGCTGCTGGGCGCCCGTCGCGGCCGTTACCACCAGAACGGCATGGTGGCGGCCCACCCCCCCTCCAGCATTCCTTTCCTGGCGCTGGGGGCCTGGATTCTCACCGTGGGCTGGTTCGGCTTCAATGTCATGTCGGCCCAGAAACTGGAGGCCATTTCCGGCCTGGTGGCGGTGAACTCCCTCATGGCCATGGTGGGAGGCACCCTGACGGCTTTGGTGGTGGGCAGGAACGACCCGGGCTTCATCCACAACGGTCCCCTGGCCGGTCTGGTGGCGATTTGCGCCGGTTCCGATCTCATGCATCCGGCCGGCGCCCTGGCCACGGGAGCCATCGCGGGTGCGCTGTTCGTGGTGATGTTCACCATCACCCAGAACCGCTGGAAGATCGATGACGTCCTGGGAGTGTGGCCGCTGCATGGTCTTTGCGGCGCCTGGGGCGGCATCGCCGCGGGTATTTTTGGCCTGGAGGCCCTGGGTGGCATGGGGGGCGTCAGCTTCCTGAGCCAGTTGCTGGGTACCCTGGCGGGCGTTCTGGTGGCACTTATTGGCGGCGTTCTTGTCTACGGCCTGCTCAAGGCTGCCGTGGGCCTGAGGCTGGACCCGGAAGAGGAGTACAACGGGGCTGACTTGACCATACACCGTATTTCCGCGTCCCCGGAGCGAGAAACTAACTGGTAAGCCCCATGAAACCTCGTTTTTTACTTGCACTGCATAACCAATGTCTTGTTATGATGCGCCCGTCATAGCCCATGACATCATTCAGGAGACACCGCATGAACAAATCTGAGTTTATCGACGCCATCGCCGCCAAGACCGACATGTCCAAAGCTGCCGCCGGCCGCGCTCTCGAAGCCATGCTGGATACCATCGTGGACACCGTGGCCAAAGGCGACAGCGTCAGCGTGATCGGCTTCGGTACCTTTGAATCTCGCAAGCGTGCTGCCCGCACCGGCAAGAACCCCCAGACGGGTGCTGCCATCAAGATCGCCGCCACCACCGTGCCGGCCTTCAAGCCCGGCAAGGCTTTCAAGGACAAGGTCGCGGCCAAGAAAGGCAAGAAGAAGTAATAAAACGGATTGAATGGAAAAAGGCGCCCGCGGGCGCCTTTTTTATTGCTCGGAGGCCGGCTCTTTGCCTGTCTCAGAAAGCCCCAGGGCCAGCACGGCATCGGCGGCATCCATGAGGGCCACTTGTTTGCCTCGATAAGCCTGGGAAAAACGGGGATGGAGGGGCTTCAAGTCCGCTTCCTTGGGGAAATACATGACCACGGCGCCATTGGGGTGGGTGCTCAGCCAGGCCCGGACAGAGTCGTTGTCAAGTTGGATCAAGGGCCTGCTTAGTCGGCCGGCGAATTGATATTGGGCATGGTACTTGCCCAGGTTGCCCACTTCCCGGGATTCGTAGTGAGCCTTGGCGATGGCGGCCCCTATGGGGCGCACGTCATAGGCAGGGGAGATGGGGCGTATCAGCAGCAGGTGGATAGCCGCCATGGCCAGTATGGCCACGCCCGATAGCCAGGGCACCTGAGAGACCGCGGATCCCTTCATCAGCCATGTCCAGATGGCCAGCATCAGGAAGGCCCAGCCCCCCCAGGCCGGCAATTGGCTCAAGGCGCTGCCGGACTCAGGTGGATAGAAGTGTGGGAGCGACAGCATCAACACCCCCAGGGCCACCAGCATCAGCGCAGCCGGCCAAGGGCGTGAGATGCGCTCTTGCTCGACCAGTACTCGTCCAGCCAGCAGTGCAAAGGCCGGGAACTCCGGCAACAGGTAATGAGGTTGTTTGCCGCTGATGAGGGAAAAGGCCAGCAAGGCTGGCAGCATCCAGGCCAATGCCAGCCGCAGCCCCTTGTCCTGCTTCTTTGCCGCTCCCTTCATGCCGCGCCAGAAGGCGGGCCATAGGAACCAGGGGAAAAGCAGCAGGGGCAGCAGCGGTAGATACCACCATAGGGGACGCTGGTGAGCGAAGGACTGCACCATGCGGTTGGCGGTCTGGCCCCAGAAAATGGCGTCGCGATAGGCTTCACCCCCCATGAAGCCAGCGGGAATGGCCCACAGCAGGGCCAGGGCAGCACCGCCGAGGGTGCCAAGGACAAGGCGGGTGTACCACTGGCGCCAAGCCAAGGCGTTGCTCGATGCCCACCAGGGTGCCAGCAGGGCCGCGGGCAGCAGGTGCAACAGAATGGCGGGCCCTTTGGCCAGCACGCCCAGGCCGACGGAGAGGGCGAACAGCTTCCAGCCATGGGCCTTGCCCCTGGATGCCCACACCAGGCCCAGGATGCCAGGGAGGGTGCAGAACGCCATGAGCAGGTCGAACATGAGCGCCTGGCTATAGAGGCTCCACATCAGACTGCCCATCAATATCCAGGGGGCCAGGCGGGCGGGCTCGGGGCGGTCGGGCCAGAGTTCGATGGCCAGGCGGCGCACCAGAAACAGGGAGGCGATGGCCAGCAGGGGCGAGATGAGCCGGGGCCACCAGTCATTGATGCCGGTGACGGCCCAACCGGCGTGGATCAGCCAGAACAGCAGGGGCGGTTTGTGACTGTAAGGCTCGCCATTTTTGAAGGGCACCAGGAAGTCACCCCGCTGCCACATTTCCCAGGCCACGGACAGGTAGCGGGTCTCGTCGATGGCAAAGTAGCTGCGGCTGAACAGGGCCACGGCGGTGAGAAATGCCAACCAGCCAGCCCAAAGGTAGGGGTCACGGTTCGCGCGCATGGGTCTCCTTCGTGGTGCCCCCGTGACCCAGTTCCTGGTCCAGTTCTTCCTCCAGGGCCTTACCGTGGCGATGGCTGCGGTACAACCACACGCCCAGCAGGCTGGAAACCACGAACAGCACGCCTGCCAGGGATAAGCGCAAGCTGGGATTGAAGTGGACGCCGCTGCCCGCCAGGGCGAACACCAGGGTCTGGGGCAGATAGCCCACGCCGCTGCCCGCCAGGAAGGGCAGGGCGGGCACGCTGCATACACCGGCCACCAGGTTGGTGCCTACGTTGCTGCCCACAGGCAGCAGGCGGATGATCACGGCCATGGTGAAGGGATGGCCGGAAAGGAAGTCGTCCAGCTTGCGGATGCGTCCAGGAAAGCGATGCTGCACCAGGGAACGACCGAACCAGCGGGCGTAGGAGAAGGACATTAGGCTGCCCAGGAGGGTGCCCACGACCGCCAACGCGCTACCCGGAAGGAAGCCGAAGGCATATCCCCCCAGGAAGGCCACCACCTGGCGGGGAAAGCCCACCGCCGTAGTCAGGGCCGCCATGCCCAGGAAAATCAGTTCGCCGCGGAAGCCCTGGCCACGCACCTGGGTGTCGATCCAGTTTTCGCTTAGGGCATCCCCCAGGTGCAGGGCGTTCACCAGGAAGCCCAGCAGGGCCAGGCTGGCGATCAGCAGCAGGCCTTTGAAGAGGATGCGGAAATTCACGGGCGCCTGGGATGCGGATCAGCGCACGGCGTGCACATCCGGCCGCTTGGCGCGCCGCATGAGCCAACTCACCCCGAACAGGTCCACGATACCTACCCACAGGCGGTTGTGCAGACCGTACTTCGACGTGCCCCGCTCCCTGGGACGGTGGTTCACTACCACCGATTCCACCCGGCCACCATGGCGTTGCACCAGGGCGGGAAGGAATCGGTGCATGTGGTCGAAATAGGGCAGGCGCAGGAAGGTTTCCCGGCTGAACACCTTCAGGCCGCAGCCAGTGTCGGGGGTGGCGTCCCGCAGCAGGCTTGAGCGCACGCCATTGGCCACTTTGGATGAAAACCGGCGGAACCAGGTATCCCGCCGGCTGGCCCGCCAGCCCGCCAGCATTTGCAGGTTCTCCGCCGGTGATGCGTGGCGCAGCCTGTGCAGCAATTTGGGAATGTCGCCCGGGTCGTTCTGGCCGTCACCGTCCAGGGTGGCGATCCAGGGGTGGGAGGCGGCCATCACCCCCGTGGTGATGGCGGTGCTTTGCCCACAGCTTTCCTGGTGCCGGAGGATGCGCAGCTGAGGCACGGCCTCCGCCATGCGCTTGAGTTCCACCAGGGTCGCATCCGTGCTGCCGTCATCCACGTAGATGATTTCGCAGGCTGCCAACGTGCCCGTGGCTTCCAGGATTTCCCGGATCAGGGGCTCGATATTGGCGGCCTCGTTCTTTACGGGGACCACCACGGAGAGGCGTTCATCGAAGGACGGAAGAGGCATGGGGAATGGGATCATTTGTAGAGTTCGCGCGGCCGGATTCTAGCAGTGGGCGGCCAGCCTTGCCTCCGGGGGGGCAGGCGTGTATTCTCCCGCCCCTCACGGAGAGGTGGATGAGCGGTTTAAGTCGCACGCCTGGAAAGCGTGTGTAGGTTAATAGCCTACCGCGGGTTCGAATCCCGCCCTCTCCGCCAGAAATGAAAGCGCCCCGCCTGTCGGGGCGTTCGTGTTTCTGGACATGGGCGGAAAGCGTGGCCCGAGATTGCTAATCGGGTTCATCGCAACACCCTGGCCAGTTTCCCATGCACGAGAAAGAAGCCCAGCGCCGCCCAAGCGCATTGGTGTCCAGGCCAGAATCCAAAGTGGCGCTGGACGAGAGGAGCCTTGTCAACGGAGGCATCCCGGGAGATGGGCTCACCTGCGCCGCCATGCACGGGGAGTGCATGGGTGCGAGCCAGGGTACCAGGGCAGGCGCAAGAGTAGATGGATCGTTCGCCAGGGTTGAGTCCCGTCCATAAGTGGTGGTGTGGCCCATGGCGCAAGCCCTTGAGCAGGGCAACGATATTCATGGGTATTTGTTGCAATGCGACGAGGGGGGGCGACGACCTTGAACTGGACTTGAGCGGGTGGTCACCGCCTGGTGGGGATGTCGGTACATCAATTCATCATGGGCAACGGTTGCCGCTGTCATTGGGCCTCGCACATAATGGGTCCGGTCAGAGACATCCTTACTCCCAACACTATCCATGGAACATCCCGAAGTGCCGGACTTCGAGGCGACGGCCACCGGAGGCAAGACGTTCAGGCCGAGTCTTTACGCAGGGCGTACCCTCGTCCTCTATTTCTATCCCAAGGACAACACGCCAGGCTGTACCACCGAGGGCCAGGATTTCCGCGACTTGCACCCCTTGTTCCAGGCCCTGGACTGCGAAGTGTTCGGCGTCTCCCGGGACAGCCTGAACTCCCACGAGAACTTCAAGGCCAAGCTGGGCCTGCCCTTCGAACTGATCTCGGACCCGGACGAGCAGGTGTGCGAGTTGTTCGGTGTCATGAAGATGAAGAACATGTATGGCAAACAGGTGCGGGGCGTGGAGCGAAGTACCTTCATCATCGACCCTCGCGGACGCATCGCCCGCGCATGGCGGGGCGTCAAGGTACCGGAACATGCCCAGCAGGTCCTGGAGTTCGTGCGCACCCTTTCCACAACCCGCTAACCAACCATTTCGGTGATCTCGATGCCGCGCAAGGCCAAGCCTACTGCCAGCCAGACCAAGCTGTTCGTCCTCGATACCAACGTGCTGTTGCACGACCCCACATCGCTGTACCGTTTCCAGGAACATGACATCTACCTGCCCATGGTCACCCTGGAGGAGTTGGACCATAACAAGAAGGGCATGTCGGAGGTGGCCCGCAACGCCCGACAGGTAAGTCGCTTCCTGGACGATATCGTCAGCCCCAGCGAGCACGACATCCAGTCCGGCGCGGACCTGGCCGCCCATAGCCACAAGGCGGCCACGGGGCGGCTGTTCCTGCAGACGGACCATGTGGCCAGGGACATCCTGGCGGCCCTGCCCTACAGCTCTGGAGACAACCAGATCCTGGGGGTGGTGGCCCACCTGCGGCAGCAGCATCCAGGCCGTGAAGTGGTGCTGGTGTCCAAGGACATCAACATGCGCATCAAGGCCCGGGCCCTGGGCTTCGCCGCGGAGGACTACTTCAACGACAAGGTCCTGGAGGACACGGACCTGCTCTACACCGGCGTCATGGAACTGCCGGCGGACTTCTGGGACAAGCACGGCAAGGGCATGGAGTCCTGGCAGCAGGACGGCCGTTCCCATTACCGGCTCACCGGCCCCCTGTGCCCGTCCATGCTGGTGAACCAGTTCCTGTGGCAGGAGGGCACCAACCCGTTCCAGGCCATCGTCACCGCCGTGGAGGGCAAGACCGCCACCCTGGTGACCACCAGGGACTACTCCCACCAGAAGAACGCGGTGTGGGGCATCACTGCCCGCAACCGGGAGCAGAACTTCGCCCTCAACGTGCTCATGGATCCCCAGATAGACTTCGTCACCCTGCTGGGCCAGGCGGGCACGGGCAAGACCCTGCTGACCCTGGCCGCGGGCCTGACCCAGATCCTGGAGCACAAGGTCTACAGCGAGATCATCATGACCCGGGTGACGGTGCCGGTGGGGGAGGACATCGGCTTCCTGCCCGGAACCGAGGAGGAGAAGATGACCCCCTGGATGGGCGCCCTGGAGGACAACCTGGACGTGCTCAACAGCACCGACGAGGAAGCGGGCGAGTGGGGCCGGGCCGCCACCCAGGACCTGATCCGCAGCCGTATCAAGGTGAAGTCCCTCAACTTCATGCGCGGGCGCACCTTCATCAACAAGTTCCTCATCATCGACGAGGCCCAGAACCTTACCTCCAAGCAGATGAAGACCCTGATCACCCGGGCCGGCCCCGGCACCAAGGTGGTGTGCCTGGGCAACATCGCCCAGATCGACACGCCTTACCTGACGGAAGGCTCCTCCGGCCTGACCTACGTGGTGGACCGCTTCAAGGGCTGGCCCCACAATGGCCACATCACCCTGGCCCGGGGCGAACGTTCGCGCCTGGCGGATTACGCCGCCGGCGTGCTTTGATTCCCATATCCCATTCATTAACCAGCGAGGTAGTCAATGAACACCCAATACCGCATCGGCATGAGTGCCCTGGCCGTGGCCATGGCTGTTTCCTTCCAGGGTTGCGAGAAGAAGGCGGACGAGGCGGGCGCCGAGGCAGCCGCCAAGGTCAATGGCGTGGCCATCAGCGTGGCCCTGCTGGACCACGAGGTGAAGAAACTGGGTGACTTGACCCCGGAGCAGCACCAGAAGGCCGCCAACCAGGTGCTCAAGAACCTGGTGGACCAGGACCTGCTGATGCAAAAGGCCGTATCCGAGAAGCTGGACCAGGAGGCGGGCGTGAAACTGGCCCTGGAAGCCTCGCGGCGCCAGATCCTGTCCCAGGCCTATGTGGAAAAGCTCACCGCCAGCGTGGCCCAGCCCACGGAGCAGGAGGTGAGCGACTATTTCAACAAACACCCCGAGCTGTTCAGCGACCGCCGCATCTATCGCCTGCAGGAAATCAACATTTCCGTCACGCCGGACAATGAAGAAGCCGTCAAGTCACAGCTGTCGGGCACCCGCAGCCTGGATGATTTCATCCAATGGTTGCGGGACCAGAAGATCCCCGTCCGCATCTCCCAGACCACCAAGGCCGCGGAGCAGTTGCCCACTGAACTGCTGCCCCGCCTGGCCCAGATGCGCGACGGCCAGGCCATGACCGTGAAGGCCCCCAACGCCCTCAACATCCTGGTGGTGGCCGGCTCCCAGAGCCAGCCCGTGACCCTGGAGCAGGCCAAGGCCAGCATCGAGCGCTTCGTCACCAACAGCAAGAAGCGGGAGACCGCCGCCACCGCCCTGAAGGATATGCGCGCCCAGGCGAAGGTCGAATACCTGGGGGCCTATGCCGACCTGGGCAAGGAGGCGCCCACGCCCGAGCCGGCGGTCGAAGCTCAGGCCACCGAGGCAAAACCTGATGCAGCTCCGGCAAGCGAACCCGCCGCAAAGTGACGTCCGTGACCCACTACGATGCCTTCAACGGTGATGCCGACGGCCTCTGCGCCCTGCACCAACTGCGCCTGGCCCAGCCTCTGGCCGCCGTGCTGGTCACAGGGGTCAAACGGGACATTGCCCTGCTGAAGCGCATCGATGCCCAGGCGGGGGACAGCGTCACCGCCCTGGACATCGCCGTGGAAAAGAACGCGGGCCCCCTGGCCGAATTGTTGGCCCGGGGCGTCAAGGTGCGCTGGTTCGACCACCACGACCCGGGTGAAATGCCCGTGCATCCCCATTTCCATCCCACCATAGACACGGCGGCAGAGGTGTGCACCAGTCTATTGGTGGATCGGGAACTGGGGGGGCGCTACCGCCCCTGGGCCGTGGCCGCGGCCTTCGGCGACAACCTGCACGAGGCCGCCCGCAAGGCGGCGGAGCCCCTGGGCCTGGATGCAGGCCATCTGGACGCCCTGCGGGAACTGGGGGAATGCCTCAACTACAACGGCTACGGCGACAGCCTGGAAGATCTCCACTTCCACCCTGCGGACCTGTATCGCGCCCTGCACGCCTACTCGGATCCTTTCGCCTTCATGGCCGAAGCCGCCCAGTTCCAGACCTTGCGCGAAGGTTATGCCGCCGACATGGCCCAGGCCAGGGCGGTGACCCCTGCCGAGGTGCGGCCTTCCGGCGCCGTGGTGGTCCTGCCCGATGCCCCCTGGGCGCGGCGGGCCAGCGGCGTGTATGCCAACGAACTGGCCACGACTCATCCAGGCCGGGCCCATGCCCTGCTGTCCCGTTCTCCCAAGGGCCACTACGTGGTGAGCGTGCGGGCGCCGCTGCGCAACCGCGTCGGTGCCGACGTGCTATGCAGCCGCTTCGATACCGGCGGCGGTCGCAAGGCGGCCGCGGGCATCAACGTGCTGCCGGAGACGCGCATCCCCGACTTCATCGCCGCCTTCTTCGAAACCTATCCGGAACCTGTCTGAACCCTCATGGAAACCCTGATTACCCCCTACGGCGGTGACTTGCCGATGCTGCTCTGCGACGCCTACAGGGCCGAGACCCTGAAGCGGGAAGCCCTGGATTTCCCGTCCCTGGACCTGGATTGGCGCCAGCTGTGCGAACTGGAACTGATCCTCACCGGCGCCCTGGCACCCCTCACCGGTTTCATGGGCAAGGCGGACCTCGAGAACGTGCTGGACCGGATGCGGCTGGCGGACGGACGTTTCTGGCCCAGGCCGGTGATGCTGGCGGTGGGGGAGAAGGCGGCCAAGGCCCTGCAACCGGGCAGCAAGGTGGCCCTGCGGGATGCCGAGGGCTTCATGCCTGCCGTGCTGCATGTGAGCGAGGTCTGGGCGGCGGAACCCGAACTGGAGGCGGAACGGGCCCGCGCTGCCGGTCATTCCCTGGCGGAGCCCAGTGCCAGGGCCGGCCAGTTCTATGTGGCAGGTCAGGTGGAAGGCGCGGCCTTGCCGCCCCGCCACGATTTCCTGCCTCTGCGCCTGACCCCGGCGGAAACCCGGGCCCAGTTCGCCAAGCGGGGCTGGCGCCGGGTGCTGGGGGTGATGCCCAACCAGCCCATGCACCGCATGCACTACGAGTTCTTCCTGCGTGCCGCCGTGCAGCGGGAAGCCAACCTGCTCATCCAGGTGGCGGGGGGCACGGACCCGGTTCAGGATGCCGCCCACTTCAGTCGCATACGTGCCTGCCTGGCCCTGCAGCCCAAGTTTCCCGTACCCACCACCATGCTGACCGTCAGTCCCCTCATGGACCTGCCGGAAGGAGACAGGGAAGTGCTGTACAAGGCCCTGATCGCCCGCAACCATGGGTGCACCCACCTGGTGGTGGGCGGCGAGTGGGTGGGCGCGGGCGACCAGCGGCGGGGCCGCGACGTGGCCGGGCCGGGTACCGCGGTGGTGGCCAATGCCCGGGAACAACTCGGTGTGGAACTGGTGCCCTTCCCGCGCCTGGTCTATGTGGAGGACCGGGACGAATTCGTCGCCGAGGACGAGGTGCCGGAAGACAGCCGGGCCCAGCGCATGAACGGGGCGGAACTGCAGCGTCGCATGATGCAGGGCACCAAGGTGCCGGAATGGTATTCCTACCCCGAGGTCCTGGAGGAGTTGGCCAAAGCCTATCCACCCCGCAGCCGGCAGGGGTTCACCGTGTTTTTCACCGGCCTCTCAGGAGCTGGCAAGTCCACCATCGCCCGGGCCCTCACCGTGAAGCTCATGGAGATGGGCAGCCGGCGCGTCACCCTGCTGGACGGCGACGTGGTGCGCCGCAACCTGTCCAGCGAACTGGGTTTCTCCAAGGAGCATCGGGACATCAATATCCGCCGCATCGGCTACGTGGCCAGCGAGATCACCAAGCATGGCGGCATCGCCATCTGCGCACCCATCGCCCCCTACCGCACCACCCGGCGGGCCGTGAGGGATGGAATCGAGCCCTGGGGCGGTTTCATCGAAGTGCATGTGTCCACCTCCATCTCCGTCTGCGAGAGCCGGGACCGCAAGGGACTGTACGCCAAGGCCCGGGCGGGGCTGATCCCCGAATTCACGGGGGTGTCGGATCCCTACGAGGCGCCGGAGAACGCGGAACTGGTCATCGATACGGCCCAGTACAGCGCTGAAGAGGCCGTGGCCCGCATCGTGCTCAAACTGGAGCACGAGGGTTACTTGCGCTGAGGTAGTGGCCTGCTGGAGGTCCGGCCTGCCCTGAGGGCGGGCCGAGGTTGCCAGGGGGAACGGCTTACTGGGGAGTCGCCGGCTTGGCGGGCCGCTTGTGAAACTTGCGCTGGGGTTTCTTGGCTTGTCCGCCTCCACCGCCGCCGCCCGTGCCACCAGCACCACCGCTACCACCGCTACCCTGTGGCTTGCCGTTGTGCTTCTTCATCTGATTGGCGTGTCCCTGGGGCCTGGGGCCGACATTGATGGGGCGGCCGCCCTGGGCCAGGGCGATCTCCAGCTCAATGATCTCGTCCCACTGGGCCTCGGTCTTCTGGTTGTCTGGGATGGACTGCAGTTCCCTCAGGCGTTGCTGGGGCGAACTGGGTTGGAGAGGTGCGGTCTGTTGCTCGTTCATGTAGGGCTATAGGGTAACGGATTCATGAGGAGGCGTGGAATATCTATCCGCCGGGCGCCTTCAGGCGCTGGATGCGTACCACCTCGTGGAGGCCCCGCAGGGCCCGCATGAGCCGTGCCAAGTGTAGGCGGTTTTGCACGCTCACGGTGAAGAATAGGTTTGTATATGAGCCAGCCTCTTCTTCCATGTGCACGTTGTCGATGTCCGAGCCCTCGTTGGAAATGGCCGCCGCCACCTTGGCCAGCACGCCTCGCTGGTTGGCCACCACCACCTTGATGCCCACGTCGAACAGCTTGTCCAGTTCCGCGGCCCAGGCCACGTCCACCCACTTGTCCGGATCCTCCCGGTAGCGGCGCACCTGGGCGCAGTCGTGGGTGTGGATGATGAGGCCCTTTTCCTTCTTGATCTGGCCGATGATGGGGTCGCCGGGGATGGGGCGACAGCACTTGCCCAGCTTCACCGCCACGCCCTCGGCACCGTGGACCAGCATGGGCCCGGCGGACTTGGACGGCGTGGTGGGATCGTTGTCCCGGGCCAGCAACTGGCGCGCCACCACGAAGGCCAGTTTCTTGCCCAGGCCGATCTCCTCCAGGGTCTCTTCCCGGCCCCGGCCGGTCACCTTCTGGTAGCGATCCCAGGTGCCTTCGGCCAGGCTCTTGCAATCGCTGCCCAGGGCCTTCAAGGCCTGCTCCAGCAGTCGCTGGCCCAGGGCGATCGACTCGCTCTGATGCACGTGCTTGAGGGCGTTGCGGATGTTGGCCCGGGCCTTCCCCGTGAGGGCGAAATGGGCCCACGCGGGGTTGGGGCGGGCGGATTCGGAAGTGAGGATCTCCACCCGGTCGCCATTGCGCAGGGGCGTGGAGAGGGGCATGAATTCGCCGTTGATCTTCACCCCCACGCAATGGTTGCCCACGTCCGTGTGCACCGAGTAGGCGAAGTCCACGGCGGTAGCGCCCCGGGGCAGGGAGATGATGGCTCCCTTGGGTGTGAACACGTAGACCTCGTCCGGGAACAGGTCCACCTTGATGTGCTCCAGGAATTCCACGGAATCCCTGCTGTCGGCCTGGAGGTCCAGCAGGCCCTGGAGCCACTGGTGGGTGCGGCGCTGCACCTCGGAGAGGGAGGCGTCGCCGGTCTTGTAGATCCAGTGGGAAGCCACGCCGGTCTCGGCGATGTGGTGCATCTCCTGGGTACGGATCTGCACCTCCAGGGGCGCGCCGAAGGGCCCGAACAGGGTGGTATGCAGGGACTGATAGCCGTTGGGCTTGGGGATGGCGATGTAATCCTTGAACTTGCCCGGGATGGGCTTGAACAGGGCGTGCAGGGCGCCCAGGGCCAGGTAACACTGGGGCACGTCCTCGACGATGACCCGGAAGCCGTAGATGTCGAACACCTCGGAGAAGGCCAGGTGCTTTTCGTGCATCTTGCGGTAGATGCTGTACAGGTGCTTTTCCCGCCCATACACATAGGCATGCACCTGGCCATCCCGCAGCTTTTCCTTGATTGATGCCTTCATCTTGTGCACCACCTCCACCCGGTTGCCCCGGGCAGCCTTCACCGCCTTCTCGATGACCTTGTAGCGGTTGGGGTGCAGGTGCTGGAAGGAGATGTCCTCCAGTTCCTGATAAAGCTGGTTGAGGCCCAGGCGGTTGGCGATGGGGGCGTAGATCTCCAGGGTCTCCTGGGAGATGCGGTGGATCTTTTCCGGCGCCATGGCATCCAGGGTGCGCATGTTGTGCAACCGGTCAGCCAGCTTGATGAGGATGACCCGCACGTCCCGGGCCATGGCCAAAAGCATCTTGCGGAAGTTCTCGGCCTGGGCCTGGGCCTTAGTCTCGAACTTGATCTTGTCCAGCTTGGTGACCCCGTCCACCAGGTTGGCCACGGGCTTGCCGAACTCCTGGGCGATCTCCTCGGAGCTGACACCCGTGTCTTCCACCACGTCGTGGAGCAGGGCGGCAATGAGGGTCTGCACGTCCAGGCGCCAGCCGGCCAGGATCTCGGCCACGGCCAGGGGGTGGGTCACATAGGGGGCGCCGCCCTTGCGGTACTGGCCCGTGTGGGCCAGGGCGGAAAAGAAGTAGGCCCGGCGGAAGGACTCCAGGTCCGTCGGTTCCAGGTAGGACACCGCCTCCGGGAGCGGTGGCAGCGAGGCGAGGATGACGTCGCTGGGTGCCGTCATGATCCCGCCTGCCTGCGCCTTCAGCTCAGTACTGGGCTTTCTTGAGGATGTCCACGCCCACCAGGCCCTCGGCGACCTCCCGCAGGGCGATGACGGCGGGCTTGTCCTTGTTGGGTTCCACCTTGGGACTGGAGCCGGTGGAGATCTGGCGGGCGCGGTAGGCGGCGGCCAGGGTCATCTCGAAGCGGTTGGGAATGTTGCGGATGCAATCATCAATGGTTACGCGAGCCATGTCGGTCCTCGAATCGTTTCAACAAGGCGTCATTTTACCCGGGACTGTGCTACAAACCACGCCTTGAAAGCCTATTTCAACAGGGCGTTCAATAGGGCCCATACTTCGCGCCCTGCTGAAATAGGCTGTGTTAGGAGAAGACCATGCCCTCATTCGACATCATGTCCGAAGTGGACAAGACCGAACTGCGCAACGCGGTGGACCAGACCAACAAGGAGATCGGCAACCGCTTCGACTTCAAGGGCTCGGACGCCCGCATCGAACAGGCGGACTTCGCGCTCACCGTGTTCGCCGACACGGACTTCCAACTGGACCAGGTCCAGGAAGTGCTCAATGGCAAGCTGGCCAAGCGGGGTGTGGACGTGCGGTCCCTGGACATCGCCGACAAGGTGGAGAAGGTGTCAGGCAACAAGGTGAAACGCCAGGTCACCGTGAAGAACGGCCTCGAGACCGAAGTGGCCAAGAAAATCGTCAAGCAGATCAAGGATTCCAAGCTCAAGGTCACCGCCAGCATCCAGGGGGAGAGCGTCCGGGTATCCGGCGCCAAGCGGGACGTGCTGCAGGAGTGCATCGCCCTGTTGCGCAAGGCCATTACCGAAGTGCCCCTACAGTTCCAGAATTTCCGCGACTGAAGACCCTCCACGGCAACATTCGCCTGGCGGGGCCCTTTCTCGTTTGCGCCCCGGGCGCTTGAAGCGTTATTCCTTGGCGGGCCTGCCGGTCGATAACGGCGCGGGCACCAACGCCTGATCGCCTTTCCAATGCAGTTTGCAGTCGTGCTTCGTGGTGGGCTGGGAAAGGTCCTGGCCCGGCGGGAGTTCCCGCACCTCGCAGTCCAGGATCACGGGCAAGGGGCCGGGGCAGTCGCAATGGTATCGCTCCACCGCGCGCAGGTCCCGGACCGAGATGCCCTTATCCTTTTCCAGTATCTTCAGGCGGTCCAGCAGGCTGTCCTTGCGCGCCTCCAGGCCCCCCTGATTGGTGCGCTGGAAGTACACCGTGCGCGGCTCGTAGCCGTTACGCACGCGCACGGGGTTTTCATACAACTCGACGGTACGGGCCTCCCCCAGCAGGGTGCCGGCGCTGTCCGGGTCGCCGTAGCGGGTATGGCCGAACTCGTGGGAGAGGATGGCCTGGGGGTCCACCAGTTCCTCGCTGGTGGGGAACTGGCACTGCATCCCTTTGTTACCCAGGCCGATGCCTGCTGGCTGGGCCATGGCCCCGGGTCCGTGGTAGGCGCCAAACTTGAATACCTCCAGTTCCGAGGCGAACTGGCCCTCCTCGCTGAGGCGGCCGGTCAGCAAGCGCGACAGCCTGGGCATGGGCCCGTTCTTCACGGCCCGGTTCCACAGGGCCCGGTCATAGTCCAGATAGCCCTGGTTGAACATCCGCAGGGTATCGTCGGCCACCTCCCGGAACCACACGGCGCCCGCGTCGCTCATGGCGAAACGCTCCAGAAATTCAAGCTGGGGCTGGGCCAGGGGCAGGGTGCGGGCGTTGACCTCACCCTTGCGTGCCAGGTTGATGCGCCGGGCCAGGGCAAAATGTTCGGCCCGGCGCGCCCGTTCAGCCTGCTGGTCCCGTGGCGGACGGGGCAGGCGGCCGGCACGGGGGCTCCCGTCCGGCCCGCACACCAGGACGATCGCACCCCCCGCCTGCCAGGGCTGGTCCAGTTCCATTTCCAGTTCCACCTGAACCCGCCGGGCGGGTGGCGGGGTGAAGCCCTCGGGTACCGCGGGGCAGGCCGCCAGGGTGACGCCCGCCCAGAAGGACAGACAGGCGAGGCCGGCGGCCAAGGCGTGACGGAGGGAATACTGGGAAGCGGCAGCGTTCATGATGACCATCAAGTTGCCGAAAGAAAATGTCGTTTAACTTGTTACCCTGTTTTCCATTCAACGATGGAGGACAACGATGAAGCGCTTGCGCAACATGGCCAAGGCCCCGGGGGTTGTCCTGGCGGTTCTGGCGGCTGTGGCTTTTTCCAGCCCGACCCGGGCCCAGGACCCTGCCCCCCTGGTGTCCCTGCAACTGCCCTTCCTCCCCGGCCAGGCCCGCGTGCAACCGGACTTGCTTCCCAACACCATGCTGGCCCCCCAGTCGCGGGAGGTCAAGCGCCAGTGGGCCCAGCTGTTCATGTTGTTCAGCCCCCTGAGCATGCGCGAAGTGATGAACTTCATGGCCCACAAGATCCCCGCCCGGCCCGGCCTGAGTGTGGACCAGGTGGCGGCGGCCCTCATCACCCGCGCCGAGAAGCGCGGCTTCATGCTGGTGGACCGCTACCAGATGTGGCGGGCCCTGGAGGCCCGCACCGGCCAGACCGGCACCCCCAAGGTGGAGGTGATCAGCATCTGCGACCCCACGGTGAGCCGGGACTGGCTGGACTATGCGCCGGAGATGGCCCTGTTCGTGCCGCCCCGCATCGCCCTGGTGGAGGACCGGGAAGGCACCATCTGGCTCATCATGCTGGACTGGGACATGCGCTGGCTGGATACCGCCGGCCCTCCGGCCTTCGACCCCAAGCTGCGTGCCCAGGGCCTGGAACGGCGGGACATGCTGGAGGACATCATGCGGGCCGGGGCCAACGGCGAGCCCTGACACGCTGGCCAGAGTCGATTTGCATTCCATAACAAATATTTTGTACAAAGTGAATTTTTCGCCGGTCCGGGAATCCCACCTGTCCAGTCACGGCAGGCCGGAAGTGCCCCGGCAGGAATTCACACATGACCGAAAGCCCCGCCTACAAGGCTTATTCTCTCCATAATTTTCGCGAAATCCCCCAGATGGCCGCCCTGCCCGAGGCCATCAAGTTCGACATACAGGTGGTGGGGCAGGTGTTGCCCTTCAAGACCAACGGCTTCGTTGTCGACCACCTCATCGACTGGTCCAGGGCGCCGGACGACCCCCTGTTCGCCCTCACCTTTCCCCAGCGGGGCATGCTGTTGCCGGAGCATTACGACGAGATGGCCGCCTTGGTGAAAGGCGGTGCCGAGCCAGCCGTCCTCAAGGAGGCGGCCAACCGTATCCGCATGCGGCTCAATCCCCATCCGGCGGGCCAGGTGAGCCACAACATCCCCACCCTGGACGGGGAGCCCCTGGACGGCATGCAGCACAAGTACCGGGAGACGGTGCTGTTCTTCCCCAGCAACGGCCAGACCTGCCATGCCTACTGCAGCTTCTGCTTCCGCTGGCCCCAGTTCGTGGGCATGGCCGAGCTGAAGTTCGCCAGCAAGGAGGTGGAGCGCCTAGTGGCCTATCTCCAGGCCAACCCCCAGGTGAGCGACGTGCTGTTCACCGGCGGCGACCCCATGGTCATGAACGCCCGCCACCTGGCCGCCTACATCGAGCCCCTGCTGGAGGCGGACCTGCCGAGCCTGCGCCACATCCGCATCGGCACCAAGTCCCTGAGCTTCTGGCCCTACCGCTTCCTTACCGACAACGATGCCGGCGATATCCTGGCCCTGTTCCGCAAGGTGGCGGACGCGGGCAAGCGCCTGGCCCTCATGGCCCACTTCAACCATCCCCGGGAACTGGCGCCGGAGCCGGTGAAGCAGGCCATCCGGGCCATCCGGGACACGGGGGCGGTGATCCGCTCCCAGTCCCCGGTGCTGGCCCACATCAACGACGACCCGGCCCTATGGGCCGAGATGTGGAATGCCCAGGTGGACCTGGGCTGCGTGCCCTACTACATGTTCGTGGCCCGGGACACGGGGGCCCAGCACTACTTCGCCGTGCCCCTGGTGCGGGCCTGGGAGATCTTCCGGGAGGCCTACCAGCGGGTCAGCGGCCTGGGCCGCACGGTGCGGGGCCCCAGCATGTCCGCCAATCCGGGCAAGGTCCAGGTGCTGGGGGTGAGCGAGGTGCGGGGCCAGAAGGTCATGGTGCTGCGCTTCATCCAGGGCCGGGACCCGGACTGGATCCACCGGCCCTTCTTCGCCGCCTACGACGAGCAGGCCACCTGGCTGGGGGAACTGAAGCCCGCCTTCGGCGAACCCCGTTTCTTCTTCGAGGAGGAACTGGAGGACGAATACCGGGAGAGCCTCCAGACCGAGCACAGCGAGGACTACGAATAGACGTGAGCCATGCCTTGATCATGTCTCCGATATCCCCTGCCTTGGGCGTGCTGCTTTGCATTGGAAGCAGGGATCCGTTGCCGGCAGGACATTCAATGGATCGGGACGCGACGCAGCCGCAGGGCGTTACTCACCACGGAAACGGAACTGAAGCTCATGGCCAAGGCGGCAATGAGCGGTGACAGCAGCAGACCGAACACCGGGTACAACACTCCCGCCGCGATGGGTACGCCCAAGGCGTTGTAGAGCAAGGCGAACATCAGGTTCTGGCGCATGTTGCGCACGCTGGCCTCGGACAGGCCGCGCGCGCTGGCGATGCCGCGCAGGTCGCCCTTGACCAGGGTGACGGCGGCGCTGGTCATGGCCACGTCGGTGCCGGTGCCCATGGCAATGCCCACGTTGGCCCGGGCAAGCGCCGGGGCGTCGTTGATGCCGTCTCCCACCATGGCGACGATATGGCCCTGGGCCTGGAGTTTCGCCACCAGGGCGTCCTTGTCCTCCGGCTTGACCTCGCCGTGCACATTCTCGATGCCGAGCTTCTGACCGACGGCGCGGGCGGTGGTGAGGCCGTCGCCGGTGGCCATGATGATGGCCAAACCGCTTTCGCGCAGGCGCTCCAGGGCCTGCGGCGTGGTGGCTTTAATGGGGTCGGAGACGGCGAGCAGCCCGGCCGCCTGGCCGTCCACGGCCAGGAGTATGACGCTGGCGCCTTCTAGACGCAGGGCCTCGGCCCTAGCTCCCAGCGGCCGCCAGTCGATGCCTTCCTCCTCCATCAGCTTGGTGTTGCCGATGGCCACGCGTTTTCCATCCACGCTACCTCGGGCGCCGATCCCAGAGGCGGACTCGAAGCCCACCGGCGTACCGAGGCGGTACTCTCGGCGTCTAGCCTCCTCCACTAGTGCATGGGCAAGAGGATGCTCGCTGCCCTGGTCCAGACTGGCGGCGATCCGCAGGACCTCCGCCTCGTCCCAGCCCTCCGCCGCCGCCAGGCCGTGGAAGCGGGGCTTGCCCTCGGTGAGGGTGCCGGTCTTGTCCACGATGAGGGTGTCCACTCGACGCATGGCCTCGATGGCGGCGGCGTCGCGGAACAGCACGCCCTGGGTGGCGGCCTTGCCGGTGGCCACCATCACCGTCATGGGCGTGGCCAGGCCCAGGGCGCAGGGACAGGCGATGATGAGCACGGCCACTGCGTTGACCAGGCCGTAGACCCATGACGGTTGCGGCCCGAACAGGCCCCAGACGATGAAGGTGGCGAGCGCCACCGCCACCACGCCTACCACGAAATACCCGGCCACCACGTCGGCCATTCGCTGCATGGGGGCGCGGGAACGCTGGGCCTCGCCCACCATCTGCACGATGCGGGCCAGCACCGTCTCCGTGCCCACATTGTTTGCACGCATGATGAGGGCGCCGCTGGTGTTCATGGTGGCACCGATCAGGGGATCACCGGCGGCCTTGGTAACGGGGATGGGCTCGCCGGTGAGCATGGACTCGTCCACCGCGCTGCTGCCCTCCAGCACCACGCCGTCCACCGGCACCTTCTCGCCCGGGCGTACCCGCAACCGGTCGCCGGGGTGAACCTGGGCCAGGGGGATGTTCTCCTCGCTGCCGTCGTCGTTCAGGCGGCGTGCTGTCTTGGGTGCCAGGCCCAGCAGGGCGCGGATGGCCGCGCCCGTTTCCGAGCGGGCCTTGAGTTCCATCACCTGACCGAACAGGGTGAGGGAGATGATGACGGCGGCGGCCTCGAAGTAGACCGCCACGTGGCCGTCGACGCGGAAGGACTCGGGGAACACGCCCGGCGCCACCGTGGCGACGACGCTGTAGGCGTATGCCGCGCTCGTGCCCAGGCCGATCAGGGTCCACATGTTGGGGCTGCGCCCGGCGACGGAACGCACGCCCCGCACGAAGAACGGCCAGCCCGACCACAGCACCACCGGTGTGGCCAGGGCCAGTTCCACCCAGGGTCGGGTGGCCCCCGGCACGGCATCGAACAGCCCACCCGACATGGCGATGGCCGTGACGATGAGCGTGAGCGGCAGGGTCCACCAGAAGCGGCGGCGAAAGTCGGCCAGTTCGGGGTTCTCCTCCGCCTCGGCCGAGGGCGCGACGGGCTCCAGGGCCATGCCGCACTTGGGGCAGGTGCCGGGGCCGAGCTGCCGCACCTCGGGGTGCATGGGGCAGGTGTATTCCACGCCCTGTGGGGCAACTTCATCCGCTTCCGGTTCGGCAGGCGCCAAATAGCGTCCAGGCTCGGCCCGGAACTTCTCCAGACAACCCGCGCTGCAGAAGAGATAGGTCTGCCCGTCATGCTGGGCACGATGGGGTGAGTCCGGCTTGACGGTCATGCCGCAGACCGGATCCTTATCGAGGACGTGGGCGGGGGCCGGTACCATACCAACTCACCGCCCGTGCTGGGTGTCGTGGCGGCCTGCTCCGGGCGGGGGAGCTGAACAGCAGGAATGTGGGGAGGAATGGGCGTGTGCTTCCACGTTGGCTTGTTGCCAGGCCTTGAACTCAGCCCAGATTCGTTTCAGCCAGTTCAGCATCTCAAGCTCCTTGCACGTGCAAACCGTGGGGTCAGTTGTTGATGTTTATCCGACAGGCTTGGATTCTTCCAGTGAAAATAATCTTCCATCCTGGGTCCGACAGGTTCCCCGCACATCGGGAAGATGGCTGACCCATTTACATTCAAGACTGTCGCCTTCCCTCGATGTCAGCGTTGCCTGTCCCTGACTGATATGGCGCCGATGGACTTTCGGGACACTGAGATAGGGGCCGCGACACTGATAGTCGGCCGGGAGGCACCGGCTCATTGTCCAATCCCCCTTGTAGCGCCTTCCTTCCAGCGTCACCTCGATGGAATTGGGTTGTAGCCAATGCAGGTTCAGAGTGCCGACGGCTTGGGCCGCATTGCTTGTGTCCTTGAGGGCCAAGTTCGACGTACAGCCGGCCAGCAGTAGCAATGCGAGAATCGTCAGCGGTTTCATGGTGACGCCTTTTCTCATGGGGCTCGGTGAAATGGCGAATGAGCAACACGGCGGGGAGGATGGGAACAAGCCAGACGAGGACCATCCCTAGCCACTCCCCGCTCATGCCGACGGGGTCGAGTCCGTACATAGTTCGATTCCGGCGTCTGGGGCCTCGGCATTCCGCCCTGAATGCCGAGGCAGACACTACCCGACGCTCACAGGTCATTAAGGATGGAGCCGTACGTATCGCCGCTGCCTTTCTCGGGGCCTGCGGAGGCGCGGACATCGCCGGCCTGGGCATCCAGTACGACCCAACCGTAAACGTCGCCGCTGCCGCGCTCAGACTTGGCGGACGAGAAGCTGGTGCCGACGAAGCCGCTGCTGGTAATGTCATTCAGGATGCTTTGCCCCATGTCCGGGTTGCCGTCCCACTGGCCGGCGAAAACGGAAGAGGTGAGTAGGGCCAGAATGGCGGTAGTGAGGATGGACTGCTTGCGGTTCATGATCGACTCCTGTGTGGTTAATGAAGAACACCACTGCATGTGATGTTGAGGCCAGTATGGACAGCACATCCCCACAGGAACCTGATACCGGCATTACATGTATGTCATTGGCGGCTTTGGAGTCGGACCGTGCCAGCCTTAGCCAATATAGGCGATATCTACCTTGTGTCTCCGCCGGGAAGCTGACAAATTCAATCCTGTCGAGGCTGGAGGACATGGAATGCCGAGAGGTCGGACCCTACTGCTGTCGCTCTTCGCCATGCTGCGGTCGATGGTTGCATCGGCGGGCGAGCCGGATTGGACCACACGGGTCCATCAATTGGTGGTGACGCGCACGGACGGGGTGACGGAACTGGGCTCCGCCGTGCCCCTCGCCGCCAACCGCATGGTGACGAACTGCCACGTCTTGCGGGATGCCGCGCATATCGAGGTGAAGTTGGATGGTCTCACCAGGCAGGCGACCGCCGACCTGCACGATGCCTACCGGGATTTGTGTTTCCTGACCGTGCCTGGACAGCATACCGAGGCGATGCCCATGATTGACGTGGGGGAAACCCGGGTGGGCTTGGACGTGGTGGCGGTAGGCTATCCGGAGGGGCAGTTCGCCGTCAGCCCTGGCAGGATCGTCGGACTGCACCATTGCGAGTGCGACGGTGGCAAGGTCATTCAGACTTCGGCCCGCTTCGAGCGGGGTGCCAGTGGCGGCGGCCTGTTCGATCTCCAGGGCCGCTTGGTGGGCATCCTCACCTTCAAGGCCAAGGCCGGTGGCAATTTCCACTTCGCCTTGCCGGTAGGATGGCTGCGACACGTGGCCATGGAGGGATTGCAACCGATTTCCGGTGCAAAGAGCTTCTGGGAGAACCCGGGCCGGGAAAGCGGTTACTTCCTGGCGGCTTGCGACCTGGGGGCCCAGAAGAAATGGTCTGCCCTCAAGCCTCTGGCCCAGGAATGGGTCCAGCTGGAACCCAACAACCCGGAGTCCTGGATGGCCCTGGGGAGGGCTCACCGGGGCCTTGAACAGGCCGAACAGGCCGCGGAGGCCTTCCAGCATGTGCTGATGCTGGACTCCACCCACGCCGAGGCTAAGTGGGCCCTGCAGCAACTGGAATTCGATCTGGGGCGCAGCCTGGCGGTGCCGGACAGCCTTTGATGTGTCTCAGGGTTCCAGGGAGCGCCGCTCGATGTCGTGCCAGACGGCATAGATTTCGTCCGACCAGAGAGACTTGATGTAGACGGTCACGTCGTCGATCTGGGCGTCCGTGAGCACCTCCTTCCAGGAAGGCATGTTGCCGCTGCCGCCCGGGCTCCCGTGCTTAATGACCCGATGCAGGATTTTGGTGGGGTGGTGCCAGGCGTGGGCGGAATCGTCCAGGGGCGGTGGTGGGAACCTGCCGTCCGGCCCCTTCCGGCGCTAGTCGCCGGGCTGGCCCTTGCCTTCGCTGCCGTGGCAGGCATTGGCAATGCTGTTCGTAGAGGGCCTTGCCCCGTGCCACCTGCCCGGGATCGAACTGGCTCGCCACTTTCGGAGGCGGCCAGTTGCCCTGGGCCGGCATGGCGACTGGTTGCATGCCGGCTTCGGGTGGGGCGTCCCGTCCACAAGCAGCGAGAGTAATGGACAGCAGCAGTGCGATCTGGGGCAGGTGCTTCACCACGCTCAATCTTCCAGGTCGGCCCGGCGCTTCAGGTATTCCTCCCGGTTAATCTCGCCCCGGGCGTAGCGCTCTTCAAGGGTGTCCAGGGCGGTCTTGCCCTGGCCAGGCCCCTTGCCGCCGAAGAAAGGGCGGACTACCAGGAAAAGAAGGATGAGCGGCACGACCCAGACCAGGATCATGCCGATGCCGCCCAACCCCATGCCGAAATGGTCGAATCCGTACATGGCTTGGCCCCCTGTCAGGTCTCAATGCCGCCCGGGCGGGGTTACCTGCCATGCATGCCCATGCCGCCGCCCGGCATGCCTGGCCCCATGCCTTTTTGCATCATGTCCAGACGCCGCTCCAGCATGTCCATGCGCCGGGCCATCATGTCGTCCTGGCCTGACATACCCATGCCACCTTGGATGCCGGGGCCCGACCGCGGCTGCATCATCATCTGCATCATGTCCATGCGCTTCTCCACCATGTCCATGCGCTTGCCCATCATGTCGTCCATCCCTGACATGCCTGGCCCACCCTGCATGCCATGGCCCATCATGCCCATGCCGCCTTGGCCCCCCATCATTCCCATACCACCCTTGCCGCCCATCATGCCCATTCCCATGCCGGGCCCCATCATGCCCATGCCGCCGCCCTTGGCGTCCGCCATGGGACAGGGGCGGTCTTTCATCATGGCTTCCATGTCCTTCATCTGCTCTTCCATCATGGCCATGCGCTTGTCCGGGTCGCGCGTCTGGCGCATGTCCATCATGCGCTTGCGCATGGTCTGCATGGGGTCGGTTGCACCCGGCGCGGTGGCCTGGGAGGTGGTCTGGGACGGTTCGGGGTGATGGCTGCCGTGCTCGTCCTTGGCCGCGCCGGCGGCCATGGACAGGGCAGGCAGGGAGAGGGTGCCGGCCAGGGCCAGCGCCAGGGTGCTGCGTTGCATCGATTTCATCGTTTGCTCCTTGTTGGGGTGGGATGGGTTCACCGAACGGCTTCCATGTGGGTGACCGTGAGGCGTCCATTCACTTTGTCCGCCTGGAAGCGGATGTTGTCGCCGGGCTTGACCCGGTCGAGCAGGGCGGAGTCCTGCACGCGAAAGATCATGGTCATGGGCGGCATGTCCAGATTGGCCAGGGGGCCATGCTGGATGGTGATCTTGCCCTGGGCCTTGTCCACCTTCTTCACGGTGCCTTCGGCCATCATCTCGCCCATGGCGGCGTGGCCGGAGGCGGTGCCGTGGCTCATGTGGCTCATGTCGGCCAGGGCGGGCAGGCCCAGGGGCAGGGCCATGGCCAGGATCAGGGTAGTGAGTGTGCGTTTCATGGTTTTCCTTTCAGTGCTGGAGGTAATGAAAAGGCTGGGAAGTCAGTAACGGGCGTAGGTGCGGGTGCCGCCCCGCCGGTCCACCAGGAGGACTTCGTAGCGGTCCCGGCGGCTACCCATCTCCATGCCGGGGGAGCCGATGGGCATGGCGGGCACCACCAGGCCCCGGGCCTTGGGTTTTTCCAGCAGCAGGCGTTTGATGTCCCGCGCCGGCACGTGGCCTTCCACCACATAGCCGGCCACCTCGGCGGTGTGGCAGGAGCCATGGCCGGGGGGCACGCCCAGGCGGTACTTGTGGCTTACCACGTCGTCGGTGTCATGGGCCCGCACTCGGAAGCCGCTGGCCTCAAGATGGCTGATCCATTTCGTGCAGCACCCACAGCTGGGGCTCTTGTAGACGTCGATGACCGGGAGATCAGGTGCTGACCAAGCCGTTGTACTGAATCCGGCCAGTAGGAACATGGTGAGCAGGAGGGTTTTCATGCATGCGCTCCTTGTTTGATGGCGAAGCCAGTGTGGACGTCGCACAACCACGCCACCCTGACCGGGAGATGACATCTATGTCATTTTCGAACCAGGATGCGGCCGCGCATGCCGCCCTCATAATGGCCCGGGATGAGACAGGCGAACTCGAAATCGCCGGCACGGTTGAAGCGCCAGAGGATCTCGCCGGTCTTGCCCGGGTCCACATGGGCCATATAGGGCTCGTCGTGTTCCATCTCTGGGAACTTGCGCATCAGGGCCGCATGTTCCTGGAGCACGGCGCGGGTGCCGATGACCATCTCGTGCAGCATGACGCCCTCGTTATGAAGCACGAAGCGAACGGTTTCGCCCTGCTTCACCCGTACCAGATCGGGGGTGAAACGCATGTTGTCGGTCATGCGCAGCGTCACCGTACGGGTGACGGCAACCGGGTCGCCGGCGATGCCCCAGGACTTTTGCTCCTTGATGATGGGGGCCGTCTCGTGCTTGGCGCCACCATGGGCGTAGGCGGGGGGGCAGGTCCAGACCAGGGCCCATGCCAGGGCGAGAAAGGTTGGCCATTTATTCATGTCAGCGCCTCAATGATGATGACCGGCGGGCTTCACCGCCTTCAGGGTCTGCGCGTCGGCGGCGGGGCCTTCCCGGCGTTCCGCCGCCATGGGCTCGCCGGTCCATTCCCAGGACACCGTGCCCTGGGGGTGGGGGTACCAGCCCGGGTCGCTGTAGTCACCGGGTTTCTGGTCCTCCCGTACCTTCACCACGGTGAACATGCCCCCCATCTCGATGGGGCCGTATTGGCCCCAGCCGGTCATCATGGGCAGGGTGTTGTCGGGAATGGGCATCTCCATTTCCCCCATGTCGGCCATGCCCCGCTCACCCATCACCATGTAGTCCGGGGTCAGGCGCTGGATTTTCTCCACCACGCCCCGGTGGTCCACGCCGATCATGGTGGGCACGTCGTGGCCCATGGCGTTCATGGTGTGGTGGGACTTGTGGCAGTGGAAGGCCCAGTCGCCGGCCAGCCGGGCGTCGAACTCGATGGCCCGCATCTGGCCCACGGCCACATCGGTGGTCACCTCGGGCCAGCGCGCCGACTCCTTCACCCAGCCGCCGTCGGTGCAGGTCACTTCGAAGTCCACGCCATGCACGTGGAGGGGGTGGTTGGTCATGGTGAGGTTGCCGGCCCGCACCCGCACCCGGTCGTGCTGGCGCACCACCAGCGGGTCGATGGCGGGGAAGACGCGGCTGTTCCAGCACCACAGGTTGAAGTCCAGCATGGTGTTGATCTTGGGCGTGGCCGCCCCGGGCTCGATGTCGAAGGCGTTGAGCAGGAACACGAAATCCCGGTCCACGCGCATGAATTCCGGGTCCCTGGGGTGGACGATGAGCATGCCCATCATGCCCATGGCCATCTGCACCATCTCGTCGGCGTGGGGGTGGTACATGAAGGTGCCGGACTTGGTCATCTCGAACTCGTAGACGAAGGTCTTGCCCGGCTTGATCTGGGGCTGGGTGAGCCCCCCCACGCCGTCCATGCCGTTGGGCAGCAGGACGCCGTGCCAGTGGATGCTGGTGTGCTCCGGCAGCCGGTTGGTGACGAAGATGCGCACCCGGTCCCCTTCCACGCATTCGATGGTGGGGCCCGGAGACGAGCCGTTGTAGCCCCACAGGTGGGCCTTCATGCCCGGGGCCAGTTCACGCACCACCGGCTCGGCCACCAGGTGGAACTCCTTGACTCCATCCTTCATGCGCCAGGGCAGGGTCCAGCCGTTCAGGGTCACCACCGGGTTGTAGGGGCGGCCGTCCATGGGGTGGAGGGGCGGCTGGGTGGCGGGGTCGGTGAGGATAGGGGCCTCGGGCAGGCTGGCGGCCCCGGCCTTGGAGACCAGGCCCGCCCCCAATACGGCGGCCCCGGCATTGCTGAGGAATTGTCGGCGGTCCATTCGTGTGCTCCTTGTTCTTTCAGTGACCGCCGCCGGCTTCGGCGGAGGCGGGAGCGCTCATGGTGATCATGCCGACGCTGGCCGCGCCGCTGCCGTTGAGGGCCATTTGCAGATTGCTTTCCGCCAGCCAGAAGTCCTTCCTGGCCTGGATGGCGGCATTGACGCCGGCCACCTGCTGGCGGGCGTCGGCCAGCAGGTCCCACACGCCGATGAGCATGCCGTTGTAGCGCAGCAGGTTCTCCTCGGCGATGCGCTTGCGCAGGGGCACGATCTCGTCCTGGTAATGGCGCGCCAGGTCGTGGGCGGTGCGGTAGGCCCCATAGGCGTCGCGTACCTCCGACTCCGCGTTGACGGCCATCTCCGCCACCCGGTGCATGGCCTGGGTATAGAGGGCCTCGGCCTTGGCGGCCCGGGCCTGGCCCCAGTCGAAGAGGGGCAGGGAGACCTCGATCTCGTAGCCCCGCTTCTGGGGTTCGCCGGTGGCATCGTTGTTCAGGTAACTGGCCTCCAGCACGTTGACGAAGCGGGTGGCGCGGGTGAGGCCCAGGCTTTTCGCCAGGCCCTCGATTTCCGTCCTGGCCATGCTCAGGTCCAGGCGGCTATCCATGGCCTGCTGCACCAGATCCTTTTCAGACAGGGGGGCGGCGGGCAGGTCGGGGAGGCGCTCGGGCAGGGTGAAATGGCGGTCCTTGCCCGAGAGCCCCAGCAGCCGGGTCAGGCGTTCCCGTTCCCGGGCCGCGTGCTGGCGGATCCGGGCCAGCTCGGCGGTGCTCTCGGCGTGGAACAGTTGTTCACGTTGCTGGCGCAGGCGACTGAAGTTGCCCACGTCGGCCATGCGCCGGGCCAGTTCCGCGCCCGCCTGGGCGGCGATCCAGGCCTCTTCCTGGTACTTCGCCGCCTCCTGGGCGGCCACGGCGGAGAAGAAGGCCTGGCGGGTGTTCTGGGCCAGGTCCAGGGTGGCGTTGGCCACCCGCATCTGGATCACTTCGAAGCGCCGGCCCTCGATGTCGGAACGGGTGGACAGGGTGAGCAGGCCCATGAGATCGAACAGGAAGGCGCGTTCGTATTCCCGCTCGCCGCCCCCCGAGGTGCGGGCGAAGGTGAATGTTGGATTGCGCAGGCGCCCGGCCTGGACCACATCGGCCTCGGCGATGCCCAGGCCGGCCAGGTCGGCCTGGAGACCCCGGTTGTTGAGCACGGCGATCTTGACCGCGGACTCGGCGTCGAGGGGCCCGGCCAGCAGACGCTTCACCTCCTCCCTGACCCGGGCCGCGTCCTGGTCGGTGCGCAGGGGGGCGGGCGCCACCGCCATGCGTTCCCGGGTGATGGCTGACACTTTGTCCAGGCCGCCGTCCGGGCTGAAGGAGGCGCAGCCCCCCAGCAGGCCCAGGCCCAGCAGGGCCGCCGGCAGCCGGGTCCCGCATGCCAGGCGGGTTCGAAGGTGGTCGGTGGGGTATTTCATGGCCGGCCTCCCGTGGAATGATGCGGGTGCCCGTCGGTGTTCACGGCGTCCGGTGGGCGGAGTGCTTCCTGGTGGCCCATGGCATGGCCATGGCCGCCATTGCCGGAGGGACCACCCATGCGGTCCATGTGCCCCATGTGTCCCTTGAGGCGGCCCATCTCGTCGTTGGCGCCGCGCCAGTCGGTCATGGACGAGTCCTGGTAGGGGGTGTAGTCGGCGGTGGTGGAGCGATAGGCGTCCGCCGCCGCGGGCAGGACGAGCGCCGCCAGCAGGCTGGCAATCGGGATTTTCATGGTGGGCCTCCTCGGGCTTCATGGCTTGGCTGCATGGCGGCCATCCTGGGCGGCGGCGCGGGACGCGAAGCTGACAGCAGGATTACAAAACCGTCATGTGTCCCCCGCTGGCCGAGGCTATGGCAGGATGGGGCCGTTTCCACCCGCCTGGCGTCCATGAAGATCCTCATCGTCGAAGACGAGCCCAAGACCGGCGACTACCTGAAGCAGGGCCTCGGCGAGGCCGGCTTCGTGGCCGATCTTGCCCGGGACGGCTGGGAAGGCCTGGAGCTGGCCCGGACAGGCCAGTACGACGTGGCCGTCCTGGACGTGATGCTGCCCGGCCTGGACGGCTGGCAGGTGCTGGAGGGCATGCGCCGGGCCGGCCTGGAGACGCCCGTGCTGTTCCTCACGGCCCGGGACCAGGTGGAGGACCGGGTGAAGGGCCTGGAGCTGGGGGCCGACGACTATCTGGTGAAGCCCTTCGCCTTCGCCGAGCTGCTGGCCCGGGTGCGCAACCTGGCCCGTCGCGGACGGGCCGCCCTGGAACCCACGGTGCTGAAGGTGGCCGACCTGGAGCTGGACCTGCTGCGCCGCCGCGCCAGTCGCGCCGGGCAGCGGGTGGACCTCACCGCCAAGGAATTCGCCCTGCTGGAGCTCTTCATGCGGCGCCAGGGGGAGGTGCTGCCCCGCTCCCTCATCGCCTCCCAGGTGTGGGACATGAACTTCGACTCCGACACCAATGTCATCGACGTGGCGGTGCGCCGCCTGCGGGTGAAGGTCGACGAGGGGTACGCCCCCCGGCTCATCCACACCGTGCGGGGCATGGGCTACGTGCTGGAGGCGGAAGGCGGCGCGGGGCGGGACGAAACCCGGCCGTGAAACCCCTGTCCCTCACCGCCCGCATCAGCCTGCTGTTCGCCGTGGCGGTCAGCATGGTGCTGCTGGCGGCGGGCATGTATCTGGCCCGGGCGGTGGAGATGCATTTCGTCGAGAGCGACCGGCACGAGCTGGAGGGCAAGCTGGAACTCATCCGCCACCTGCTGGAACGGGCCCGCTTGCCGGGGGACATGGATCGCCTGCCCGGCCAGTTGGACGACGCCCTGGTGGGGCACCACGGCCTGGCGGTGGCGGTGATGAACGGGGGAGGGGCCGTCTGGTACATCACCTCGGGCAGCGGCATCCACCAGGATCTGCTGGATGCACGTACCTGCGGGGATGGTCCCCTGGAACTGGCATGCCTGCCCCATGGCCTCTGGCAATGGCGGGTGGGGGACCGGGACTACCGGGGCAGGGTGGTGCCCATGACCACGGGTGACGGCGAGATCCACCGGGTGGCGGTATCCCTGGACATCCGGCACCACGAGGTGTTCATGGCACGGTTCCGCCTCACCCTGGCCCTGGCCATGACCCTGGCCGCCCTGGCCACCGCCGGCCTGGGCTGGTACGCCACCCATCGCGGCCTGGGCGCCCTGCGGCAATTCAGCGGCCTGGCGGCGGGGATTTCCGCCGAGCGCCTCACCACCCGCCTGCCCGAGGCGGGCATCCCGCCCGAACTGCGGGACCTGGCCCGGTCCTTCAACGCCATGCTGGCCCGTCTGGACGATTCATTCCGGCGCCTGTCGGAGTTTTCCTCGGACATCGCCCATGAGTTGCGCACCCCCATCTCCAACCTGATGACCCAGACCCAGGTGGCCCTGAGCCGGGCGCGGGAACCGGAGGCATACCAGGAGGTGCTCCAGTCCAGCACCGAGGAGTACGAGCGCCTGGGCCGCATGATCGGGGACATGCTGTTCCTGGCCAAGGCCGACAACGACCAGCTCACCCTTTCCCGGGAGGCGGTGGACCTGGAAATGGAGGCGAGGGCCCTCATCGAGTTCCATGGCATCGTCGCCGAGGAAAAGGGGGTGGGCCTGCGTCTGGAGGGAGCCGGCTTGGTCAGCGGCGACCGGCTCATGCTGCGGCGGGCCCTGTCCAACCTGTTGTCCAACGGCACCCGTCACTGCCCCGTGGGCGGCGAGGTGGCGATCCGTGTGGGGGGCGGTCCCGGCGAGACGGTCATCGCCGTGGAAAACCCGGGGGCCATTCCGCCGGACCGCCTGCCCCGGTTGTTCGACCGTTTCTATACGGGCGACCCCGCACGGCAGGCCGGCGCTGGCGGTGTGGGCCTGGGTCTGGCCATCGCCCGCTCCATCGTCCAGGTCCATGGCGGCACCCTCACGGCCCATAGCGAGGGGGGCGTCACCCGGTTCGAGATCCGCCTGCCCACCCCGGCTTGAAATCCGGGGCCCGGTCCATCAGAAGAACAGCTTCGCCACCGCCACCATGCCCAGGACCAGGGTGACGACGCCCACCACGCCCCGCAGGGAGGATTCCCGGGTCCGGCTCACGGTCACCGTGGCCATGGGCACGGACAGCAGGGCGCCCAGCATCAAAGGAATGGCCAGTCCCCAGGCGATGGTCTTGCCCAGGGCCAGGTAGCCCAGCAAACCGATCAGGCAGGTGAGGGATTCCGCCACGGAGGTGACCGCCACGGCGTGCTTGGAGGGCAGGCCGGAGACCACTTGCCCGGCGGTGACCAGGGGACCGTAACCGCCGCCGGACAGGCCCTTGTTGAAGGCCGCCAGGGCACCCACGGCGACGATGCCGCCGGCGTGGTAGGGAATCTGGCGCTTGCGGGTGGCCAGGATCACCGCGCCCATGGACAGGATGATGACGGTGATGAACAGGCCCAGCCAGAACTTGGAGATGCTGACTGCCAGCCAGACGGCCCCCAGGGCGCCGACGCTGCTCAACAGGGCCAGCAACAGGGTGGTGCGCCGGGCGCGGCGGTCGTGGAGGAAGTCCACGTTGCCGTCGTGCTGGTGCAGCACGCCGGCGGCCAGGCCGGTGACCAGTTCGCTCAGCAGGATGGCCGGGACGATCTGCAGGGGCTCGTAGCCCGCCATGAGCAGGAGGGGAGTGAGGGTGGTGCCGTAGCCCATGCCCAGGCTGGAATCCATGAACTCGCAGGCCAGGGCGGCGAAGAAGATGGCCAGGGCTGCCAGGCTGGATATGCCCAGCAGGGTGTCAGTGAGGCGATGCCATTCCGGGTCCATGGCAGGCAAGGAGAGTGAAGCCGCCACGCCCAGCACCAGGAGCATCCAAAGCCGCGTACGACGACTGGACAGAGGAGGAAGCACGGCCATGAATGACAGGCTGGAAGTGCTCATGACATCACCTCGAAAACGTTGAAGGTGCTCCTGCCTTGCAGGCTTCGTGCCAGCAAGGCGCTTTGGCCTCCCGTTGCCGCGGGCATGGGGTTCCCGGGGTTCTGGCAAGAAATCGTTGGGCGGCTATATTGCTTAATGAAACGGAATAACCGTCATCAATAAAAAACCACGAAATAAGACGATATGATCCCCCCCTCCCTCCAGGTCGCTTTCTGGCAGGCCGCGGCCCAGGCGCCCGACTGCCAGGACTTCGCTGCCCGAGTCCGGCCCCTGCTGGGGCCCGGCGCCGATCTGCTGGTGTTGCGCCTGGACCAGGCCGGCAAGGCCATTGAATTGGAGGCGGGCCAGGGGCCGCTGCACCGGCGGTCCCTAGGGCCCGGGGAATGGGCGGAGTTGGCGGCCCTGGCTCCCCCGGGCAAGCCCTGGTTCGGTTCCGCCGCCGAATTGAAGCGGCGCCTGGCCTGGCTGTCGCCCCTGGCCTGGGAGGGCACGGTGGGGGTGGCAGGACTGGGCGGCCATGCCGAGAGGGGGCCGGCCCCAGGGGAGGGCGAGGGCCTGTTGCTGCTGTCGGCCCCGGGGGCCATGGTTGAAGGCCTGGTCCTGGCCCTGGCGTCGCCCTTCTCCGCCGTATTGGCCAACCAGCAGCGCTGGCGTGCCCTCAACAGCGAGCGGGAGGCGGCGGAGGCGGAGCGGCGGGCCTTGCTGCAGCGCCTCAAGCGCCCGGGCCTGGGGGACGCCATCGTCGGCGCGGAGGCCGGGCTGCGGGAGGTGATGGAGGCGGTGGACCAGGTGGCGACCTCCGATGCACCGGTCTTGATCCTGGGCGAGACCGGCACCGGCAAGGAGGTGGTGGCCCGGGCCGTGCACGTGCATTCGCGCCGTGCCAAGGGCCCCTTCCTGCGGGTCAATTGCGGCGCCATCCCGCCGGAACTCATCGACTCCGAACTGTTTGGCCATGAACGGGGCAGCTTCACTGGCGCCACCGGTGCCCGCAGGGGCTGGTTCGAGCGGGCCGACGGCGGCACCCTTTTCCTGGACGAGATCGGGGAACTGCCCGCCGCCGCCCAGGTGCGCCTGCTGCGGGTACTCCAGGACGGCAGTTTCCAGCGGGTGGGGGGGGAGTCCACCATTACCGTGGACGTGCGCCTGGTGGCCGCCACCAATCGGGACCTTCGCACCGCCGTGGCGGCGGGAGAATTCCGCGAGGACCTGTGGTTCCGCATCGCCGTGTTCCCTATCCCCCTGCCACCCCTGCGGGAACGGCTCCAGGACATCCCGGCCCTGGCGGCCCACTTCTGCCTGCGGGCCGCCGAGCGCCTGGGACTGCCCCCGCGCATGCCCGACGCCCAGGACCTGACCCTGCTGGCAGCCTATCCCTGGCCGGGCAACGTGCGGGAACTGGGCTCGGTCATCGAGCGGGCCGCCATACTGGGCAACGGCAGACGCCTGGAAGTGGCCCGCTCCCTGGGGGTTCACCCCCTGGTGGGCACGCCTGCCACGGATGAAATCGCCAGGCCGGCGGCCCCGCCCTCCGGCCTGGGCCCTTCCTGGGGCCAGGAGGGTGGGAGCAGCCTGGAAGAGGCCAACCGGCGCTACATCGAACAAGCCCTGGCCCGTTGCCACGGGCGGGTGGACGGTCCCTTCGGCGCCGCGCGCCTGCTGGGGGTGAACCCCAATACCCTGCGCTCAAGGATGCGCAAGCTGGGACTGGAGCCCCGGCGTTTCCGAACACAATAACAGCCAGTTATCCTCTCAAGCATTCGTTGAGCCATCACAAAAGCACAATGTGGCTCCCTCGGGGGGATTCAGATGCTTGACCAGAGCGGAGGTCATCAATAGCCACCTTAGCTTGACCAATTTTTCTTGTGTCCACAAAGCATCAGCGCGGAGTCAGTTCTTTGCCAGCACCTCAGCCCTGCTATGTATGCCGTTGCGCGACAGGTAGGCGGTGCTGTGGACCACGCCGCACTTCATCGGCCACGCCATCGCCAGCCGCGCGGGCCTTCAACATCCGGGATTGAGCCCCGGGGGCCCATTCAGCCCCGGGCGCGCTGGGCCTTGAGTTTGGCCGCCACCTTGGCCTGGAAGTAACCCCGCAGCTCGGGGAAGGGGATGGGCTTGGCGTAGCGCACCACATCGGCCGGCAGGCCGCCGCGGGCCTGGATGTCATCTTCTTCCATGGCACTGACGACGATGATGTCCATGCCGGTCAGGGCCGCATTGGCGCGCAGGGCGCGGATCATCTCGAAGCCGTCCATGCCGGGCATCAGGAGGTCCACGATGAGCACGTCCGGCGCCTGGCGGCCTACGGCCATCAGGCCGTCGAAGCCGTTTTCCACGATGTCGATGCGCAGGGGCAGGCCCCAATTGGTCATGGTGACTTCATACAGTTCCTGGAAGATGGGTTCGTCCTCGGCGATGAGGACCCGTACCTCGCCACTGCCTGAACCGCTGCCCACGGCCACGCCCCGGCGAGCCAGGTGGGCCTCCACCGACTCCCGCAGGATGCGGCGGTGGCCGCCCGCCGTCTTCCAGGCCTGCAGCAGGCCGTCTTCCACCATCTGCTGCACCGTGCCCAGGGAGACGCCCAGCAGCTTGGCTGCCTGGGTGGTGCTGAAATAGGGCTGATCCGGGTCTTGTAGCGTAGTGCTCATGATTGTGGTGATTCTGGTGACTGTTGAATTTTAGACAGGTTAATAGTATCCGACACGATATCCGGTCATTTCAGGTCTTGTTTCGGCCACGCCGATGCTGGCGCAGCAGGAAGCGGGCCGGATCCATGGCGTCCAGGAGGTCCCCTTCCAGGGGCAGGGGGTCGCCGTGGAGCTGGCTGGCCAGGGCCTCGGCGGCCAGGGTGGCCCACACCAGGCCCCGGGAGCCCAGGCCCAGCAGGCCATGGAGGCCTGGCAACCGGGGCATGTCATCCAGGCGGATGTCCGGGGCCAGGGGCGCGCCCTTGGCCGGCAGGGCCCCCGCCAGGGGCAGGCGGTCCGGGGTGGCTGCGCGGAAGCCCACGCGGCCGTTCAGGTCCCCGGTTGCCAGGGCCTGTTCCGCGCCGGGCAGGATGCGACCCAGGCGCAGCAGGTTGCCGGCGTGCTCATCCTGCCGCAATTCCGTGCCCGGGTCGTAGGCATAGGACGCCCCCAGGCAATGGATGCCGTCCACCGCCGGGGTGAGGTAGCCCTCGCAGCAGAGGGCATGGCGGAATGGGGGCAGGCTTCCGGCGGCCACATGGCTCACCTGGCCCCGCACCGGGGTGATGGGCAGGTCCCCGGCCACTTCCAGGGCCCGGGCCATGGCGCCGCTTGCCAGGATGGCCACGGGGGCCTGGACCAGGATGTCGCCCGCCTCGTCCAGTGCGTGCCAGGCCCCGTCCGCAGGCTCCAGGCCCGCCACCGTGCGGCCCATGTGCAGGTTCAGGTTGCCGCCTGCGGCGTCCGCCAAGGCCTGGCAGAGGGTGGGCGGCGAGGCCCAGCCCCCCTGGGGGAACCACCATCCGCCAAATGCCGTGGGCCAGCCCACCAGGGCGCTGGCCGAGTCCCGGTCCAGGAAACGCACGTAATCCACGGGATAGGCACCTGCCGTCGCCAGGGTTCGCTGCTGGTCCTCATGGGCGGCATCCCGGGCAATCTGCAGGACTCCGTCCAGGTCCCGGCGGGAGGGAAAGCCCGCAGCCTCCAGATCGGCCCAGGCCCGGCGGGCATGGAGGAAACAGGCCCGGTTGAGGCGGGAGGCGATGTTGTCGTCCCGGGACAGCAGGGGGCGCACGATGCCCGCCAGATTGCCGGAACCCTCCCCGGCCAGGTGCCCGTGGCGTTCGATGAGGTCCACGCGCCAGCCCCGGACCGCCAGGCGCTGGGCCAGGGCGCAGCCGGCGATGCCGCCTCCCAGGATGAGTGCATGCCTCTCAGGAGCGGGGGCGGCAGGTGGGACCTGGTGCCTGGCGGCGGCCAGGCGTCCCGTGAGCATGTCCCGCTTGCCGGCGTAGCCCGGGCCCTTTTCCGTGGCGAAGCCCGCGCCAACCAGGGCGTCCCGCACAGCCCGGGCCACGCACCAGGTGGCCAGGGTGGCCCCCGGCGCCGCCAGACGGACCAGGCGCTGGAACAGGCTGGGGGACCACATGGCGGGGTTCTTCTTCGGGTCGAAACCGTCCAGGTAGAAGGCATCCACCCGGCCCCGCAGCTGCTTCAGGCAATCCTCCGCCTCCCCCAGCATGAGGGTCAGCACCACCCGGCCGCCGTCGGTCTGGGGGAACTCCAGGCGGTGGAAGCCGGGGGTGAGCACGGGCCATCGCTGCCCCAGGCGGGCTGCCAGCGGGGCGAATTCAGGCCAGGCGGCGTGTAGCCGGGCCAGGTCCTCCTGGCGGAAGGGGTGCTTTTCCAGCGCCAGGTAATGCAGGGCATCTGGGCGTCGGGCGTCCGCCAGCCAGGCTGCCCAGGTGGCGAGGAAGTTCAGGCCTGTGCCGAAGCCGTTCTCCAGGATGACGAAGCGTTCCCGCCCCGCCCAGCGGCCGGGCAGGCCGTTTCCTGCCAGGAACACGTGCCGTGCCTGGCCCGGACCACCCTGGGTGGCGTGGTAGATGTCGCCGTAGGCTGGGGAGACAGGGGTTCCTCCCAGGTCGAAGGCCAGGTCGGCGGGGCGGATGGACGTGGCCAAGATGCTTTCAGTTCAGGCCCAGGCTGACATACAACCCGGTGGTGTTGATGTCGTTGAAGCCCTTGACCTTGGGAAAATGGATGAGGTTCAGGGTGACGGTATCCCGTTCCCAGGAGAGCAGTGGCAACGGGGCGACAAAGGGATCGCCGCTGTTGTAGCTGTCGCTCTGGAAGGCGGTAAGGGCCCCGCCAAGGCGCAGGCCCCGGGCCAGTTCCAACCCTAGGCAGCCCAGGGCGGCGTAGACAGCCGTGTTGCGGCCCGAGTCCCTGTAGAAGGCAGCCTCCGTGAATGGGGTTTTGCATATTTTTGCCGGGGCCAAGGCGTAGCGCAGCCCCAGGCCCGGGTTGAATTCATTGTCCACGTTCAGCGCCTGGGCCCGGTCCCGTTCCCAGTGATGGGAGAGTCCGTACAGGTTGAGGCTCAGGTCGGCGCTCCAGGCCGGCAAGGCAGGAACGAGCATCAGCGCGGAGTAGAAAAATTTTTTCAACATGTCAGTGCAGGGTGTGGATGGGGGCCTCGAAGACGGCGGACACGGCCTCGGCGTCAAGCCGGTAGTCCCGGTTGCAGATGTCGTCCCGCACGTGGATCTCGCCATGGTCCCTCAGGATGGCGTCGCATTCCGCCCTGCCCAGGGCCCGTAGCATGGTGTGGATCTTTTCCCAGTCCTCGGGGCAGTGGTGGCGCACAGGGCGGGGGTCGAAGACGCGGATGTCTTCCTCGGGGAACAGGCGGCGCAAGAAGTCGTGGCCGTCCAGGCCCAGCAGTTCATCCGGCTGCACGGTTTCCAGCAGGTGCTGGACGCGGTTCCAGCCATCCGGGTCTTTCTCTTCCGCGGTGGGCAGGCGTTGCAGGAAGAGGCCCGCGGCCCGCATCTCGTCGCTGGCCAGGGCCAGGCGGGTGGGTTGCTGTTCCGACAGGCTCAGGTAGTGCTCGAAGATGGTGGCGATGCTGGGACCCTCCAGGGGCACCAGGCTCTGGTAGGGCTGGCGCATGCCCGCCGCGTCCAGGGTCAGCAGGAGTTGGCCGTGGCCCAGGAGGGCGGGCGTGTCCCACGGCAGTTCGCCCTCCTTCCAGCGGGCCATGCCCCGCATGCGGAGCTGCTCGTCGCAGTCCAGCACCAAGAGGTCGACGGCGTTGGATTGGGCCGGGGCGCCCTTGAGCTGGAAGGTCATGCGCCCCGGCTGCTTCAGGTTGGCGGCGATGAGGGCGCTGACGGCGCTCATCTCCCCGAGCAGGCGGGCCACGGGGGCCGGGTAATGCCGATCCCGGGTGAGGCCGGCCCAGGTCTGGTCCAGGCTCACCCAGGCGCCGCGGATGTCCAGGTGTTCGAAGAGGAAGGGGATGACGCAGTCCCGGTGCAGGTTCATGGATAGTGCAAAGTGTCGAAAAGTGGATTTTAGGCCAGGCCGCTATGATGAATTGAAGAGCGACCAAGAAAGGGGGGCATATGCGTCTGCTGAGCTGGAACATCCAATGGGGCAGGGGCCTGGACGGAAGGGTGGACCTGGCCCGCATCACGGACACCCTCCGGGCCATGGGGGACTTTGATGTGGTCTGCCTGCAGGAGGTGGCCTGCAATTTTCCCGGCCTGCCGGGGAGCGCGGGAGAAGACCAGGTGGCCGCATTGGCGGCGGGCCTGCCCGGCTACACGCCCCTCTACGCCCCCGCCACCGACCTGCCCGACGCCAAGGGCGGCCGCAAGCTGTTCGGCAACGCCCTGTTCTCGCGCCTGCCCGTGGGTCAGGTATTCCGCCACCTGTTAACCTGGCCGGCGGACCCCTCCGTGCCCAGCATGCAGCGGGTATTGCTGGAGGCGGTGGTGACCGCTCCCTGGGGGCCCGTACGGGTGATGACCACCCACCTGGAGTACTACTCCCCCGCCATCCGCGCCGCCCAGGTCGCCAGCATTCGCAGCCTCCACGCCCAGGCCTGTGCCCACGCCCAGGTGCCGCGCCAAGGCAAGGGGGAAGGCGGTGGCCCCTTCGAGGTGCTGCCCCGGCCCGCCTCGGCCCTGCTGTGTGGTGACATGAACTTCCCCGAAGGCTCCCCGGAAAGGCTGCTGCTTCTCGCCGAGTTCGACGACGGCACGGTGCCGTGGCGGGACTGTTGGGAGGTGCTCCATCCCGGCGAGCCCCACGCGCCTACGGTGGGCATCCATCCGGTGGATTTCGTGGACCGGCCCAGTTGCTATGACTTCGTCTTCCTCACCGAGGACCTGGCGCCCCGACTGGTCGGCCATGGGGTGAACGTGGAGACCTCCGCCTCGGACCACCAGCCGGTGTGGGTGGAACTGAAGGATTGAGGCAGGGCTGGCGCGGAGGCCTGGCCGGGCTCGAACCCGGCGCGGCTTCATTCCCAGTCGTGGACGTGCCAGTGGCGGTGCTCCAGTTCGCCATGGTGGTGACGGTGCACGTGGACCAGGTTGGCGGCCTTGAGCAGGTCCAGGTCGCCCAGCAGGGGCTCGATGGGGCCATCGTGGATCAGGCGGTGGTCCTCCCCCAGTACCAGGGCCCGCCGGCCCAGCTCCGGCGCCAGGCTCAGGTTGTGGGTGGTGGTGACCACCGTCTTCTCCAGGCCGGCCAGGAAATCCACCAGCCAGCCCGTGGAGCGGGGGTCCAGGGCGGAGGCGGGCTCGTCCAGCAGCAGTACCTGGGGCTCAACCGCCAGCAGGGCGGCCAGGCAGACCTTCTGCTTCTCGCCGCCGGAGAGGGCGAAAGGCGGCTTGTCCAGGTGGGCCGTCACCCCCACGGCGCCGGCCCAGTGGCGTACCCGGTCGTCCACATCCGGCAGGTGCAGTTGCCGGGGGCCAAAGGCGATCTCGTCGAACACCGTGGGGTTGAACAGCATGGCGTCCGGGTTCTGGAACAGCAAGGCCACTTCGCCGCGGAAGCGTCGGTTCAATGCCCGGTCTTTCAGGCGCCGGGGCGTGATCTCCTCCCCTTTGTAGCGGTAGGTGCCCGCCGTGGGGGGCACCAGGCCGTTGAGGATCTTCAAGAGGGTGGACTTGCCGCTGCCGTTGGAGCCCAGCAGCACCACCTTCTCCCCCGCAGCCAGGTCGAGGTCCACCGCCGCCAGGGCGGCGGTGCCGTTGTAGCGGTGGCCGATGCCACGCAGCTCAATCATTGAAGAATCCTCGTGTGCGCAGGGCCTGGGCGGTCTCCCGGGCGCCGGCCAGGCCCTTGTCCAGGAGCCAGGCGGCGGCAGCCGCGCTGGCCCGGTAGCGGTCCTTCAGGGCTGGCCGGTGGGGCGAACGGCTCACCAGGGCCAGGCGGAAGTCGTCGTGGACCCGCCGGAAGGCCATGGCCTGGCTGTAGGCCAGGCCCAGCAGGTAGGTGAGGGTGCGGGAAAAGCCCAGGGCCTGGAACAGGTTCACCCGGGTGATGAACAGGAAGGTGAGGGTGGAGATGGCCAGCACCCGCAGGTTGAGCAGCAGCAGGGTGTCCCAGGGCGGCTCGTGGCGCAGCGCGGACAGCATCAGGTAGCCCAGGCTCACCGCCAGGTTGAACGCCAGCACCGTGCGCAGGGTCCGCAGCAGCAGGGCCGTCGCCTGCCGCCCCGCCAGGAGCAGGGTGAGGGCCAAGCCGGCCGCCAGGATGCCGGGATCATGCACCAGGGTGGCGGCGATCACCGTAGCCAGGTAGGCCAGGAGCAGGCCTTGGGCGCGGTTCATGTCGCGTGCCTGGACCGCAGCCGGGTCAGGTAGCGGTAGCCCAGCCAGGTGAGCACACCTTCCCCCACCCCCATCAATGCATGGGGGATGAGCACGGCGGGCAGGGTCACGGCCAGGCCGAAGGGGAAGAACAGGGGCCTGCCCCCGGCGTCGTGGGCGATGGCGGGCTGGATGCCCAGGACCAGGGCCACCAGCAGGGCGGGCAGCACCACGGAAAACCAGCCGGCCAGGACCAGGGCCGCCACCTCGTTCACGGGCTTGATCATGCGCCACGCAAGCCAGGCGGACAGGCTGCCCAGCAGCCCCATGGCCAGCGCGTTCACGGACAGGGCGGTGATGCCGCCGTCGCCGAACAGCAGGGCCTGCATGGCCAGCACCAGGGACACCGCCAGGAAGGCCATCCACACGCCGAAATTCACCGCCAGCAGGGCGATGCCCGCCGCGTGGGCCGTGGTACCCCCGGGCAGGGGAATGGCCACCATCATGAGCACGAAGGAGAGGGCGGTGAGCACGGCGACGTAGGGCAGGGTCTCCTCGTCCAGGGCGGCCCGCAGTCGGCCCATGCCTACCCACCACAGGCCGGCGCAGACGGCATAGGCCGGCAGGTAGGTCTGGGGGGAGAGGAAGCCGTCGGGGATGTGCATGCTGTGGCGCTCAGAACAGGGCCGAGAAGGTGGCGATGAGGCGGTATTTTTCCTTGCCCTCGGCACCCTGCTGCAGGGCGGACTCGTTCAGGGCGGTCCAGACGGGTTTCTTGACCGCCAGGCCCAGGCTCATGTTGTCCTTGTACAGGCGTGCGCCCAGCACCCCATAGAGGATGTCGCCGCCGGTGCCCGGGGCGGGCACCCCGTCCTCCACGTCCCGGCCCAGGCGCAGGAAGTTGAGTTCCACGTTGCCGTCCAGGCGGAAGCGGGTATCCGGGTTTTTCATCAGGCGGTAGGACAGGGCGCCGTTGAGGCGGGTCTCGGTGCCGAACCTGACGGTGATGCCGGTGGGATTGCCCCCCACCGGATCGGGGTCGTAGCGGTATTTCTGGAAGCGGATCTGGCCGGCCTCGAACACGAGGGTGGCGTGGTTGGACACCTGCCTGGTGGCGGTGACGCCGTAGCTGAAGCTGGACTTGCCGAAGCCCAGGGCCATGCCCGGGTCGATGCGGGTGTCGGACAGGCGATGATTGGCGTTCCCCGTGGGCAGGGAGAGGCCGCCGTAGGCCGTGAAGTGCCAGTCCATCAGGTCGTCCAGGCTCTCGTTGGCGGGCACCAGCATGAAGCCATCGTCGTACTTGAAGCCGACGACACCCATGAGGGAAAGGTCCGTGAAGCCCTTCGACTCATAGCCGCCCGGGGTGTCCTGCTTGATGTTGTAGGGCTGGAACAGGTAGGCGGACAGCCAGGGCTTGAAGCCGTAACCCAGGCCCAGCATCCAGTACTGGTTGTAGTCATTCTCCGGCGGGGGAAGGATGCCCTTCTTGGATTCCGCGTGGTCCACCTTGAGGTAGGCCAGCCACTTGCCCGCCGGCAGGGTTGCGGAACTGGAGGTCTCCACCGGGGCGCCGGGACCTTCCAGGCCGGCGGCGCCCAGGGAGGCCACGCCGTGATGGGCCAGGGCGGGGGAGGCGGCCAGGGACAGGGCAAGACAGAGCAGGGTCGGGATCGGTTGCTTCATGGCTTTTTCCGCCTCGCGTAGAGACTGACGAAGCCGAACAGGCCCAGGATCAGGGCCACGCCCACCACGATGCGGCCGTAGCGTTCGTAGAAGGGCTTGTCGCTGCCGGCCAGGTTCGCGGCCGCATCCGTGGCCAGGGTGACATCCAGGCCGTGGCCGTCCTCGGAGATGGTCTTGATGCGCCATGTCCCGGCCTTGTCCGGCAGGAAGGCGATGCGTCCCCGGGCATCCGTGCGGCCCACCTGCACGGGCAGTTTCTCGCCCTCGGGGTAGATCTCGTAGCCTTCGAAGGAGAAGGCGGTGTTGTCGGCGTAGAACAGCTTCACCACCACGGCCTGGCCGCCGGTGACGGTGTATTGCAGGTCATGGGCCTGGGCCACGGGGGCCCAAGCCAGCCATGCCAGCAGGAAGCCGGCGAGACGGCTCATGGTGCGATCTCGAACTGCAGGGCCGTGGACTGGATGAGCCTGTCCGCCTTGCCGTCTTTAAGGGGTGTTTCCAGGCTGGCCTGGATGAGCTGGACGCCCAAGTTCTGAAGGCGCACGTTGACCTGGCCGTCCGGCCCGCTCACGCCCCGGGGATGGCCGAAATAGGCCACGGTTGCGCCTGCCGCCGGCTGGCCGCCCAGGGTGACCTTGAGGCGCAGCTTGTCGCCGGGCTTGAGACGCAGGGGGTCGATCAAGGGCACGATCTCCAATTCCTGGGTCAGGGGCCGGGCCAGGAGGCTGCTCCAGTCGTCCAGTCGCTTCACCGATTCCACCGACAGCCAGCTGTCGATGACGGTGCCCGCTTCGGTCTTGGGCAGGTTCTTCGTGCCGTAGGGGGTCTTGCTCCAGTAGCCGGAGGAGGTGAGGAACCAACTCGCCGCGCAGCTCCCTTTCAATGTGATTGGGTAGCCGCGGCCTATTTCCGCCCGGATTTCCCTGCCGTCGTTACCATAGCAGGCCGCGTCCTTGAGCAGTTCCGGCTTGTATTCCAGCTTCTTCGCGCCTTCATGGCCGGAACCCTCATGGCCGTATTGCAGGATATGGAGAGTGTCCTGCCGTTCCACCCAGAGGTCGTGGGCATGGGCGTGGGCGGCGAAGAACAGGAGAGCGAGGCAGATTGGGGCGGTGATGCGACGCACGGCGGGGGCTCAGGCATTCGAATGCCCGAAGTATAGATAGGAAATATGAACAAAAAATAATTCATCTTACTTATGGCCGAGCTTCGGGTCCCCCGCATGGTCGGGGAACTGGTGCATCAGCTCTTGGGCCGGCTGTGGACGTGGGAGTGGACCGCTTCGGCGTCCACGGGAATGGCGTTCAGCTGGCCGTGGCGCACGCCCCGCTCTGCCTTGATCTGCTCGGCAAAGCGGCGGACCTCCAGGGTGGGCCCCCGCAGGATGAGGGTTTCCAGGCAGTTGTCGTGGTCCAGGTGGACGTGCATGGTGGACACCACCAGGTCGTGGTGATGATGCTGGGCCTCGGTCAGCCGCTCCGAAAGCTGCCGCTCATGATGGTTGTAGACGTAGGAGAGGCTGGCGACGCAGTGGGGGGCCGCCTGGGTGTAGAGCCGGCGGGATTCCAGGGCATGACGGATCAGGTCCCGCACGGCCTCGGAACGGTTGGCATAGCTCTTGGCGCCGATGAAGGCGTCGAACTCGCGGGCTAGGTGGTCGTCGAGGGAGATGGTGAAGCGTTCCATGGCGGCTCCGGAAAACCGAAAGGGCCATCTTAGCCCGGATAGTTCACCAGGCCGGGGGTGGGCATGGCCCCAAGGGCGACAAAGACCAGGCTTCCGCCAACCTGCGGAGCGGGTTTCCCAGGTCGCCAGGCTCAGCAAGCCGTCAGGAACATTCCGGTTTCAGTCGCGCCGCGAACCTGGCCCTGAACTTCGCCAGCTTGGGGGCCACCACGAACATGCAGTAGGGCTGGGCGGGGTTCTGGTCCGCGTAGCCCTGGTGGTATTCCTCTGCCGGCCAGAAGGTCGGGGCCGGGGTGACCTCGGTGACGATGGGGTTCGGGAAGACCTGTTCCGCCGTTAGTTGCGCGATCATGGCCCGGGCTTTCGCTTCCTGTGCCGGGTCGTGGAAGAAGATGGCGGAGCGATATTGGGTGCCCACGTCGTTGCCCTGGCGGTTCAGGGTGGTGGGATCATGCAGGGCGAAGAACACCTGCAGCAGGTCGTCGTAGCCGATCACGTCCGGGTCGAAACGCACCTGCACCACCTCGGCATGGCCGGTGTCGCCGCCGCAGATCTGCTTGTAGGTGGGCTGCTCCACCCGGCCGCCCATGTAGCCTGACACGGCGCTCTCCACGCCCCGCAAGCGGTTGAAGGCGCTCTCCAGGCACCAGAAGCAGCCCCCGGCCAGTGTGGCGGTTTCGGTCGTCATATACTCTCCTCTCGGGCTATTCAGTTCCGCCCATACACGACGATATTGACGGCATACGAAGACAAATCGTTTCACACATGAGCGAATTGGAACAACGCATCAGCATCGACCAGGTCCGGGTGGGCCTGTACATCCGCCTGGAGGAGTGGATGGATCACCCCTTCCTCTTCAACAGCTTCAAGATCCGCAACGAAAAACAGCTCCATACCCTGCGCGCCCTGGGTATCCAGCATGTGATCTACGTGCGGGAGAAGAGCGACCTGCCGCCCCTGCCGCCGGCCAGGATGGACGCACCGCCCCCACCCCCTGCCCAGGAACCGGATCCGGAAATGGCGGCCATGTGGCAGGCCAAGAAGGAGCGGCGCGAGAAGCTGACCCGGCAGCGGGAAGCCCTGGGGCGGTGCGAGAAGAAGTTCAACACCGGCGTGGGCACCGTCAAATCCATGCTGCGCAACCTGTTCTCCCGCCCCGCCGAGTCCATCGCCCAGGCCCAGGCCCTGGTGACTGACATGGTGGATTCCCTGCTGGACGAGAAGGACGTGGTGCTGCACCTGATGAACGCCAAGATGGGGGACGAGAACGCCTACTACCATGCCCTCAACGTCACCATGCTGGCCCTCATCCTGGGCAAGGAGGCGGAGTTCAGCCCGGAGGAGATGCATTCCCTGGGCATGGGCACCCTGTTGCACGACATGGGCAAGGAAAAGGTGCCCAGCCAGATCCTGCTGAAGAAGTCCCCCTGGACGAACGCGGAACGGAATTTCTACCAGCAGCACGTGCTCTACGGCGTGGAGATGGCCCGTCCCCTGCCGGAGATGACGGCGGGGGCCCTGGAAGTCATCGCCATGCACCACGAACTGCTGGACGGCACGGGTTTTCCGGGCAAGCTCAAGGGTGACCGCGTCGGCCGCTTCGCCCGTATCGCCTGCATCGCCAACACCTTCGACAACTACTGCAACCGCGCCAACCTGGCCGATTCCATGACCCCCGCGGAGGCCATCTCCCACATGTTCCGGCGGGAAAACGGCAAGTATGACCCGGTGCTGATGCAGCACTTCATCCGCAGCATGGGGGTTTATCCACCGGGCAGCGTGGTGCAGCTCAACGACGGCACCGTCGGCCTGGTGATGAGCGTGAACCCGGGCAAGCTGCTGCATCCCTCCCTGCTGATCTACGACCCGGACGTGCCCAAGGAGGAAGCCATCTGGCTGGACTTGTCGGAAGACCCGGACCTTTCGGTGGAAAAGACCCTGCGCCCGAGGGAACTGTCCAAGGAAGTGTTCGACTACCTGGAGCCTCGCTCCCGCGTGAGCTATTACTCGGAGAGCAACGCCTCAGCCAGGCGCACCCAGTAGCTGGCGCCCAGGGTCAGCACCTGGTCGTTGAAGTCGTAGTGGGGGTTGTGCAGCATGCAGCCCCCTTCCGCCAGGCCGTTGCCGATCCACACGTAGCAGCCCGGCTTCTCCCGCAGCATGTAGGCGAAGTCCTCGGCCCCCATGGAGGGGTTCATGTCGTCGCGCACGTGGTCGGCCCCCACCAGCGCCGTGAGCACCTTCTGGCAGGATTCGGCCTCGGCCACGGTGTTCACCGTGGGGGGGTAGCCACGCCGGTAGGTGAGGCTGGCCTGGACCCCGTGGGCGGTGGCGATGCCCGCGCACAGGCGCTCCATGGCCGCCTCGATGCTGTCCCGCACCTCCGGCCGGAAGGCCCGCACCGTGCCGCCGATGGTCACCTCGGCAGGGATCACGTTGTAGGCCTCGCCGCCGGCGAAGAAGCGGGTCACCGACAGCACCGCCGGGTCCAGGGGGTCCAGGCCGCGGCTGACGATGCCCTGCAGGGCCTGCACCAGGGCGGCGCCCGCCAGCAGGGGGTCCTTGCCCTGGTGGGGCATGGCGGCGTGGGCGCCGTGGCCCTTGATGAGGATGTCGAACTGGTCGGCGCAGGCCATGACCGGGCCCTTGTGCACGGCGAACTGGCCCGCCGGCAGGCCGGGCCAGTTGTGCATGCCGTACACGGATTCCACGGGGAAACGCTCGAACAGGCCCTGCTCGATCATCACCCGGGCGCCCCCGTCCGTTTCCTCGGCGGGCTGGAAAATGAACACCACGGTGCCGTTGAAGCGGCGGGTGGCCGCCAGGTGCTGGGCTGCCCCAAGCAGCATGGCGGTGTGGCCGTCGTGGCCGCAGGCGTGCATGCGGCCCTCGTGGCGGGAGCGATGGGGGAAGGTATTCCGTTCCAGCACGGGCAGGGCGTCCATGTCGGCCCGCAGGCCGATCATGCGGGCACTGTCGCCCTGCTTCAGCACCCCAACCACGCCGGTGCCCGCCAGGCCGCGATGCACCTCGATGCCGCATTGCAGCAGGAATTCCGTCACCCGCTCGCCGGTGCGATGCTCGTCGTAAGCCAGCTCCGGATGGGCGTGGAGATCGTGGCGCAGGGCCACCAGCCTTTCCCGCTGGGCTTCCAACTGGGGCAGGGCTGACTTCATCAGGCCAACCCGGGCAGCACCTGCTTGGTCACCGCCACGGCGACGATGTAGGCGTAGATGCCCACCGCGGCTACCAGGGCCTTGATGCGGAGAGCCTTGGTGCGGCCCCGCTTGAGGGCCATGGTGCCCATGCCGATGTAGGCCAGCAGGCCAATGATCTTGGCCATGATCCAGGGCTGTTCCAGGGGGTTCAGGCTGGCCACTACCAGCATGGCGATGGCCGCCACCAGCAGCAGGGTGTCGTTGACATGGGGCAGAGTGCGTACCCACCTGTCCTGTAGTCGGGGTGACTCCAGCAGCATCCAGAAGCCCCGCAACAGGAACAGGGCCAGGCTGACATGGACAGTGGTGATGTGGACGGTGCGGACGATCAGGTAATCCATGGGGCGTCGTAAGGGTGGCAAAGCATCATCTTACCCCGGCCGACCCGCGTGCCCGGTCACTGTCCTGACAAGCCGCCTTTCAGCGGGACTGGGTGGCCAACTGCTGGACGTGATCCTGATCCTGCCGCTGTTCCTGTTCATAGCGTCGCTCAATGGCGGCCACCAGGGTGCGAACGTCCTGGGTGCTCAGGTCCGGGTAGGCCTCGTGCACCACCCGCAGTGCCAGGTAGTCGATGGGGGTGCCCGCCCAGTTGCTTGAATCATGGAAAAAGTGGTCGATGCGAATGCGGGCATCGCTGTAAACGGCTCGAAGGTGGGGATGCGTGCGACGCTCAACCTGAATTGCGCCGTCGCTCTCGGCGTAGGTGCTCATGGTCTCTCTCCTTTATTAATCAGATGCCTGCGAATTCCCGCGGCACTTTCAAAGATAGACAATTTCAAGGCACCCGGCCGGCACAGGGGGCGTTCAGCCTTCGTGCAGGTCTCCATCCACGTAGTACCAGCGCCCGTTCTTCTTCAGGAACCGGCTGGTTTCATGGAGGCGGTGGGCCCGGCCGTCGATCTTGTAGCGGGCCACGAACTCCACCCGGGCTTCTTCCGGCCCCAGGCCCAGGTGGCCCTTGACCGCCAGGCCCAGCCAGCGGGGCACCGGTTCCTCGTCCAGATCCAGGCGCGGGGGACGGGTGCGGGGGTGCCAGGTGGCCAGCAGGTAGTCGGCGTCACCCAGCACGTAGGCGGCATAGCGGCTGCGCATGAGGGCCTCGGCGTCCGGGGCGGGGCGGCTGCCGTCATGGCACGGGCCGCAACAATCCCGGTAGGGCTTGCCGGAACCGCAGGGGCAGGGTGTGGCGATGATCTTCTTCATGGCATGGCCGGGGGGCGTGGAGGCCATTATCGCGCCCGCCCCGGCTTCTGGCCTATGCTTCGGGTTCGCGTCGACAATACAAGAGGAGACCAACGATATGCGTGCCGCTTTGCCCCCAAGCCGCCTGTTGCTGTTGCCCGCCCTGGTGGCCCTGAGCGTATCGGGGCTTTCGGGCTGCGCCACCAAGGAATTCGTGCAAAAGGAGATGGATGCGGTGCACAAGCGCATTGCCGGGCTTGAAGGCCTGGTGGGCCAGGCGGACCGGCGCATCGATGCCAACGTCTCCCGCATCCAGGCCACGGAAGGACGGCTTGTCAGAGCTGAACAGGACGCCGCTTCGTTGAACACGCGGCTGGAAGCTACCCAGTCGGACCTGGCCGCCGCCAACCAGAACGTGGCGGGCCTGCTCATGGGACTCAACGCCGCCGGCCAGCGTATCGACGCCAACGGCGAGCGGGTCCAGGCCGCCGAAGGGCGTATCGCCAAGGTGGAGCAGGATGCGGCCGCCCTCAAAAAGCGCCTGGACGAGACCCAGGCTGACCTGGCCGGCACCAACCAGAACGTGGCGGGCCTGCTGGTGGGCCTGAACGCCGCCAGCCAGCGCATGGACACCCAGGCCGCCGAGCTGGCCACTGCCCGGCAGCACCTGGGGGCGATGGAACCAGGCACCCAGCCCGCGACGCAACCTGTCGCGGCCTCGGTAACTCCAGCTTCCCCGGCTCCTGCCGCCACCCAGCCCCCGGCCTCGACGGATCCGGGGGAACGCCTGGCCCGGGTGGGCGTGCTCATCGACGAGATCCACCGCCGCATCAACGTCAACACCGCTTCACTGCAAACCGCCAACCTGCGCATCGGCCAGCTGGAATCAGGCCTGGCAGCCGCCGGCAAGCGGGGTGAGGAAAGCGAGGCCATTCTGGATGCGGTCCGCAACAAGACGGCAGCGGCCCATGAGCAATTGGCGGCCGCCGACCAGCGCATTGCTGCCAACACCCACGCCCTGGACCAGATGGGGCTCCACATCGACGCGGCGAAAACGGGCCTGAAGGTGGCCAACACCCGGCTGGATGAAGCCGAGAAGGGCCTGGTTCAGATGAACGAGCACCTCGCTCGCAACGACGCAGCCGATGCCGCCATCTCCGCCACCGCCAAGGAGGCCCTGGAGCGGGCCCGGGCCGCGGGCAAGTTGGCGGAAGGCCGCCTGCTGATGGAGACCGTGCTTAGCGAATCCATCGGCTTCCAGCTGGAGCGTTCTGGTCTCAGCGAGAGCGCCCGCCTGGCCCTCCTGGCTTTTGCCGACAAGCTCAAGGCGGATAACCAGGGGGTGTACATCGAGATACAGGGCCACACCGACGACACCGGCCCGGCGGAAAACAACCTGCGCCTGTCCCGCCAGCGGGCGGAGGCGGTGCGGGACTTCCTGCACCAGGAATCGGGCATACCCCTGCACCGCCTGGCGGTGGCCGCCTACGGCGAGTCCCGCCCCGTGGCCGACAACAAGACTCGGGAAGGCCGGGTCATGAACCGCCGCGTTGTACTGGTGGTCCTGAAGTAAGCCCCGCGAGAGGAGAGAGACCATGCGCAAGCTGCTGTTGACCCTGATGCTGCTGGCCGCCCCCGCCTGGGCCGCCGGCGTGGACATCCGCAAATTCACCCTGAAGTCCGGCGACGTGGACGTACCCGTGGAGATCGCCGTTCCGGAGGGCAAGGGCCCCTTCCCGCCGGTGCTGTTCATCCACGCCAAGCGGGGCTACGACGACAATGAGCGCCGCCACATCACCGAGCTGGCGGCCCAGGGCTACCTGGTGGTGGCGCCGGATTGGCAGAGCGGACGCATGATCGAACGCTGGCCCGCCGAGCACGACCCCGATACGGAGAATGACGTGGAGAAGGCCCTGGACCACCTCATGGCCATGCCCGAGGCCTGCAAGCAGCCCGTGGGCATCGTTGCCCTGTCCCGGGGGCCCTACTACGCCATCCGCCTGGCCGCCAGGCGGGGCCCGGACATTGCCGCCATCGTCAGCTACTACGGCCACATGCAGAACCCCAACGCCCCGGAACCGGACCAGCTCTTCCGCATCGCGCCGGAGGTGATGCAGATCACCACCCCTATCCTCTACCTCATCGGCGAGGAGGATTTCGAGCTGCGGCGCATCAATGGCGGCCGGGCCTTCTATGCGCTGTGGGAGCGTGGAATTCACGTGGAGTACCAGGTTTATCCCCTGGCCCGGCGGGCCTTCGACTTCCGCGCCGACCAGTCACCGGAGGAGAAGATTGCCACCCGGCATGCGCGGCAGCGGGCGGATCAGTGGCTTAAGTGGTGGATGAAGGTGGGGCAGCCGGGGGGCTGCAAGTAGGGCTGTGCTGTTAACCCCCCCTTTCTCAAAGGGGGGCAGGGGGGATTCCAGCGGCGGTTCCTTGCGCTGTCACGCTGATTGCAGGCTGCTACGTAAGGCCAGGGTGATTGACCGGGGGCGCCCGGCAGCGCGTTACTCTTCTTGAGCGGCCAAGAAGAGTAACCAGAAGAAGGCCGCCCCGCTGCCGTCGAAACCCCGAGGCTGCTGACCTTGATCGGGCGGCGAAAGAACTCGCCCTGCGGGCTCAGACAGCTTTCGCCGGCCTTCGGCTACCCCGCTCAAGGCCATCATCCTCGGCTCCGGCAGAGGGGAGGAAAACCGGCGGATGTCGCTTCGCTTATCCGCCTATGCATTGTGTTTGCTGCGTCAGAGGAATAATCGAATGAGTTTGTCAGAACGGCTCTATCACACAGTTGGGCGCCATTTCGTGACGCTGTCCTGCCTGCAACACGCCCCTCAATTGAAAAAACCAAAGCTGTTGATTTTTTCCGGCTTCCTCGTTGATGTTGATGACGTCTGGTTCTATGTCACCGCAGGTCACATCCTCACCGATGTTAGCGCCGCGCTCCAATCGGGGGCATCTTTTGATGTCTGGCGGCTTGGCGACAACTCGGCTGGGAACCGCTTTATGGGTATGGCGATTCCGTACCACTTTGATATCGAGAACTGGATTGTTATTAATGACCCGGAAAAAGGTCTCGACTACGCAGCTGTCCCATTGACTGACCTTTACTGTTTATCGCTTTCCGCCGGGGGTGCGTCTCCCATCGGTACTAACGCTTGGGGCACCCATCTCGATGAAACAGATGGGTGGGCACTTGTGGGAATACCGTCAGAGTCGATCGAGTATGACGAGCAGACCTTGATAAAGGCCCGCGTCATTGTTGCGCCGCTCAAGTCTGCGCCGCCCCCTCATAACGCAGAAGAGAAGGCCGAGAATCAGTTCTATGCAAGGTTTGCTGACGACCCAACCAATTTCGTCGAGGACATTGACGGGATGAGTGGTGGTCCAATCTTCTCGCTTCGCAAACACGAAGGTCAGTGGAAATACTGGGTCATTGGCGTGCAGAGCGCTTGGTATAGAGAGAGTGGCCTTCTTGTCGCTTGTCCTTTTTCATCTTTCGGTGCTGCACTTGCGGACGTGGTGGCGGAAGCAAAGCGCATTCATGTAGGCCTCCACGGTGGATAAGCGTAGCGAAATCCGCTGGTTTTCTCCCCCTCTGCCGGCGCCGGGAATTCCGGACTTGACTGGGGTTGCCGGAGGCCAGCGAAAGGTGTCTGAGCGAAGCGAGTTCTTTCGCTGCCCCAGGCAAGTCCGGAATTCCCGGGGTTTCGACGGAAGCGGGGCGGCCTTCTTCTGGTTACTCTTCTTGGCCGCTCAAGAAGAGTAACGCGCTGCCGGGCGCCCCCGGCCAATTACCCTTCGCATACCACTGGAGGTCATTCAGGGGAAAGGCTTTCCCTCTCCCCAACCCCTCCCCCGCACGCGGGGGAGGGGCTAAAGACAGTCAGTCGAACAGGCTGTCGATGTCATCCTGGCTGACCCGTTCCTCGGCCCTCACCTGGGGCCCCGCCAACAACCCCTGCTCCCCTTCCTCTTCGATCAGCAGATGGGCCAGCCCCACCTCCATCTTTTCCACCGTCTCCAGGAGCTTGTTCACCACCTGCCCCACCAGGTCCTGGAAGGCCTGGGCCTGGATGACTTCGCTGAGCTCGTGGGCGGAGGCGGCGTGCTCCGCTTCCAGGGCAACCAGAAATTCCCTCAATTGTGGCGAGCGGGTCAGCCTGGCAAGGGTCCGGGCCTGCTGGCGCTGGCCCTGCAACCGGTCACCGATGGATTCGGCGGCATTGAGGGTCTGGCTGGCGGCCTGTTCGGTGAGGCTGGCGATGTAGCGCAGGCGGTCCCGGGTGTTGTGCACCACCTGGGCCTGGGGCAGGGAGTCCTGGCCAATCTCAAGCAGATTGGTGCGCAGGTCTTCCACCAGTTCCTTGATGTTGCGGCGCAATTCTTCTTGTTGGCTCATGACTTCCCCTTGTTGGTTTTTCCTTATCGGCCAACAGTCGAAGAGCTTTAGCGCCGGGTCAGGGTGGGGGCGTATCCCCTTCCAGGAAGCCCAGGGAGGCGGAGTTGAGGCAGTAGCGCAGGCCCGTGGGAGCGGGGCCGTCGTCGAAGACGTGGCCCAGGTGGCCGTCGCAGCGGGCGCAGCGGATCTCGGTACGGATCATGCCGTGGCTGGTGTCCCGGATGTTGCGGATGTGGTCCGGGTCGTAGGGTTGGTAGAAGCTGGGCCAGCCGGTGCCGGACTCGAACTTGGCATTGGAGCGGAACAGGGGCAGGCCGCACAGGCGGCAGGTAAACACGCCCTGGCGCTTCTCCTTCAGCAGTCCGCCGCAGAAGGGGGGCTCGGTGCCCTGGTGCAGGATGACCTTGCGCTCCTCCGGGGTGAGGCCGGCGGCCAGGGCCTCCCGTTCCTCGGCGGTGGGGGGCGTGAGGTCGTGGCCGGAGGCGGAGCGGGCGGGCTTGTCCATGGCGGTGGCTCCGGTCAGTCGGGCATGTTGGAGGAGGGGCCCTTGTCCCGGGTGACCAGGTACATGCCCACGCCGGCCACCCCCATCCACAGGCCCATGGCCAGGGAACCCATCATTTCCCACAGGCTGCCCATGAAGATCAGCAGCACCAGGGACAGGCCCAGGAGGGCGTTGCCGATCCAGAAGGAGGAGGAGTGGTTTGGGTTGTCCATGAATAGACTCCAGAGGAATACGGTATGCAAACTGCCCTGATTCTATCGGCTAGATCAGCTTGCCCAGCACGTAGCCGATGACGATGCCGACGATGACCGCCACCGTCAGGCCCCGGTAGGTGAGCACGTCCCTGGAATAGCCTCGACGAATGGCGATGAAGGACACCAGGTAGCCCACGGCGTTGAGCAGCCAGATGAAGCCGATGGACAGCACCTTGACGATGAGGGGGCCGATGAGGGGCACCAGGGCGATGACCCCCAGCAGCCAGGCGAAGGCGTTGGACAGCACACCCACCACGAACACGCTGCCGGCGATGATGCGGTGGTCCACTTGGTAGCGCTCCCCCAGCCAGATGAGGCCGCCCATGGCCAGCCACAGGGGCACCATCACCTTCCAGTTGCGCCACCAGGGCGTGGAGGGGGAAGAGGAGAGGGGGTCGTCCTCGGAGAACTTGTCCCCGGGGGAGTCGGGCTGGCCTGGGTTCTCTTTCATGGCCAGATTATGGCCCATGGCCCGGGCAGGACCAGAATGGGCGCGCTATGCTGGAAACATGAAACTCACCTTCCATGGCGCCTCCAGAGAAGTCACCGGGTCCTGTTATCTCCTGGAATCGGAGGGGCTGCGTTTCATTGTCGATTGCGGCATGTTCCAGGGCGGCAGGACGGCGGACGCTGCCAACCGGGCTTTCCCCGCCTTCGATCCGGAATCCCTGGATTTCGTACTCCTCACCCATGCCCACATCGACCACAGCGGCCTGCTGCCCCGCCTGGCGGCCCTGGGCTATCGCGGCCCGGTGTATTGCACCCGGGCCACCAAGGACCTGCTGGGGGTGATGCTGCCGGATTCAGCCTACATCCAGGAAAAGGAAGCCGAGTGGGCCAACTACGCCAGCCGCAAGGCCCGCAAGTCCCAGAAGGCCCGCAGGGGCGACCTGGCGCCTCTCTATACCGTAACCCAGGCCAATGCGGCCCTGAGGCTGCTGAAGGGCGTGGGCTACGACCGGGAGATCAACCCCGATCGCCGGGTGCGGGCCTGCTTCCGGGATGCCGGTCATATCCTGGGTTCCGCCAGCGTGGAGGTGTGGGTGAAGGAAGGCAGGAAGGAGAAGAAGCTGGTGTTCTCCGGCGACCTGGGCATGCCCGCCCGGCCCATCGTCAACGATCCCACGCCCATCGAATCCGCCGACGTGCTGCTGGTGGAATCCACCTACGGCAACCGGTTGCACAAGGGCATGGCCGAGACCGAGGAGGAACTGGTCCATGCCGTAACGGACACCCTGCAACGCAAGAAGGGCAACGTCATCATTCCCGCCTTCGCCGTGGGCCGTACCCAGGAGTTGCTGTTCCTGCTCATGGCCATGGCGCGGCATCGGCGCCTGCCCAGGAACCTGTCCATTTTCGTGGATTCCCCCATGGCCAGCGCCGCCACGGAGATCACCCTGAAGAACCAGTCCAACCTGGACGAGGAAACCGTGGAACTGATGCGCTGGTTCCGCACCAGCCCGGACGCCCCCTACCTGCGCATGACCGAGGGCGTGGAGGAATCCATGGCCCTCAACAAGATCACCGAGGGGGCCATCATCATCTCCGCCTCGGGCATGTGCGACGCTGGGCGCATCAAGCACCACCTGAAGTTCAACCTGCCCCGCAAGGAGAGCACCATCATCATCGCCGGCTTCCAGGCGGAAGGTACCCTGGGCCGGCGCCTGGTGGATGGCGCCAGGACCGTGCGCCTGTTCCGGGAAACGGTACCCGTGCGGGCCGACCTCTACACCCTGGGCGGCCTCTCCGCCCACGCTGACCGGGACGCCCTGGTGAAGTGGCTGTCCTGGTTCAAGAAGCCGCCGAAGCGCACCTTCGTGGTCCACGGCGAGGCCGAGACGGCCCTGGGCTTCGGCCAGTTGCTGCGGGAGGGGCTGGGATGGAAGGTGGACGTGCCGGAAAGAGGAGCCATATTTGACCTTGCATGAGCGGTATTCGTCGCGGCTGTCCGGCGACCCTTTCCCGCGCATTGCCCTCTGGATGGTGGTCATTCTCTGGTGCTGCTCGCCGTGGCCTCTGGCAGCCCAGGACCGTTGCGGCCAGGGGGGCATTCTCGTTGCCGCGGGCACGCAAGAGGATCTTGTCAGCGCCTGCCAGGCAGTGGAGCGCGCCGAGCGGTTTTTCATTCAGGTTGGCCTGCCGGTACCGCTTGGAGTCAGCCTGCATTTGGTTGGGGAGGATGCCGGGTGTTTCCACGATGCACAGGAGATCGCTCATTTCGACGCGCCGTCCCGGACCGTCACGATGCGGGACTTCCAGGCGGCGAAGTGCCTGGCCGCCCGGGCAGCGCCGGGGATGGCGGCCATAGCTAATCGCGCCCAGTGGCAGAGCTACATCGTCCACGAACTGGCCCATGCGGCCATCCACGAGGGATGCGATCGTTCCTGCCCCTCCCTGGCAATGCATGAATATGTGGCGGCCATAGCGCAGATCTCCTCGCTCCCCGCCGAGGAACGGTCCATCCTGCTTGGGGAGTACCCAGGCTTGCCTGCCTTCGACGGCGCCGCGGATATCACCGAGCTTTATTACGCAATGAACCCCAGGCAGTTCGCGGTGAAGGCCTACAAGCACTTTCGTGGCTTGAGCGACCAGCGCGCCTTCCTAAGGGAGCTTCTGCATCCGCGCTAGCGGTGATCCTCATGAGATTGGCTGCAGTTTTCCGAGGTCGCCTGGCTTGCACGGCGCAGGCTTGCGTCAGGTGTGCTGGGTCTGCATGCGCCATTCCCGTTCCATGTCCCGCAGGCCACTGAAGCTGTCCGCATCCCGTTCCTTCAGGCGGGGGCGCAGGGCCAGCAGCAGTTCCGCCGTGGAGAGGGCGTCCGCCAGGGCGCTGTGGCGGGCGTAGTTGCTGATCTGGAAGTACTCCATCCAGTGGTCCAGGCTGCGGTGGCTGCGGGCCAGCCGGGCAAAGAGGGTAGGCGCCACATAGGCCAGGTCGGTCCACTGGTGATCCAGGCGGAAACCCAGATAGGTCCTGATGGCGCGGCCGATCATGGCCTGGTCGAAGCCGGTGTGGAAGGCCACCAGGGGAGACTTGCCCACGAATTCCAGGAAGGTGAGAAGGGCCGCTGCCGGCGGCACGCCCTCCCGTTGCACCTCGCCGCCGATGCCGTGGATGAGGATATTGTCCTTGCCGCTCACCACGTCCTGCTGCAGCACGATCTCCAGGCTGTCCGCCAGGGCCACGCGGCCGTTCACCACTGCCACGGCGCCGATGGCGATGAGCCGGTCCCTGTGGATGTTGAGGCCGCTGGTTTCCACGTCCACCACCACCAGGCGGCTTTGTTCCAGGGGCACCCTGGCGGTGGTGGTGGGCAGGGCGCGCCAGGCGGCCATACGGTCCTCCTGGGCCTGGGTGAGCTTGGGCCTGGGCGCCAGGGAAGGCAGCAGTCGTCTCAGCAGGTTCATGGCACGGCCCTCCTGTCACAGGGTGACATCCTCCCCGGGGGAGGGTGAGCGCCTCCTACGGGCAGCCGGGCGTAGGCGCTCATGGTACGGCCCTCCTGTCACGGGGTGACTTCCTCCCCGGGGGAGGGTGAGCGCCTTCTACGGGCGGCCGGGCGGAGGCGCTCATACCTGGTAGTCCACGCTCAGTTTGGTCTGGAGCTTGCGGGCCTGGCGGAAGGCCTCCTTCAGGATGCGGCGGTCCAGGTCGTTGAGCTGGTCCGGGTCGATCTTGTTGGAGAGGGTCTCGCCCCGTTCGCTCTGGTCATGATGTTGTCGCAGGCGCAGGAGCTGGATGAAGACGAAGGCGTCGCAATAGGCTTCGGCATCCTGCTCCTTAATGTGGAGGGGCTCGGCGATGGCCCGCAGGCGCTGCAGGGTGTTGGTCTCGGTGATGCCGTAGGCCAGGCTGTAGATGCGTGCGGCGTCGATGAAGGGGGTGATGCCGTTGAGCTTCAGGTCCAGGGTGTGCCCCTCGCCGGTGACGAAGTCCCGCACCATGCCCAGGGGCGGCCGGTTGCGCATGGCGTTCACCGCCATCTGGTGCAGGAAGCGGCTGTTCTTGCGGGCCTCGTCCCTCAGCCATGTCCGCAGGGTTTCGCTCAGTTGCTCGGCGCCGTGCAGGGCGCGGAAGTCGAAGAAGATGGTGGAATTCAGCAGAGCCACGGGGTCGCCGTGGTCGATCCAGTGGTCGAAGGTCTTCTTCCACTCCGCCAGGGAAAGGCACCACTTGGGGTTGGAGGCCATGACCTCGCCGCTGCACAGGGGAAAGCCGCAGGCATCCAGGTCGTCGTTGACCCGCTTGGCGAAGGGCAGCAGGATCTTGCGCACCCCCTCGGCGTCCATGCCCGGGGGAATGGTGAAGATGATGCCGTTGTCCTGGTCGGTGTTCAGGGTCTGTTCCAGGCGGCCTTCCGAACCCAGGGCCAGCCAGCAGAACTCGATCCTGGCCGCTTCCGGGTCCTTGGCCAGTTGCAGTTCGATGATGCGGCTGGTGACCAGGTCGTTGAGGGTGGAGATGAGCTGGGTGAGTTGTTCCGCCGTGACGCCCTGGGCCAGCATGTTGTGGGCCAGTTGGCGGATGTCCCCGGCGGCGGCCTGGATGGGCAGCAGGCTTTCGGCGGCGCGGATATTGGAGGAAATGCGGGTTACCCCCACCCGTTGCAGGGAGAACAGATCCTTCTCGGACACCACGCCCACAAGGTGTCCCTTGTCCACCACCAGGATATGGCGGAATCCCCGCTGGGCCATGAGCAGGGCGGCCTCGAAGGCATGGTCGCTGGGAGCCAGGTAGACCGGGTTCGGGGTCATCAGCTGGCGGATTGGGGTAACCAGGTCCGTACCCGGCAACACCACCCGGCTGATGAGATCCCGCACTGTGAACACCCCCACGGGAAAGTCATCCTGGGTGACGACGATGGCGCTGATCTTGTTGGCCTGGATGGTCTCCAGGGCCTCCCTGATCGGTGTGTCCGGCATGCAGGTGATGGGCTTGCGCTGGATGATCCTTGACAGGGGCTTTTCCAGGGACTGATGGCCCGAGGTGGCGGTGGCGTACTGGGCCTGCATGGTCTGCTGGGACCTGGCCAGCAGGGCGGCGATGCGGCGGGTGCAGAAGTCGTGGTATTCCGGCGAGAGGCGCAGCAGGGCGTGAAAGTCCGCGGCGGAGAGCTCGTAGGTGAACACGTCCCCCTTGGCCCGGAAGGTGGAGATGGGGGCCCGGTTGGCCAGCAGGGCCCCCAGGGGGAAGGACTCCCCCTCGTGGACTTCCAGCCAGGCGCTGGAATCTTCCCGTTCGCCCTGGACGATGCCCTGCTTGATGATGAACAGGCGGTCCACGTTGCCCCGGTCCGGTTCCAGGATGACCTCGCCCTTGGCGAAGTAGCCCAGATTCAGGCGTTCCGCCAGCCAGATCAGGTGATCCTTCGCCATGCCGTCGAAGGGGGCGAAGCGGGCCAGGTGATCCACCGTGGCCTGGATAAGGGTGTTGGGGGCGTTGGGAGAGTGGGTGGCAGCGGCAGGGGCGGGGTCTCTTGCTGGGGTCATGGTCAATCTCCGTGGGAGCAGGGATTTTAATGCTCCGGACGGTTATTTCTTCCAGAATGCGGGGGAGAGCACCACCAGCAGGGTGAAAAGCTCCAGCCGTCCCAGGAGCATGGCGAAGGTGCACACCCAGGTCTGGAAGTCGCTTAGCACGGCATAGGTGTTGGCGGGGCCCACCTGGCCCAGGCCGGGGCCCGTGTTGTTCACGCAGGCCACGGTGGCGGAGAAGGCGGTGAACACGTCCAGGCCCGAGAAGATGAGCAATAGTGAGAGGCCCACCACCGACACCATGTACACGAAGGCGAAGGCCAGCACGGCGTACATGATCTTGTTGGGTACCACCGTTTCGCCCAGCCGGATCGGCAGTTCAGCCTGGGGGTGCAAGGCCTTCCTGATCTCCCGGAACACCTGCTTGTACAGCAGGATGGCCCGCATCATCTTGATGCCGCCGCCGGTGGATCCCGCCGAGGTGGAGAAACTGCACAGGAACAGCAGCCACAGGCCCGCGAAATAGGGCCAGATGTTGAAGTCCGCGGTGGCCAGGCCCAGGCTGGTAGCCATGGAGATGGTGTTGAAGCTGGCGTAGCGCAGGGCGCTGGGAAAGTCCAGGTAGATATCCCGGGCCCACAGATAGAGGGCCAGCATGAAGCAGCTGCCCAGGACAATGCCCAGGAACCAGCGGATTTCCGGGTCCATGCGGTAGGGATGCAGGCTTTTCTGGCGCAGGGCCAGGAAATGGGTGGCGAAATTCATGCCCGCCAGCAGGGCAAAGCCCTCGGCGATGAGTTCCAGGGGCACGGAGTCGAAATGGCCGAAACTGGCGTCGTGGGAGGAAAAGCCCCCCAGGCCCATGACCGAGAAAGCGTGGATCAGGGCGTCCAGCCAGCTCATGCCGAAGAAGTGGAACAGCAGGAAGCAGGCGCTGGTGGCGATGAGGTACACCACCCAAAGCCCCTTGGCGGTCTCCTCCATGCGGGGCGTGAGCTTGGTGTCCTTCATGGGACCCGGTGTCTCCGCCTTGTACATCTGCCGGCCGCCGATGCCCAGCAGGGGCAGTACCGCCACCACCAGCACGATGACGCCCATGCCGCCCACGAGGTGCAGCTGGGCGCGCCAGACGTTGATGGAGGGGGGCAGGTCATCCAGGCCGGACAGGACCGTGGCGCCGGTGGTGGTGAGACCGGACATGGTCTCGAAATAGGCGTCGGTGAAGGACAGGTCCGGCATGTGGATCAGAAGGGGCAGGGCGGCCAGGGCGGGCGTCAGGGTCCAGATCAGCACCACAAGCAGGTAGCCGTCCCGGGGCTTGAGTTCTTCCCGGCAGCGCGCCGACACCAGCCAGAGCAGCAGGCCCAGGGCCAGGGTGATGAGCACGGCCTCGTCATAGGCCATCTGGGCCTGGTCGTCGATGGCCTGGGAGATGGCCAGGGGCAGCAGCATGGACAGGCCGAACACGCCGATGACCATGCCCAGTACCTTGAGTATGGGAAGGAGGCGACGTCTCATGGGCGTCCTATGGGTGGCTCATGGCGACGGGGGCGCGGCCGGAAACGCGATTTGCATGGCGAGGCCGCCGCAGGGAGTGTCTTCCAGCCGAATATCGTGATGGTGCTGGGCCACGTCTTCACACAAGAGGGTCAGTCCCGGGCCGCCGCCGGGGACGTCGCCGCCCGCCAGGCGGTGGCGGATCGAACACTCGGTCCCTCTCATGCGGCGGGATGCCAGGGCCAATGTCGCGGACCGTCAGCACGACCTTGCTTTCTCCAGATTCAGGGCCAGGTCCACCCGGCCGGAGGATGAAGTGTAGCGCAGGGCGTCCCGCTGGCCGATATCCCGTCGCGCCCGTTCCATGGGCGCCAGGGCCCGTCCCACCGCGGCCCAGATGAGGAAGCCCGGCAGGAGCACCAGCCCGCTCAGGGGGAGGTGTGGCCGAGGCATGCTTAGGCTGAACATGAGGTTGCGGTTGGCGGGGGTGTTGGCCACCTGGATGGTCAGACGGACGTGGTTGCCTGGCGGGCGCATTTTCCGTGCCAGGAGTCAACGGACGCTCAAGGCGGCGGGAAAAGCCAGCGTGGCCTGGAAACCACCGCCGGCCAGGTTCTCCAGGCGCAGCTCGGCGCCATGCAGTTTGGCAATGCGCTGTGTGATGGCCAGCCCCAGGCCGTTGCCTTCGGCACTTACTTCCCGGCCCCGGTAGAAGCGTTCCGTAAGGCGCGCCAGCTCTCCCTGGGGCACGCCGGGGCCGTCATCCCGCACCCATAGCCGGGCTCCGCCAGGAGTCCCTTCGGCTCCCTCGTCGGCACCTACCTCCACCCGGCCGGCCTCCGACCCATGGCGCATGGCATTTTCCAGCAGGTTGCGCAAGGCCAGGCCCAGCAGATCGGCATCCGCCCTGAGCACCAGGCCCCCGGGCACCAGGATGTCCAGGACGATGTCCCGGGCGCGTGCCTGGGGACGCAGGGACTCGGCGACTTGCTCGGCCAGGGGGGCGAGGGGGCAGGGGGCAGCATCCGCCAAGCTGTCCATGGGGTCCAGGCGGGCCAGGCGCAGCAACTGCTCCACCAGATGGGTGGCCCGGGTCACCCCCGCCAGCACCTGATCCACGGCGTGGTTCCTGGTGGTTTCATCCCGAGCCATATGGGCCACCTGGGCCTGGACCTGGAGGGCGGCCAGGGGTGTGCGCAGTTCGTGGGCGGCATCGGCGGTGAAGCGTCGCTCGTTGTCCAGGGCCCGGCCCAGGCGCTCCAGCAGGGTGTTTAGAGCGGTGACCAGGGGCAACACCTCCTGGGGCATGTCTCCGGTGGGCAGGGGTGCCAGGGCGTCGGGGGCCCGGGCTGCCACATCGGCCGCCAGCCGCTCCAGGGGGCGCAGGCCCCGGCCCACGGCCATGAAGAGCAGCAGCACCAGCAGGGGGAGGGCCAGGGTGAAAGGAGCCAGTACCCGCAGGGCCACCTCCAGGGCGGCCTGGGATCGCTTGCCCGTGGGCTGGGCCACCTGGACCTGGAGCCGCTGGTCCCCGTCCCGCTGGTTGAGGATGCGCCATTCCCGGCCGTCGTGGGTGATCTCGGCATAACCCGGCCTGGCATGGAGCCCCAGGAGCGGGGCATGGGGGGAGCGCAGCACCAGACGCCCCCCACCCTGTCCATCCAGGGCCCATACCTGGAATTCCAGGGGCTGTTCGT